>JBBAOD010000168.1:0-5974 GCA_040401635.1 Phycisphaerales bacterium
CGATCGCCGTCAATATCTGATGGCCCCAATGATGCATCAGCAGCGATGACACTGAACATGGTCGCCATATTGGGGTGAATCATGCCTGCGCCTTTGGCGCATCCCACCACCGTGCAGCTTCGTCCTTGGTGAGTCACAGTACGTGACGACCACTTTGGATACGTGTCCGTGGTCATGATGGCCCGCGCAAATTCCTCAATGCTGCCATGCGCAGCGCGCGCCGCCATCGGCGCAATCTGTGGAATCATCCGGTCGAGCGGCAGTTGCACGCCGATCACGCCGGTGGAGTTGTGTTGCACGGCAATCGATGCGATGTCGCAGGCGCGTGCCACGGCATCGGCAATCTCAACAGCGTTCGCCATGCCACGATCACCGGTTGCTGCGTTAGCACAGCCTGAATTGACGAGAATAGCGCTGCAGTGGCCGCGGCTTTCGCGCAGGTGGCGCCGGTCTAACTGCACCGGAGCCGCGCACACTTGGTTGGTGGTGTACATGGCTGCGAGCGTTGCACCCGCTGGGCAGCGGATCATGCCCATGTCCATGCGCCCGGGCTTCTTGATCGCAGCACTGGCTGCGCTGGCCATAAAGCCAAGCGGAAGCAGTGGGGCTGCGCCCGCCGGACCATGCGATGCGTCACTCACCATCGTTGGCGCAATGCTGGTCATCACCGCGATCCAATTCCGTTTGGGGCGATATCGTGGATCAACGCAATCTCATCGCATTGTTCGCGCTTGGGGCATGCAGAGCAATCTTTGAGAACCTTCTCGGGGAGACTGTTCACGCTCACTTGTCGGAAGCCAGCCTTCTCAAAGAAGACCGGTGCGCGCGTGAGGACGAACACTTTGGGAATGTGCAGCTGTCCAGCAAGTTGCAGGAAGTAGCGGACGAGGCCTTGGCCAACTCCGCGACCCTGCGAATCTGGGTGAACGCCGAGGGAGCGGATTTCGGCAAGTTGCGGCGTGTAAATCCACAGTGCTGCGCAACCGACCACTTTGCCATCAAGTACAGCAACGCCGAAATCAAGAATTGCCTTCATGATGTCTTCGCGGCTGCGTGGAAGATTTTCACCGTGCTCGGCCCAATGATCAACGAGCCAGGAAATGGCGTCAAGATCATCAGCCCGCGCTTGGCGGAACTCAACTTCACCCGCAATCTGGTCAGGAATCGCGCGTTCGCGCAACATGCGACGCACACGCATGATGGCGTCTTCAACGGCGCTCAACGAAGTGCCACCTTCAACAGAGCGCTTCTCGAGCGTTGATTCAACGGTCAGTTGCGTGAAGACGTCCTGATTTGCCTGAGGAGCTTGTTCGCGAATGGTCTCCAGCGACAGTTCTTCCAACGAACGATCTTGCGCGATGGCAGTCCGCACCAGTCGACCCACTTGGTGGTGCGCATCTCGGAATGGAACGCCGAGGCGGACCAGGTAGTCCGCCAAGTCCGTGGCGTTGGTGTATCCATCAGCGGCCGCCAAGAGGGCGCGGTCGCGATCAATCACCAGGCCAGCGAGCATGGGTGGCAGGATGCGCAGGCACAGACTGAGGTGCCGCATGCTGTCGAAGAGCGGCTCCTTGTCTTCCTGCAGATCCTTGTTGTATGCAAGCGGGAGACCCTTGAGCGTCACGAGCAGCGTGACAAGATTGCCAACCGCACGACCACTCTTTCCACGAATGAGTTCGCACGCATCGGGATTCTTCTTCTGCGGCATCAGACTGGAGCCGCTGGTGAACGCATCCGGAAGTTCTACAAGTTTCGCTTCGCTGGTTGAGTAGAAAATCAAATCCTCAGCCATGCGCGAAAGGTGCAGCGCGCACAGGGTGCAGGCGGAGAGCGATTCCACCACGAAATCACGGTCGCTCACTGCATCCAATGAATTGGCAGTCGCGCTGCGGAAGCCCAAGTCTTTGGCCAATACGGCACGGTCAATGGGATAGGCAGTGCCAGCAAGCGCACCGGAACCAAGCGGGGAAACACGTACGCGCTTGAGAGCGTCGCCGAGGCGTTCGGAATCCCGGCGCAGCATTTCCACGTATGCCAGACACCAATGCGCAAAGAGAATCGGCTGCGCATGTTGTAGGTGTGTGTAGCCCGGGAATGCGGTGTCCTTCTCGCGTTCGGCCAGGTCGACCAAGGCAGTAATGACAGCCTTGACCTCGGCTTGACGCAACTTGAGTTGACGTGCAGTCCACAGGCGGAGATCAGTGGCAACTTGATCGTTGCGACTCCGTCCGGTGTGCAACTTCTTACCCAGGTCTCCAACGCGCATGACCAGTTGTCGTTCCACCCACGAATGAATGTCCTCATCCTCGGCTTGGGTCAGGATGGTGGGATCCTCATGCCATGCGGCCAGAATTTCGCCGAGCGCGTGCTCGATGGACCGCTGCTCGGTAACCGTGAGCACGCCGGCGCGAATGAGCGCCTTGCTCCACGCGATGCTTCCTTCGATGTCCTCACGAATGAGCAACTGATCGAAGGGAAGGCTGTCGTTGAACTGGCGGAACAGTGCGTCCGCCTGGCCTTCAAGGCGTCCTGCCCAGATGGCGGTGGTCATGAGCAGTTTCCCTTTCCGCCGCAGCAGCCGCCGCCATTGACTGCTGGAGCGGTGGTCGTTGCGGTGGCGGCACCGCCGAGACCGTGTGCCGTTGCCAATTGCGCGGCTTCGACGTTTGCGGCCTTTGCATCAGCGCTCAAGCCCAAGAGGGCGCGAATGCGCATGGGCAGGCTGAACAGGCGGATGAAGCCTTCGCTGTGCTTGTGGTCATAGACCTCGTCTTCGCCGAAGGTGGCGAAGCCGTGATGGAACAGACTGTTCGGTGATCGACGCTTGGCAGCTTCGGCGTGGCCCTTGTAGCAACGCACCACTACTTCGCCGTCCATGACTTGGGCGATCGACTCAAAGCCAGCCCACATCGCCTCGCGGAGGGGGCTGAACCAGGTGCCGTTGTAGATCACCTTGGCAAACTCAAGCGCCATGCGCTCGCGGTAATGGAGCGTCTCGCGGTCGAGCACCAGTTGTTCAAGTCCACGCAGCGCTTCCATGAGAATGGTGCCGCCCGGGGTCTCGTAGACACCGCGGCTCTTCATGCCAACCAAGCGATTCTCGCAGATATCAATGCGACCGACGCCGTTGCGCGCGCCGATGGCGTTGAGTTCAGTCAGAAGCGCCACTGCATCCAGTTCCTTGCCATTCACGCTGACGGGATAGCCCTTCTTGAAGACGATGGCAACGTCTTCGTGACGGTCCGGCGCATCCTTTGGACTGGTGGTGATCATCCAGACGTCTTCCGGTGGGGCATTCCACGGGTCTTCCAGTTCGCCGCCCTCGTGGCTGATGTGCCAGATGTTTGCGTCGCGGCTGTAAATCTTTTCAGCGCTGGCGGTGGTGGTGATGTTGCGCGCCTTGAGGTAGGTCAGCATGGCCTCACGGCTCTTCAGATCCCAGATGCGCCACGGGCTGATCACTCGCAATTGCGGTGCCAGCGCGGCGTAGGTGCTTTCGAAACGAACTTGATCGTTTCCCTTACCGGTGCAGCCGTGGCAGAGTGCGTCGGAACCAGTGGCAAGCGCCACTTCGACCTGCGCGCGGGCGATGATTGGGCGGGCGATCGATGTGCCCATCAGGTAGCGATTCTCGTACACCGATCCAGCGATTGCCATTGGGAATGCAAACTCACGGAGGAATGTCTCCTTGAGGTCAACGATGATGCACTCGGAAGCGCCGGTCTTGGTTGCCTTCTCGCCGATGCCGTCGAGTTCGCGTTGGCCTTGGCCGACATCTGCAACGCACGCAACCACTGTGCAGCCGTAGGTTTCACGAAGCCACGGAATGATGCATGAGGTGTCGAGTCCGCCGGAGTAGGCGACGCAGACTTTCTTTGGGGTGTTGACAGCGGGGGAGTTGTTGGTGTTGTTGTTCATGGTGTTGTTCGTGGGGAAATAGGTGCGTGAATGGATAGCGTTATTCAGTTACTGAAGTGCAGGAGTGGGGTGGCGCCCATGCGCAGTGTTGAAATCATCGCTCTTACTCAGCGATGACTTGGGCGAAAGCAGGTGACAGAGCAACGCATTCTGCGCGTGCATGCGATTTTCAGCTTGATCAAAGACCACCGAGTTAGCGGAGTCCATGACCTCATCGGTGACTTCTTCGCCGCGATGCGCGGGAAGGCAGTGCATGAAAAGTGATTTTGGTCCAGCGATGGCCATGACTTCACGATCAACTCGATACGTTTCGAACGCGCTATTTTTTACGGTACTTTCTGCCTGGCCCATGCTGGTCCAAGTGTCGGTGTAGACAACGAACGCGCCCTGAATGGCACCGATGTCGTTGGTGATCTCGATCCGCGCGCCGGTGCGCATGCTGCGAGCAACGCACTGACTGACGACGGTGCTATCGGGCTCGAAGCCCTTGGGCGTGACCACCGTGATTCCAAAGCCGAGGATGGATGCCGCCTCAATGAGCGAATGGCAGACGTTGTTGCCGTCGCCCACCCACGCGAGTCGCGAGTGATTGAGATGAAAGCTGCGTTCGACAAGCGTCTGCAGGTCAGCGAGCGCCTGGCAGGGATGGTGCATGTCGCACAGTGTGTTGATGACTGGAACACGCGTGGCTGCCGCAAGGCCAACCACTGTGGAGTGAGAGTGCACGCGCGCCACGATGGCATGGCACCAGCGCTCCAGGTTTTTGCCGTAATCGCTGATGGTTTCGCGGGTGCCGAGCGGTGCTTCGCGGTGGTCAAGGTAAATGGCTTGACCCCCCATGCGAAACACTCCAACTTCGAAACTCATGCGCGTTCGCAGCGATGGCTTCTCAAAGAGCATGCACACGCTCCTGCCGGACATGGCGCCGGCAACGCGCGCGGGGTTACGTTTGAATTCCGCAGCCGTAGCGAGGATGTCAAGGATCTCGTGTTGTGCAAGATCGCTCAAGCGCAAGAGGTCTTTGCTGCCGATGGGTTGGAACGAATTCATGAGTGAGTTGCTCCGGTGAGTGCGGCGAGCGTTGCTGGCGTGGTCGAACTGTTGTTCGGTGTGGCGAACGTGGCAGAGGTGGCAGACGTGACCGATGCGCTTGGCAGCACGCGGGTACCGATCGCAGCGCCCGTGGCAAGGGCCTCGAGTGCTGCTGGGTCGCACCACGATGCGATGACAACGGGAACGCCGGCTCGCTGTGCCGCATCAAGGGCGCCGCGTACTTTGGCGATCATGCCGCCAGTCACGGTGCCGTCAGCGATGAGGGTTTCGGCAGCTGACGCGGTGAGCTCGGCAATCACCTGGCCGTTCGCATCTTTGACGCCGGGAACATCGGTGAGGAGCAGCAGGCCTTGCGCGTGCAAAATCCCGGCGAGTTGCGCGGCGGCATCGTCGGCATTGACGTTGAGGAATCCACCTGCCTCGCAGACGGCGATCGAGGAGAGGACTGGCAAGAATCCCCCTGAAAGCAAGTGATGAACGAGCGCGCCGTCGCCGCCGACAAGTTCTCCAACGCGGCCGGGGTCGAACGTGAATCGCTGCGTTTTGATGGCGCGGGACAGATGCCCATCCGAGAGTGTGAGCCCAACGGCGGAGACTCCGCGCGAAAGGAGCAACCCAAGGAGCTGTGTGTTCATGGCGCCCGCAAGGACAGCGGTGACTTGTTCAACTGCTTCGGGCGGAGTGATGCGGATACCTTCGCGACGTTCGGTGTGCAGACCGACGCGTTCGAGCTGGCGATCGACTGCTTTGCCACCGCCGTGCACAATCACCAAGCCACCCGCATGCAGTTGGTGCATGCGAGCGAGGGCGTCGAATACCTGTGGGAACTGCGCGGCATCATCGAGCAGCGCGCCCCCAAGTTTGACCACCAGTGGTGCGGGGCGCATTAGGACATCACCTCATTGGCGAGCGCGTGCGTGCGGCGCGCGATGCCGAGGGCGGTTGTTTCATCGAAACCAAATCGCAGGTTCAGGCATTGAACAGCTTGTCCAGCCGCGCCCTT
>JBBAOD010000169.1:0-5962 GCA_040401635.1 Phycisphaerales bacterium
ACGCTGTGCACATCAATGGCAGTGCTGGTAATGGTGATGCCCGATACGGTGGATGTTCCACGCATGGCAATCCCGGATCGATCCACACGCGCAACGTCCGTACTGGTACCGCCCATGTCAAAGGTGATTGCTTGCTCCACTCCAGCAAGTGCCAGCGCTGTGCGTGCCGCGGCGCACCCCATCGCTGGCCCACTGAGAAGGCTGTCTTTCGGGCGATAATTCGTAATATCCGACACGCCGCCTGCACTGCTTGCGGCGTACATATGTGCTCGCGGTAGCGCCGCTGCGATCCGTGCAAACAGGCCGTGCACCGCGCTACTGAGTGCGGCATCAACCGCGGCGGTTTGTGCACGTGCTAACAGGATGGGAATGCTGGCCACACCGGAACTCGTCGCAACGCGTTCGAATCCTTCTTCATGCAAGATGGTGGCTACTTGCAGTTCATCGTGGGGTGCGCGGGGCGCGTGCAGCAACGCCACCGCTGCGTGGCGAAATCCAGCAGCGCGTGCGCGACGAGCCTCGCTTCGAACATGCGCTTCATCAAGCGCGATAGTGACACTTCCGTCCGCACCTCGGCGACCGCGCACACTGAACACACCGCGTACAACCGTCGGTGGCAATCGTGGTACCAAGTCAAACAATCCCAAGCGCTGCTGTGTGCCGATGGCAAACAATCCATCCAATCCTTCGTTGACGAATGCCGCGACCGGATCGGTATTGCCCTCCAGAAGCGCGTTGGTTCCGCGTGTGGTACCCACGCGAAGTTCAAGCGCACCGAGCGGCATGCCGGGCGGTGTTCCGGACATCAGTCGCGCCGCGAGTACGGGTGCTTCTTCGCCAGATTTCAAGTCAAAGCACGGTGAATCAGTTTCCGCAAGCGATTCAACTCGTCCCGGCGAATTCTGTCCGGCAGGCGAACCACCCCACGGAATGGTGGCTACACAACAGTTGTTCGCGCCGTACGCGTCCAGTACCACACGTTCCGAACCATCCGCTGCCACGGCGGTCATTCCGATCAGTGCTGGTGCGGCCCACGGGGGCAGAGCGGTCAAGGCGTACTGAGGGTGCGCCGTCCCGGTCGACGTGGAAACTCCAACGCGTGTTGCCAGCGTTCGAAGCCGTCCATCCGTCAAGATCTTGATTCTGCGCCGCGTTCCATCCGGGGCAATGCCAACACAGTCAGCGAAGGTGCCGCCAATATCGACACCGATGCGCCAACCGTCCCCGTTCATACCACGCTCAAGAGTTTCGTCAGTCGGTCGACATCCGCATCATCCACCCAAATGAGAATCCCCATTTGTCCGCCAGATTCAAATGCATTGACGAACTGGATGTTGATGCCTTCCTGAGAAATGGCATCAAGGGTGCCCACTAAGTCGCCGCCGCGGTACTCGCCGGTGATGTGGAAGCATGATTCTTCCCAGGTACCCAATCCGATCTTGGCGGCGAACTCACGGAATTGCTCGGCATCGGCCGGGATGATGTGGAACCCATCAGCCGAGCGACCTTCCGTGGGCCCGTAGTAGGAAAGTATCTCCACCTTGGCAGCCCGCAACTGGGCAGTCAAGCGAGCGAGCTCTCCCGCGCGATGCGGGAGCCGTACGACGAATTCGGTAAGTTGCTGCCAGTGGGACATGTGTATAGGGATGATATCGACCCCCTGCTGAACCGGGTCTGAACCGTATCCTTGCCGGGATGCGCCGGTTGCGTGATGTCGCATATATGTTCGCCATGACTGTGACCGCCCCCATTTGGGCGTGGCGGATGCACCGTACCGGGAAACTTCGCACTGATTGGGGCGCGCGCTTCGGACATGGCGCGGCATTGGCCACGCCAGAACGTCGCCGCATTCTGATTCATGCAGTTTCGGTTGGCGAGGTCAATGCCATTCGCCAGCTAGTGGATCGGTTGGCCAACGACCACACCAAGCCAGACATCGTCATTGCTGCCACCACCGACACGGGCTTTGCACGCGCCCAGGAACTTTTTGGGCAGTACACCGTGGTTCGATATCCCTTCGACGCAAGTTGGATGGTGGGGCGGTTCCTTGATCGCGTGCGCCCCGACGTAGTGGCGCTTTGCGAATTGGAAGTGTGGCCGAATTTCGTTGCCGCATGTGTAGCGCGCCACGTTCCGGTGGTGGTGGTGAATGGGCGATTGTCGGCGCGTAGTTTCAGCCGTTACCTGAAGGCTCGGTGGGTGGTGGTGTCATCGTTTCGATCACTGCACGCAGTGTTCGCGCAGAACCAAGAGTACGCCGCGCGCTTCGTTGGACTGGGCTTGCATGAAAACTGTGCGTTTGTCACGGGCACCATGAAGTGGGATACCGCGCAGGTGGCGGATGAAGTTCCTGGCGCTGCCGACTTTGCAGAGGCGATGGGGATCGATCGCTCCAAGCCGTTAGTTGTTGCCGGATCGACAGCGCCTGAGGAACACCGACTGCTTCGCGAGGCCATTCCAAAGGGCGTGCAATTGCTGTGCGCCCCACGAAAGCCTGAGTGGTTTGACGCTGCCGCAGCTGAGTTGAAGGGTTGTTCGCGCCGATCTGCGCGCACGCCTGGCAGCACCACGGGCCTCTTTCTACTGGACACGATCGGTGAACTTCGCAAGGCGTATTCATTGGCTGATGTCGTGGTCATTGGTCGCACGTTCGGCACGCTGTATGGGTCCGACCCCATGGAGCCAGCGGCGCTCGGCAAGGCCATCATTGCTGGTCCGCGCATGCAAGACTTCAAAGATTCTGCAGAGGCATTGCAGTTGGCCAATGCCATGGTCCGCATCGATCAATCACAGTTGTTCTCCACCATTCGACGCCTGGTCGATGATCCAACTGAACGTACCCGGCTCGGTCTCACTGCTCGTGAAGTAGTGATCGCGCATCAAGGAGCCACTGAACGAACTGCCGAGGCGCTCCTTTTCATTCTTAGCACTGCAGGCAGTCATCATGCGTGAGTCAGAGCTCATCGCTGAGATTTGTAAGCACAATGCAGAACTTGCTGCGTGCGGCGGAGCTGAGGTGTTGGTGCCGCCGGGCGATGACATGGCGCTGGTGAAACTCGCCGGACGTCGCGTATTGGTTGCCGCAGACCAAGTGATTGCTGGTCGGCATTTTACGATTGGAACACCCATGGATCTGGTCGCCCGCAAGGCGCTGGCGCGCAACATCAGCGATATTGCTGCGATGGCAGGGGTTCCTGCGTGTGCCGTGGCAACGGTGGCGCTTCCTGCGTCCATGCCGGATCATGAAGTGCGCGCGTTGGCAGACGGACTGCGCGCTGCCGCACTCGCATTTCAGTGCCCAGTGGTTGGTGGTGATATCGGCACCCACGCCGCAGCAGACGGTGCGCTGGTGGTTTCCGTTTCGGTACTTGCAGAACCCGGACCAACCGGTCGCGTGGTGACCCGCAACGGTGCACAAGTGGGCGACCTCCTCTGTGTGACCGGAACACTTGGTGATGGATGGCACGCAAACGGATCGGGCCGGCACCTCTCCTTCACGCCGCGCGTTGCTGAGGCGCTTGCCTTGGTTGAGGCGCTGGGTGATCGTCTGCATGCCATGATCGATATTTCTGACGGGCTCGCACGTGATGCCGGGCACCTAGCAACCGCTTCTGATGTGGCGGTTCGTATCAATGCCGCGCAATTGCCGTGTGCAGATGGAGCAGGGTGGCAAGCCGCTGTCAGTACCGGGGAGGACTATGAACTTGCGTTTGCATGCTCGGGCGAGCCGCCCGCTTCGGTTGCGGGTACGCCGGTAACGGTGGTCGGTCGCTTCCAAGAATCGGGCGGAGCGCGTGTCGCGGTGCGCGTCGGAACTGAAGAACACGATATTTCCGCCCTCGGCTGGGAACATGGACAATGAGGATCACGTCATGACCATTGAAATTCGCCGTACTTCCAGCCCCGAAGAAACCGAACGCATTGCGTCAGCGCTCTCGATGCGCGTTGCGCCGGGAACGGTGATCACGCTGGAAGGCGACCTCGGCGCTGGCAAGACATGTTTCGTTCGTGGCCTGGCGCGCGGGCTCGGAGCTGATGCGCACGCCATTTCCAGCCCAACGTTTGTCATTGAGCACCGACACCTGTGTGACTCTGGGTTGTTGGTGCACATTGATGCGTATCGAATCCGTTCATCGGAAGACCTGGCATCGATCGGCTGGGATGAATTGCTTGCACAAGGTGACGCCATCATTGCCATCGAGTGGCCGTCGCGTATCGCAGCGGTGTTGCCGGAAGTTCGGATCGACGTGCGCCTGCGCCACGCCGGCGAAGATGTGCGCGAGATTGAAATTGAGTGGGTGCGACCAAGCGTTGCGGCCGTTGATTGCCGAACGTGCGGAGCTCCGCTTGGTCAAGGGAGTGATGGCCGTTTCTGCAGCAAGCGCTGCCGATTGGCAGATCTTGAGCGGTGGTTCCGCGGCGACTACTCAATCAGCCGACCGCTCGAAGAGGATGACTTGTCCGGTGGCATCCCGCATCGGCGCCCGGATTCAGATCGTTAGTGGGTTGCGCAGACGCCGGGCTGTCAGGTCTCTCAAGAACCGCAGTCAATAAGCAACGTGCGCTTGCGTGCCTGGACACCGGCGGTCTGGCACAGTTCCAACACCAGTGCATCGATCCGTGGATCCGAGGTCACCGTACGGGTTCCGTCCGGATGACGAATCTCAATCTGAGTGGCAAGCCCTGACTGACCGTTATGGCCGCCAGGTGCAAACTCATAACGAACCGAGTCACGGGCGTGCAAGCGTTCAACCAAGATGCCAGCGTCAACCAGCAACTTCAGGGTTCGGTATGCGGTGGCTTTGGAAACAGTGCGAGCGCGGCGATCAAGAACCGCCATCAGGGCTTCGGCATCGAAGGGATGTTCAAAGCCACTGGCAGCATCCAGGATGTCGGCGCGCTCGGTGGTGTATTTCAGTCCGACGCCACGGAGGTGACGACGGAACTGCGCGCACGGCGGAGCCACAATGCGGGCGGCAGATGGCGTAGCTGGGGTTGGTTTCCGCACAGTCATGGTCTGTCCAAACTCCGGGGGAGCCGATTCTCGCTTCGTCGACAAAGTCCCATAATGGCTGTTACGTTAAATTCTATATCCTAGGAAGCGCCGAGGGGGGCCCCCTCCGGGGTTTCTTGGCTGCGGAGGCGATTTGCCCGGCCGCTCATCCATCAATCCCGAACCGGTTCCGGACATCCAGGCGCCCGTCAACGGCGACCCCGTCCCGTGGATTGCATCGGTGAATTGGCACCGTCACCCGCCGACAGTCCGAACGAGTCGTGCACCAACTGCAGCCCGCGCTCGCCGTGCTGGCGATCAACGATGCAGCTGATCTTGATCTCACTGGTGGTGATGTTGTGAATGGCGATCCCTGCCTCCCCAAGCGCTCGGAACATCCGACTGGCTACTCCGGAGTGACTCTTCATGCCGGTCCCAACCGCGCTGATCTTGGCCAGACCCACCTCGACGTCAATGTCCCCGCGCCCCAACTGAACGATCAGCGCCTGGCAAATGGACTTCACATCCGCAATGTCCCCATGCTCCACGGTGAATGCAATGGTCGTGGTGTCGCCAAACTCCGTCTGCACGATGTCATCCACGCTGATGTTCGCTGCGGAGATCGGTTCAAAGATCTGCGCCTGAATCCCCGGGGTACGTGGCAACGCCTTGAGACTGATGCGCCCAAGGTCTTGCTTGAGTGCGCAACCAACAACAACAATGTCTTCCATGATCTGCTCCTCGGGCACAATCAGCGTGCCCAAATCCGGCTTCTGGCTATGACGAACATGAATCGGGACGCTGAACTTTTCGCCAAACAACACGGCGCGCGGATGCATGACCGCGGCACCCATGGACGCTAGTTCCAGCATCTCTTCATAACTGATGTGTCGCAACTTGCTCGCGTTGGGTACCAGCCGTGGATCAGCGGTATAGACGCCGTCAACGTCCGTGAATATCTCGCAGATG
>JBBAOD010000170.1:0-5947 GCA_040401635.1 Phycisphaerales bacterium
CCACGGCTGCACTTGGAAGAACGGCCGCAGGTCTGCTTGGCCGCGTTCGTACAAGCCGCCCATTTGGAACGTGAGCACTGCCGACATGAACAGGTAGATCACCAAAAAGATGCCTGCCAATGGGCTGGTGAAATACGCCGCAAATTCCCGGCGAAAGATGGTTGCGATGCGTGCAGTGGAGTTCATCGGGATGCTGCCTTTGTGCGCGGGGCGCCACCAATGTCGCTGGTGGTGAGCATGCGGAACACATGATCGAGTCGGTTGCTGGTGACGTTGGCGGCAGCCTTGGCATCAAGCGCCTTTGGGGTGCCGTCAAAGACAACGCGGCCTTCGTTGATGATCACGGCGCGCGTGCACACTGCTTCTACTTCTTCAAGAATGTGGGTGGAAAGCACCACGGCGCGGTCGTCGCCGAGTCGACGAATGAGTTCACGCACTTCATGCTTCTGATTTGGATCAAGCCCGTCGGTCGGTTCATCAAGTACCAAGATCGGTGGGTCATGCAGAATCGCTTGCGCCAGCCCGGTGCGTCGCTTGTATCCCTTGGAAAGCGTATCTACCAATTGACGGCGGTAGGGTTCTAAATGCAGGCGTTCAATGGAGCGATCGACGCGCGACCGCGCTTCCGCACCCATATAGCCGCGCGCACGTGCCACGAAGTTCAAGAACTCTTCGACGCGCATGTCGCCGTAGGCAGGCGCGCCTTCGGGTAGGTATCCAAAGGTGCGCTTGGCAGCAATCGGCTCATCGGCAAGCGAAATGCCGTCCAGGGTGACGGTGCCGGTCGTGGGCTCAAGAAATCCGGTGAGCATGCGCATGGTGGTGCTCTTTCCTGCGCCGTTTGGCCCAAGGAATCCCAACACCTGCCCGGCGGGAACGATGAGATCAATCCCTCGGACCGCTTCGAATGAACCAAAGGATTTACGAAGTCCGCGTGCCGCGATCAGTTCCTTCATGGGGCGATGAGTTTAGCCGCGCATGGGGTGATGTGCGCAAGAAACGGTTGGTCGCGGCGTATCCTGCACAGAATGTCCGCTACCACTAAAGTTCCGGTTGCTGTGCGCGCTCTTGAGAGCTTCGCGAGGCGCTTTGGTGGCCGCCCGACCGTCTTGGCGCGGGCGCCGGGGCGCGTCACTCTCATTGGCGAGCATGTGGATTACTCTGATGGGTTAGTGCTTCCTATGTCCATTGACCGCGACTGCGTTTCTGCAGTGCGCGTGTCAAACGATGGCAGGTGGCGCGCATGGAGCGATGATTTGCAATCGCTTGCGGAGTTGCCGGATCCCGCCGCGGCGTCTGCGGCGCCCCGTGCGACCGGTGCTGCCGCGTGGTCCAACCTAGCGCTTGGTGTATTAGCTGGATTCGCACGCGAGGGTGTTCGCGTGCCACCGCTAGAGATGTCGTTTGCAAGTGATGTCCCGCTTGGCGCTGGTCTCAGTTCAAGTGCGGCGCTCACCGTGTCGTTAGCAACTGCTGTGGCAGAGGTGCTTTCTGCGCCGCTCTTCGGCATTCCTATGGCGCGTATGTGTCAAGAGGCGGAGTCGGAATTCGGCGGCGTTCCGTGCGGCATGTTGGACCCCTTGGCCTCCGCACTCGGGCGTGCTGATCATGCCATGCTCATCGATTGTCGGTCGCTTGATGTGCGTTTCGTGCCGTTTCCGCCAGCTTCGCGTGTGGCGCTCTTGGTGTTTGATTCTGGCGTTCATCGTTCGCTGTCCGATGGTCGGTATGCGGAGCGCAGGCATGAAGTGGAAGACGCCGCACGCGCCGCTGGTGTTGGCATGTTGCGCGACTTGGATGAAACCAAACTTCGCACGTTGAAGTTGCCAGCACTCTTTGAACGTCGCGCTCGTCACGTAGTGCGGGAAATCCAACGTGTGCAATTGGCAGCCAACGCACTTCGTCGTGACGACATGGAACTCTTTGGTTTATTTATGGCGCAGAGTCATCAATCCCTGCGCGATGACTTTGCGGTGAGTACGCCCGAGCTAGACGCGCTCGTTGATGAAGCGCGTGCGATTGGCACCGCCGGCGGGGTGTACGGCGCGCGCCTCACTGGTGCTGGATTTGGCGGATCTGTGATCGTGACGGCGGATGCGACACGAACCGGGATCGGCGAACGCATCGCTGCGGGGTTTGAGCGTCGATTCAAGCGCCCGGCGGGATGGCAGCGCGTTTCATCCGGACCCGGCGCCGCGGTCATTGCTGCAGCGCGCTGGCCCGCGACGTAACCTCACTGTATGCAGATCACCATCCTTGGAGCCGCGGGCGAGGTCACTGGTAGTGGTTACTTGGTGCAAACCGCACGTGCCAACGTGCTCATTGACTTTGGCATGTTCCAGGGTCGCGGCGCGGGTGACGAAAAGAACCGCGAGATTGATCCGGTGGTTCCCGCTCGCCTTGATGCGGTGGTATTGACGCATGCGCATCTTGACCATGTTGGTCGGCTGCCGCTACTGGTTGGTCTTGCCTGTGCAGTGCACGCAACGCATGCAAGTTGTGCGTTGGCGGAATTGATCTTGCGTGATTCTGCCAAGATCCAAGAGGGCGACGCTGCCCGCGAAAACCGCTGGAAAGAACGGACCGGGGCAACGGCAGACGCAGTGGCGCTGTACGGGACCGCCGAAGTGGACGCGATCGTTTCGCGCATGCGCGGCCATGATTACGAACAATGGATTGAAGTGGCGGATGGCATCACCGCGCGCTTTCAAGATGCCGGACACATCCTTGGGTCTGCAAGTGTTGAACTCCGCGTCACTGAAGGCGGCACCACCAAGACCGTGGTGTTCTCTGGTGATGTTGGTCAGAAGTGCATGCCAATTCTTCGTGATCCCGTGCCGTGTCCGCCCGCCGATTTGGTGTTCTTGGAGTCCACGTATGGCGATCGCAACCATCGACCAGCCGAGGAGACGTTTGCAGAATTGCGAGCGATTCTTGAGCAGAGCGCATGGCAGAAGCGCAAGGTGCTGGTACCAAGCTTCGCAGTTGGTCGCGCGCAATTGTTGTTGCATGTACTTGCAGAGATTGCTCGCGATGGTCGCTCGCCAGTGGTCCCCGTTTACCTTGACAGCCCGATGGCCATCCGCGCCACTGAGATCTACAGCAAGTTTCCAGACGACTTTGACGATGAGTCGCGCGGGCTGGCGCGTAGTGGACAAGCCCGGCGCGAATTTGCAAATGTGAACTTGTGTGTGACGCCGCAGCAGAGTCGCGATTTGAATGAGAGTTGGGAGCCCTCTATTGTGATCGCTGGAAGCGGCATGTGTGATGGTGGTCGCATCTTGCATCACCTGCGTCACAATCTTTGGCGTCGCGGGGTGCAGGTGCTACTCACCAGTTTCATGGGCGACGGGTCGCTTGGTCGGAAACTGGTCGATGGCGCCAAGACGGTCCGGATCTTCCGCGAGGACGTGGTGGTACGGGCTGACGTTCGCACCGTCGGCGGGCTCAGCGCGCATGCCGGACAGGGGGGTTTGATCGAATGGTTCATGGGGACGTCCAAAAAGCCTGCCGCGCCACGGGTGGTGCTCACCCATGGTGAGGATCGCCAGCGGGGTGTGCTTGCCCAGGCATTGACCGGTATCGGTGGCTGTTCGGTGACCCAGCCCAAGCGCTTTGAAGTTATTGAAATCTGATGCCGACGGCAGTATTTCTCGGCATATTTGCGGGATCCGGCGGTTGCCGGGCGCCGTAGGAATGCCTGATCCAACCGCCAGAATCGGGTTCGGCTATTCTGCCAATCCCGCTCCGGTAGATCGGTTCGCGGGTCGAACGCAGAGGAATCAGTATGAAGATGTCGAGCAAGCACTCCGCCTTGAAAGTCACCCTGTCCGCCGCCAAGCTCATTGCAGCGCCGGCCTTGATGTCAGCCATGATGACCGTCATGGTCGTGGGGGGCTGCTACGCGCCCCAGCCCACGGAGCTGTATCGCACCGAGAAGCTCCCCAGCGAGCATTGGTACACGCTTAGCGAAAGTGATTCCCGCGTGGAGGCCTTGCCGCATGCGCTCCGCAACTCATTGACCCAGCAGCGGCAGTTGGTTGCCCTCGAGCAGGGATCAGACAAGAACTCGAATCAGCCGCTCTCGCCAGAGACCGCTAAGAAGGTCGCCGAGCTTGACCAGACCTGTAACGATGCCTATTTGATCTCCTTCGACAGCATCGCCAGCAATCCGACGCCGGACCTCAATGGCCAGTTTGAGTCATGGGATCGTCGCCGTCAGAATGACTCGATGATCTACAACCAGAACTTCCGGGCACTCGCTGACGAGTGGAGCCGCTTCTGGTTGATGGAGATGCCAGGCGGTACGCCGTACGACACGGTGAACACCACTGGTCGCTTCTGAGCCGTACCGAGTTAAAAAGTCCATCAGCCCGCCATCTTCGGCGGGCTGATGTGTTTTTACTTTCAGTCCATGCTCACGAGCAGTAGCACGGTGCGTCAAGCGGTGGCCGTGCGATCACGATGCCCGTGAATCGGCGCCAACGCCCCATGATGGCATCCACGAGAAGAGTTTCTCAAGCATGGGTGAGGTGGTGCGTTGGTGTTTTGCCATGGCTTGGAATTCACCGGCATCGAAGTACACGCCGCCGCAGCTGGTGCATTGATCAACAAGTACGCCACCGAGCGGAACTTCCTTCATCTTGTTGCCGCACTTGGGGCAGCACATCCAGTGTGCGGCCTTCTGGGCGCTGGCTTGCGCTGCGGCGCGGCGGGCATCAAGCCCGGCACGCATGGACTGCAGGATTTGCTGATCCTTCTCGTGGAATTGGCGGTCTGCTTCGTTGTATCCGGTTGAATCTGGGTTGGGCATCGGTGTGTGCTTTGTGCAGGGGGTGCGAAGCGGGTAAGGATACCGGGGTTCAGACGTCGCAGATGCGAACCGCCGCCGCGAGAGCAGTGCGGGCATCGCCGCGGGGCATGAATTCCTGAGCTAACCAGCCCTTGAAGCCGGTGGCAACGATGGCTTCCGTGATCCCCTTGTAATTGAGTTCCTGAGTGTCATCAAGGTTGCTGCGGCCTGGATTGCCGGCGGTGTGGTAGTGCGCTAAGTATTGGTGATTGTCACGGATGGTGCGAATGACGTCGCCCTCCATGACCTGCATGTGATAAATGTCGTAGAGCAGTTTGAATCGATCACTGCCGACCGCCTTGCAGAGTTCGACGCCCCACGCGGTGCGGTCGCACATGTAGTCGCCATGGTCAACCTTGGAGTTGAGCAGTTCCATGATGACAGTGACACCGCATTTATCTGCAAGTGGTGTGATACGACGCAGTCCGATCGCGCAGTTCTTGAGTCCTTCTGCATCCGGCAATCCGGCGCGATTGCCACTGAAGACGATCATTTGCGGAATTCCGGCGGCGGCAACTTTGGGCAGGAGCGCTTCGCTCTTGGCGACTAACTCGTCGTGATTCTCAAGGCGGTTCCAACCCTTGGTGATACCGCCCGGTCCATTGGCAACCGCGCAGGTGATGCCGTGCTTGGCTGGAACACGCAGTTGATCTTCGGAGAGTAACTCCACTGAACCAATGCCCACGTCCTTCGCCATTTCACACAGTTCATCGAGGCTCATGCCGCCAAAGCACCACGCACACATGCTCTGTCGAATGCGACCGCGGCGTGCCGGAGGTTGCTCTTGCGCAGGCGCGGCGGGTGCATGAACCGAAACGGACGCGGCGCCCTGACTGATTCCGCCGAGCGCAGCGGCAGTGGAGGCGGCGAGTCCGGCGTGTACGAATGATCGGCGATCCATAGTGCAGAGCCTACCGGGCAAGCACGGCGTGGTTGCCTATCCTGCGCGAATGAGCGAGCCCATAGAAATCACCATCGTGGACAGCCACACCGAAGGCGAGCCGACGCGTGTGGTGATTGCGGGCGCGCCAGCGTTGGCCGGGCGAACGGTGCACGATATGGCCGCAGATTTGGCGGCCCACCATGACTGGTTTC
>JBBAOD010000171.1:0-5935 GCA_040401635.1 Phycisphaerales bacterium
ACCGGAACATCCTTGCCGGCGGTCAAGATCACGCCGTCACCCATCAACATGTCACAGCGAGGCGAGAAACGCTGCCTCTTTCCAGTCTTATTGGCAATCGTGTACGTGAACACCCAGAAGCGTCCGCCGGTTGGCGTGTCGGTCACGATGGAGAGCGCACCGGGGCGGAAATCAAGATCATCCGCAGTGGCCGCACGAACCTTGGGAATCAGCTTGGAATCCGGCACCACTGGCGGCGCTGCATTGGGGGTGCGTGCAGCGGCGGGCTGCACGGCCATCAGCCCAACCGTTAAGACGGCCAGACCAAGTGCGCAAGCGAGGGGACGAATCACGGCGTTCGGGGCTGCAAACATGGTCGGGATTCTACGGCTCGGAAGGCGTCCCGGTTACGCTCATCATGTGCCTTTTCGACGACTCTTTCGCGGAAGTGACAGCTCCCCCCCGGAGTTGCTGTTCAGCAAGGCCAGTCCCGACGACCGCGCAGCCGCGCTTTCCTCGGTCCTCGGCTCCACGGTGGCCTCTGCACCCGCCTTCGAACGCCGAGCCGCGTCACAAGGCGTGGACCTCACGCACCTCTGGACAGCGCATCAGGATGAGCGACTGGTCGCTGCCACCCTACTGATACCCCATCCCGGGCGCACAGCGCTCCTCATGTCGACCGCGCCCCGTGACCACCCGCACGCGGCGCAAGTGGGAAGCCTGATCACCGCCACCCTGCAAGCGAGTTTCCAACTTCCACAGATCCGTTTGGTACAGGCACTTTCGTCATCAAACGAAAGCCTGCGCACCAGCGCTTGGGTGGCGGGTGGCATGCGTCATCTGGCCACACTTGAATACATGGAGCGCCCCATTCACACGGGTGAGGTCCGCTCGATTCCCGTACCTGCTCCGTTTCGCCTTGCGCCATGGAACTCCGCCGACCGCTCCATGCTTCAAGCGCTGCTCACAGAGACCTACCAAGACACGCTTGATTGCCCCGGCCTTGCCGAGCTGCGCACCCCCACCGATATTGTTGATGGCCACCTTGCCGCCGGCGAACACGATGCATCACTGTGGACCATTGCCTTTGAGAACGAACGCCCAGTCGGCGCGCTGCTCCTTACGCCGTCACCGTCCACTGATTCCACTGAGGTGATCTACCTTGGTTTAGTACCGCAAGCCCGCGGTCGTGGTCTCGGTAGCGCACTGATGGCGCATGGAATGGCGCTCGCCGCACAGCGTCCGGAACCAAATATCGCACTTGCAGTGGACTCGCGAAATTCACCCGCGCTTGCCCTCTACACGCACGCCGGATTCTGCGTGCTGCGTCGTCGCGAGGCATTCGTCGCGCATCCCGCGCCCTACGCGATTTCGCCAGCGCCTGTCAAGTGACGACGGTTGTCCACAATCAGCAAGCAGTGCGCTGCATATACGGTGGATGAAATTAGTTTCTGCGAGGGAATTGCCACGGACTACGGCACTTACGCAAGCGTGATGAAACATCACATTCACTTGCCCCTTGCATCAATGCAAATTCCGGCTAGCCTTCGCCGTGTTCCGCAGGATGTGGAGCATTCAACAGCGCCGCTTGTGTGGCGCCCCACTGGAATCAGCGCGGCCATGAGCGCCCGCCATCACCACTGGAGCGCCGCGTAAGCGGAGTGTTGAGCGCCGTGCAAGTCATCGGAGATGACCGCACGGAGTGGACACGGACGATCCTGAAATCCTGTCGGCATGCACTGCCTTGTTCAGTACGGACAAGGGAGCGGTGGCTTATTCGCCATCGGAGCATGCTATTTCCATAGTTGCCGCATCGCGGTCATCACTGCGCGTCGCGCCCTCACTGACAGGATCCACCGAACCGTGTCGACCGCCACCGTACAGACCTCCAAACTCCAGGCAATGCCCGACGCCACGCTTCTCAGCGAGGCTCCCAGCAGCGCATCCATCGAACGCCGACTCGCCGCTCGCATCGGCGCAGCCCGGTACCGCATGTGGTTTGCCGAACCGTCGTGCCTCACGCTGAACGGTTCCGAATTGGTGGTCAATGCGTCCAGCCCTTTCGCAGCCGAGTGGGTTGAACGCAATTTCCGTGACGAACTTGCCGGCGTGGCCGCCGACGTGGGGCTGCTCACCGTCCGCATCGTTGCCTTGGACGAATCCGCTGGCAGCGAGTCCCCGATGACCGGGAGCATTGCTCCCGCGCCCGTCGCCACCACTGTTCCAGCCATCCGACGCGATCAACCGCGTTGGCGTCGCTTGGAAGACTTTGTGGTTGGGGATTCAAATCGAATCGCGTTCGAGGCCGCGCGCCGGCTTGCCGAGGACAACCTCGGCGGCATCCGCAGCATTCTCCTGCACGGCGGTTGCGGCGTTGGAAAGACGCACTTGCTGCAAGGCCTGTGCGCCGATCGCCGATCGCGCTTCCCCAATGAGCGCATTCGCTACACCACCGGCGAGCAGTTCACCAACGATTACATTCAGTCGGTCCGCGCTGGCAACATCGAAGCGTTCCGCGCCCGCGTGCGCAAACTTGACCTGCTTGCACTTGATGACGTGCACTTCCTTTCCAACAAGGGTGCCACTCAAGCAGAATTCCTGCACACCATCGACGCCATCGGGCTCGCCGGTGCGCGCGTCGCCATCGTCACCGACGCGCATCCGCGCGCGCTCCGCGCGTTCAGTGAGTCCTTGGTCAGTCGCTTGCTCGGCGGCATGGTGGTGCAGGTGGAAGCGCCCGATCGCAATACCCGCGAGGCGTTGGTACTCCGCCTAGCGGAAGAACGCGGCATCGCACTTGAACCAACAGCAGCCCGCGCGGTCAGCGACCGCGCCATCGGTAGCGTCCGCGAGATTGAAGGCGCCCTCGCCCGCATCGCCGCCGCACTCCTCCTGGAGGACATGGGCGGCGTCGCCACACTCAGCATCGTGGAACGGGCGCTGGGAATCGGCGAATCCGGTATTCGCGGCGTACCCCCGCGCATTGCAGCGATTGTTGAAGCCACCTGCGATGAACTGGGCGTCAACCGCGACGATCTCGCTTCCACCGGTCGCCATCGCCGTGTGGTGCTCGCCCGCGGAGTGGTGGTCCACCTCGCCCGCGAAATGACCACCCTCAGCTTCCCGGAGATTGCTCGCCACCTTGGTCGGACCGCTCACTCGAGCGCCCACGCCGCCGCGCGACGGGTTCGGGACATGCTCGACCGTGGCGATGAATTGCCACCCGATGAGAACACCCCCGGGGTCCGCAGTATTCGTGAATTGGTGGAAACCGTGCGCCGCGGTGTCGAGCGCCGCGGCCGGGCGGCGCGATAGACTTCTCTGTATGTTGCTGACTGAGCCCTTCCACCACGTCCGGCGCATGGCGGGCATGGTGATCACGGCGATCCTGTGCGTCGCCCCTGCATCCGCCCAGTTCTATGAGAAGGTCGATCTCTCCAAGGCGGCGATTGACATCTTGGAGAACTCGCTCACGGGCACCGATCCCGCTACCGGTAGTTACGTTGCTGGCATCGCCGGAACCAATGACCCGGGCACGGAGGCGCTCTTTCGTGCCATGGTGCGCAACCGGCGCGCCGGACCGCGCGTCTACGGCGTCCTTGGTGCGGCGCTCATCAGTAAGAAGGGCCTCGATCCCGCGTTGATGGCTGACATCACCGCCCGTGACGAGCGCGCGGCCATCATTCGCGAAGCCAACATTACTGGCATCCTTCGCGTTTCCCCAGTCGCGGTGCTCTTGGCACAGGGCAACTTTCCTGATGCCGCGCTGCTGTCGCTGATCGCTGAGATCAACCGCCGCAACGACGAGTGGGACGCAGCGCCGGTTCGAGCGTTGATTGCCAACAACGATCCGGTTGCCGCGGGATTCGCAGCACTCTTACTGAGCGAAGGAAGCGCAAAAAATCCCAGCGACCCTGCGCCGTGGGAAGCATTCAAAGCACGCCTCTTGGCGTTGCCGCCTGCTGATCGCAATGGCACGATGCGTGCGCTCGTCGAAGCTTCCATGATCTTTGAACTCAAGAGCGCCGCAGCGCCGCTCCTGGAACTGGCAAGTACCGAGCCATTCACGATCGATACTCGTATTGGTGCCATCGGCATGGCGCTCCGCATCGATACGCCTGCTGGCGTGGCTGCCTGGCAAGATTACGTGGCCGCCAACCGTTCCCAAACGGCACTGGTCCGCGCCGGCTTGCAGTTGTTGGCATCGTCAGACCGCGGCATTCCACCAACAGCGTTCGATGCCATCCGCAACGGCAATCAAGTGTTGGACGCAATGGCGGACACCGGCGCGGCCATCAGTGGCGGCAAAGATCCGGTTGCGGCGCTTATCAAACTTCTTGATGCCGGACATCCACTCAGCGCCGAGTGGGCACTGATCCGCGCCTCCGAACTTCCACCGGAATCGTCCGCCCTTGTCTGGAAGCATCTGCTGGCACGCATGGATGATCCCGATCCAGCAAATCGTCCCACCTCGGTCTTGGTGTCCGGGCTGGCGCGCGAACTCATGAAGAGCGACCCGGCCACAGTGGCCGCCCTAGTGGAACGCGTCAAGGATGACCCGAACCTGGTTGTTGCTGCCATGACCGGCGTGAACGACAGTTGTGTTGCTGCCGGAGCGGACATTGCCCGCGCGCGTCGTGGCTCACTGCCACGCGCCGGCGAAGGACTGGCCGTTCTGATCATCGCGCGTGCCGGCGCTCCGCTTTCCACCAATGACCTGGATGTGCTCGGTCGAGCCGCCGCCGGTGGTGGTGATCTTGACGCTTTGCGAACCCTGCAAGCCGCTTGGTTCTATGCCCGCGCTTGCAAGAAGACCGAAGAACTGATCACGCGCATTGCGGGAGAGAAAGTCTCGGCGCCGTCCGCGCCAGCACCCACAGTGACTGCACCTCAGTAATTACTTTGCTTGATAAGAGTTCCCATGCCCCACCCTGCTTCTAATCCCGTCATTCCGCTCAACCGCCCCGAGATCCTTGAATCCGACATCGAGTTGGTGGTTGACACCTTGCGGCGCGGCACACTCAGCGTGGGGCCATGCCTCCTTGAGTTTGAGCAACTGGTTGCAGAACGAACGCGCCGTTCATTCGGCGTCGGCGTGTCCTCTGGTGCGATTGCCATTGAGATTGCACTCCGCGCACTTGGCATCGGGCCAGGCGATGAAGTGCTGGTCCCCGCTTTCGGCTACAGCGGCATGCCCAACAGCGTCCTGAATGTGGGCGCCCGACCAGTGTTCGTTGATGTCGATCCCATGAGTTTGAACATGGATCCCGAATCTGCCGCCAAGCGGATCGGTAAGAAGACCAAGGCGATGCTGGCCGCGCTGACGTTCGGAAATCCCGCGCAGTTTCCGGAATTGATCGCGCTGTGCTCGCGCATGGAAATTCCCATGATTGAAAATGCCTCCGAGGCACTTGGCACCACCTACGGTGCTGACAATGCCGGGCGCTGGGGGCGCGTTGCCTGCCTGGGTTTCTGGTCGAATCGCCAAGTCACTACCGGTGAAGGCGGCATGCTGGTCACGCATGATGACACCCTTGCCGCATCGTGCCGCGCACTCCGTCACCAAGGCCGCGTGGATCGCATGAGTTTCTCGGGACAGCCACGTGATATCGGTGCCATCTTGGAACACATTGCCATCGGCGGATACGACGCACGTATGACTGAGACCGCAGCCGCGCTTGGATGCGGACAAATCCGTCGTCTTGACTCAACCATCGAACGTCGACAAGCGGTTGCCACCGCCTATGTACGTCGGCTTGCAGCAAACCCAGACATTGTGCTGCCAACGATTCCCGAAGGCAGCAGCGTCAGTTGGGCAAACTTTGTCATCCGCCTTTCCACGCGCTACACCTGTGACGATCGTGATGCCATCATTGGTGTCCTGCATCGGCAAGACATCGGTGCCGCCAATTACTACCCAGCGACCAGCTTGCTTCCGCAGGTACGCGCCGTGATG
>JBBAOD010000172.1:0-5927 GCA_040401635.1 Phycisphaerales bacterium
CGCAGGTGGCGATGAAGCGGAGGCCGCCGTTGAAGATGGCCGCGGCCAGCACGGTGGCGGCGGTGGTGCCGTCACCCGCGACGTCGGCGGTCTTCTTGGCAACCTGCTGCACCATGCGCGCGCCCATGTTGGCGAACGGCTCGGCGAGCTCAACTTCCTTGGCGACGGTCACGCCGTCCTTGGTGACTTGGGGACTGCCCCAGCCCTTAGCGATCACCACATTGCGACCAGTGGGTCCCATGGTGACTGCGACTGCTCGGGCGATCGCGTCGACGCCCTTCTTGAGCTCGGCCTGCGCGGCCGTGGTGAACTTCATTTGCTTGCTATTAGCCATTATTGAGAGGCCTTCCTAATTGTGTCTGCGGTGCAGAAAGTGTTGTGTGCTATGCAGGTATCGGTACTGCGATGTACGGCTACTTAAGCGTCGAGGACGCCAAGCAATTCGCTCTCGCGCACGATGATGTGCTTGACGTTCTTGATTTCGACTTCGGTGCCGGCGTACTTGCCGAACACGACGGTGTCGCCCTTCTTGACAAGCATCTGCATGCGCGTGCCGTTGTCGAGCATCTTGCCTGGGCCCATGGCAACAACCTTGCCGTGCATGGGGCGTTCCTTGGCGCCTTCAGGAAGGAAGAGACCACTTGCAGTCTTGGTTTCGGCCTCAAGAGGCTTGACGAGGACGCGATCTTCGAGCGGACGGACTTGTGTGCTGGACATTGTTGATTTCTCCAAAATTTGAGTGCTGATGTTGAGTGAATGTTTATTGAATCGATTGAGTGTCGAGTGATTGTGCTGAGTGGTGCAATGGCCCTGGGCTTACATGCCCATCATTCCGCCCATGCCACCCATTCCGCCCATACCACCCATTCCGCCCATGCCACCCATGCCGCCGCCGCCGTGGTCATGACCACCGCCTTCGGCTTCTGCAGGTTGCGGCTTCTCGGTGATGATGCAGTCGGTGGCAAGCAGCAGACCAGCAACGCTTGCAGCATTCTGCAGCGCGCAACGATCGACCTTGGCTGGGGTGATGACGCCGTCCTTCATCAGGTCGCCGTACTGTCGGGTGAGGGCGTTGAAGCCTTCATTGCCCTTCATTTCCTTGACCTTCGAAACCACGACGGTTCCCTTTTCGCCTGCGTTGTCAGCGATGGTGCGGAGCGGCACTTCGAGTGCCTCAGCAACCAAATCGACGCCGGCTTGCTCATCACCCTCAAGTTGCGCGCGCAACTTCTTGAGTGATGGCAGTGCGCGGATGTACGCGGTGCCGCCGCCGGCCAGAACGCCTTCGGCGATCGCAGCGCGGGTCGCGTGCAGTGCGTCTTCGACGCGGGACTTCTTTTCCTTGAGTTCGCTCTCGCTTGCTGCGCCAACCTTGATTTGCGCAACGCCGCCAGCGAGCTTGGCAAGACGCTCCTGGAGCTTCTCGCGGTCGTAATCACTCTCGGTGGTGTCGATTTCGCGACGGAGCTGTTCGCAACGAGCCTTGATTGCACTGGTTGAGCCAGCGCCTTCCACGATCGTGGTGTTCTCGCTGTCAACTTCAAGTTTCTTGGCTTGACCAAGATCAGCAAGGGTGATCTTGTCGAGGTCGATGCCCAGATCCTTCATGATTGGCTTGGCGCCAGTCAGCGTGGCGATGTCTTCAAGCATGGCGCGACGGCGATCGCCGTAGCCCGGAGCCTTGACAGCGCAGACCTGCAGAACGCCACGGAGCTTGTTGATGACCAGCGTGCTGAGTGCCTCGCCAGTGATGTCCTCGGCGATGATCAGGAGCGGCTTCTTGCTCTCGACCACCTTCTCCAAGAACGGAACCAGCTTGGTGACGCTGTCGATCTTGTCTTCGTAGATGAGAACGAGCACCTTGTCGAGCTCAACGCGCATCTTCTCAACGTCAGTCACGAAGTTCGGGCTGAGGTAGCCGCGGTCAAAGCGCATGCCTTCAACAACATCAACCACGGTCTCCAGGCTCTTGCCTTCTTCAACAGTGATGACGCCGTCCTTGCCGACCTTCTGGAACGCTTCGGCCATCATCTTACCAACTTCAATATCGTTGTTGGCGCTGATGCTGGCGACGGCAGCAATGCCGCCATCAACTTGTGCAACTGGCTTCGAAGCAGCGGCGAGTTCCTTCACCACGGTCTCGACCGCGCGGCGCATGCCGCGGATCAGCGTGTTGGGGTCTGCACCAGCAGCGAGCTGACGAAGTCCAGCCTTAAAGAGTGCCTCAGCGAGGACGGTAGCGGTGGTGGTGCCATCGCCGGCGTCGTCGGAAGTCTTGCTGGCGGCTTCCTTGACCAGCTTGGCGCCCATGTTCTCTACCTTGTTGCGGAGCTCAATCTCCTCGGCGACGCTGACGCCGTCCTTGGTGATGTTTGGTCCACCCCAACTGCGGTCGAGGACGGCGTTCCGGCCGCGTGGGCCGAGCGTGCTCTTGACGGCTGCTGCGAGTTTCTCGACTCCGGCGAGCAGCTGCTTGCGGGCGTCAGTGTCAAAGGCAAGTTCCTTCACGGGCATGGATCAGGTCTCCGATATATGGTGAATATGGTGAATATGGCGTGTTCTGCGTCGCCCCGAGCGGGTTCGCCCGTGGGTGCAGGTTGTAGGGATGCAAGGGGTGTGCCAAACAGCCGGATGGACTGGGATTCTGGGAGATATCGCGATTGCGGCGTTCGATTTAACACATAAACCCATGGAGCAAATAGGTTTAAGCGCACAGTTACCAGGTCGCCACCCCCAAAGTGCGCGCTTGCCCATCCTGCCGCTCCCGTCACCCGCCCCGGTGTTGCGGCGTAGACGCTGCCAGATCGGCAGCACCCGGGATGAGGGAGTCCTCCCCATGTGGGCTGCTTCGAACTCCGCTAGAGTTTGGGCTGATGCCTGCGTTCCCCAGGGAATCCAAGAGCAGCCGGACAGCTCAATTCAGGAAGAGACCGATCCCCATGTCACCCACGATCTGCGCAACTGCCGCCTCCGTTCGTTTTCAACTCGCAACTGCCCTCCGCGGCTCAATCGCTGCGCTCGTGTCCGTTGCCATCGGTGTGTGCTCAATGCCGGCGTGCGCTCAGGCTGCCAAGGCGCCCGTTAACCAGCCCACCAAGCAGCCCAACATCCTGGTGATTTGGGGTGACGACATCGGTCAGTTCAACATCAGTGCATACAACCAAGGCATGATGGGCTACAAGACGCCCAACATTGATCGCATCGCCAAAGAGGGCGCGCTCTTTACTGATTGGTATGGCCAGCAGAGTTGCACCGCTGGTCGCGCGGCGTTTATCACGGGGCAGTCTCCTATTCGTACTGGTCTCACCAAAGTTGGACTGCCTGGCGCACCCGAGGGAATCAAAAAGGAAGACCCCACCATCGCCACGCTTCTGAAGGCGCGCGGCTACAGCACTGGTCAGTTCGGAAAGAATCACCTTGGCGATCGCGACGAAATGCTTCCGACGGCGCACGGGTTCGATGAGTTCTTTGGCAATCTGTATCACCTGAATGCAGAGGAAGAACCAGAGAGCCCCGACTACCCACAGAACCCAGAATTTAGGAAGAAGTTCGGACCACGTGGTGTCATTCACAGTTTCGCGGACGGTCGCATTACTGATACGGGTCCGCTGACTAAGAAGCGCATGGAGACGATCGATGAAGAAGTGAATGCAAAGGCATTTGATTTCCTGGACCGCGCCGCAAAGGACAATAAACCCTTCTTTATGTGGTGGAACTCCACCAAGATGCACATCTTCACGCATCTTAAAGAAGGCGTTGCCGGCAAGACCGGACTGGGCATCTACGCCGACGGCATGGTGGAACACGATCGCCAAATTGGCGAAGTGCTTGCCAAGTTGGATGCACTGGGAATCCTTGAGAACACCATCATCATGTACTCCTCAGACAACGGTGCTGAGGCGTTCACATGGCCTGACGGTGGCACCACGATGTTCCGTGGTGAGAAGAATACGCAGTGGGAGGGTGGATACCGCGTGCCATGCGCCATTCGTTGGCCCGGCGTGATTAAGCCGGGCACCGTCGTCAATGACATCGGTGCACATGAAGACATGATGACCACGCTGTTGGCCGCTGCAGGTGACCCCACTGTTAAAGAAGACCTATTGACCGGGCGCAAAGTCGGCGACGCCACCTACAAAGTGCATCTTGACGGCTACAACCTGCTTCCAGCTTTGAAGGGCGAAGGCGCCTGGCCACGTAAGGAATTCATCTATTGGACCGACGACGGCAGCGTTGCCGCGTTGCGCTATGAGAATTGGAAGGCCACGTTCCTCAAGCAGAACGCGCACGGCATGCATGTCTGGCAGGCACCATTTGAAGTCCTGCGCGCACCGATGCTCACCAACTTGCGCATGGATCCATTTGAGTTGGCCCCCGACATCGGTATGGACTACCAGCGCTGGTACTTGGAGCACATGTTCGCCATCGCGCCTGCGGGCGCATACGTTGGCAATTGGCTACAGAGTTTCCGCGAATTCCCGCCACGCCAGAAGCCTGGCAGTTTCAATCTCGAGCGCGTCATGGAAGCAGTCACCAAACCGCAGGGTCAGTGAGCGAACGCGGTGCGTGCAACGTTGCGGTGTTGAATCGCTGACTTACTTCCACCGCCGCGGATCAATGCGCGGTGCACGCAGGGCGGTGGCTATTACCCAGCCATTGGCAGTGATGTACGCCAAGCCGAGGACAGAGAGACTCAAGAGAACCAGCGAGAAGATCTGGGCGATTCCAGCCACTTCCGGCGATTGGGTGCGTTCGATGATCGGTGCTGCAACAAACAAGACGCAGGTTGCAGCGAGCGTCATGGTCAGCACCTCTGCGCCTTGCTTGCCATGACGCGCCTCTCGGTAAGCGCGGCTCATGGCGCCCGCGCGACCAAGTAGCGGCCCAAGCGTGAGGAGCGTGAACACCATCGGCAGTAGTTGCACGGCCAGCACTATTCCTGCAAAGCTGTTGGACTTTGCTGCGTCAAGCAATGAGATCACGAACGACGCGGCCAGCACTGCCGACCACGTGCTGAGACCCACCGTGAGGCGGGTAACGCGTGCGCTACCGATACTTGCGCGCAGTGTCGCATTGGCGCGTTCGGCAAGCCCCTTGCGTAAGAGGAACGCGGCAATTGCCAGCAACACCGCGCACACTATCCACGAGGGTCTTTCCACCTGGGATGGCAACGATCGTCCCCTGCCTGCGAGTACGTCGATGGTGCGGAGTGCTGGCCCGGATCCTTGCGCAAGCATCACCAACAGCGGCGCGACCGTGACTGCAACGATCGCGTTAGAGGCCAGGCGGGGCGACTCTGGAGCTGCCAAAAATGCCACCTCAGGATCCGCATGTTGCGCCACCGTGGCCATCACTTCAAGACCACACTCTGGGCACTTCCCGTAGACATGCGTACGGATCAGGTCGTACTGGCAGCGGGCGCATGGAACATGCACATCAAGAACTGGGCCGTCGTCGGATGGGTGCGCAGTCTGCATGAGGTTGGTGAACGATATACTTCGTCTTCCGTTCGCGGAGGAAATAGATGCAAGATGTAGCCCCTTTCCATCGCCTTCGTGACAATATCGCCAGCGTCTACATGGGAAATCTGCAGGCGGTTGACCGCTTGGTGGTCTGCCTGCTTGCACGCGGCCATGTGCTGATTGAGGATGTCCCGGGCGTCGGCAAGACTGTTCTGGCCAATGCGCTCGCCCGTAGCCTGGACTGCACCTTCAGCCGTGTCCAGTGCACCCCCGACCTCTTGCCATCCGACATCACTGGCGTCAGTATCTACCACCGCGAGCGCGAGGCCTTTGAGTTCAAGAAGGGCCCCGTCTTTGCAAACGTGGTGCTTGCCGATGAAATCAATCGTGCCACGCCGCGCACGCAGAGCGCGCTCCTTGAAGCCATGGCGGAGGGCACGGTGAGTGCGGACGGACATGTGTTCC
>JBBAOD010000173.1:0-5076 GCA_040401635.1 Phycisphaerales bacterium
CTCGCGCAGCGCATGCGAATCTCGGGCGCCCCGGCGTCGGGGCACGAGCAGGATGTGCCGGAAGCGTCGGTCTGACGCTCGGTACTCGCGCTCGACGGTGTTTCCTGTGTGAGTGCTCGCCGGCCTGTGCCGAGCGAGAGGCGCGGCTGCGGAGGCAGCGCGGAGGAAACCATGAGCTTGAACGGTGATGCATTCGGAAGTTTGGCCGCGCTCTTCACAACCGGAAACGGTGGCGAAGGTCAGGCAGCGCGCACCACGGATGGACCGACTCTTGGTGCGGTGACCACCGTCCTGGTCGGCAACCTTCCAGTGATGGCCGGATTGTGGACCACGCAATTTGCAGATGCGGTGGCGCGCATCGCTGGTCCCACCGCGCTGGTTCGCTTTGAACGTGATGACGTCACCATTGAATTGCTGCGTGCTGATGGACGACAAGTGCCACCCGCTGGACCGGCCGCGGTTTCACGTTGGCTCCCGCGCGCGGCGAGCACCGTCCGTCGCTGGCTGATTTGTGTTCCCGCCGAAACATCGCCCGCCGAAGTGCTTGCTGCTGGGCAAGAAATTCTCTTGATGACTGGCGCCGATGAAGCAGCCATCACCGGTGCGTATTTGCGCTTGAAATACCTGGCGGATGAGGGCGTCCATGCTGGTACGCCGATTGAGCGCGTCGGACTTGTCATCGTTGGCGCAACAGCGGAGCAGGCAGCCCATGCCGCTGCTCGGCTTGGCGATGCAGCGCGATCGTTCCTTGGAGTGGATGTGGAAACGGTGGCCTGCTTGCCGCGTATTGAGCGCGTTGAATCAAGCGCTCGCGCTACGTATCCAGCCGAAGAATGCCCGCCGATGGCGCAATTCACCCGCGAATTGGAGAGCGCGCGCGTGGGCGCATCGCATCGATTTGATGCGGACACTCCGGAGGCATCCTTGGTGATGCACGCGGACACGTCTGCGGTGGAGCCAAAGTTCCCGAGCATGCCACAGCCGTTCACTTCGCGCCAAGAGCCACTTGCACACGGGGACTCCACTATGGATACCACGCACGCGCCGCGTTCCGGACAGGCTGAGCATGTTGCGCACACTTCGCAGCCGTCGCACACGCCGCAGTCCACGCACACGTCGCACGCCGCGCCGCATACGTCTCACACCGCGCCGCATACGTCTCACGCCGCTCTGCATACGGCTTACGCCGCGCTTTCTCGCACGGCTCCCGCGTTTGCCGCGCTGCCGATTGCTGAACTTCCACTGAAACTCGTTCCACTGCTGCGCGGACTTCGCGCGCTGGGCATTTCCTGCCCGATGGCTCCGGATGTTGAGCTGGCGCTTGATGACGAGCGGCGCATGCACATCGTTGGTCGTGCTGATCAACTTGCGCGTGTTCGGACGGCGCGCACGTGGGCCACAATGCACCGCGAACTCTTAGGCATGGCGTTTGCTGAACTCAAGGACGGCTTTGAAGTGCGCGAACGCATTCTCCTTGGTGATGCGCGCGAGGCCATTTCGCTGCACGGCACCGGCGTCCTTCTGGACGTGCTAGTGGTTGCCGAAACACCCAGCGGTCGCGTGCACGTGGTGGTGCCGCTCAACGACCCAACGACATGCGGCTAACCGCGCCGCGCTCTGCGTCATGCAGGGAAGCGCGCAAAGTTCGTAGCCAGTTCCCATGCGCGAACGCTGCTTGCTCGGCGTGAGTGAAGCCAGCCTGTGCAAGTCCTGCCGTTAAAGCAGGCAATTCCTCGGGCCGACCGCAGCCAGTCGCGCAATCTGCCGGGGTGAATCCGCCATCGAAATCGCTGCCCAGTCCGACGCAGTTTCGTCCGGCAATGCTTGCAACATGCTGCACATGCGCAATCGCATCAGCCAGCGTTGCCGCACGACCGGCAGTCAGAAATTTTCCGTACAGGTTCAAACCAACCATGCCGCCGCGCGCAGCGATTTCAGCAATCTGTGAGTCGGTCAGATGTCGCTCGACCGGCGCAGCAAGTGCACGAACATTTGAATGCGTAGCAACGATGCGCGATGAAGTGGCCGCGCACACGCCAGCAAATGATTCATCGCACAGGTGGCTTGCGTCATGCAAAATCCCCAGCGCATCCATTGCCTCAACAGCGCGTCGACCCATGTCTGTGAGTGGTCCCTGCGCCGCGTTACCTCCGGCGTACCGCGACCCCTTCGCCCATGTCAGTCCCACCACGCGCACTCCGCGCGCATGCCACCACGCAAATTCCTCCGGGCAGCGAACCGGGTCCGCGCCTTCCATCAAGATGACGATTCCGGGCGGCGAACCCGCCGGTGCGGCAGCGCACGCATCCAAATCCGCTGCGCTGCGCACAATCCGCGCGCGCCCGGTGTGCTCAAGCCATTCATACATCTCCAACTGTCGAACACCCGCAGCGTGCGCGCCTTCAATGTCATCACGGTCGCGGTATCCCCACGGCGTACTTGCTGCCTCGGTGCCGACCTCTGTGAAAATCGTTCCCAGAAAGATTCGAACGTCCCCGCGCGTCAATGCCGGAAGGCTGACGCCGCGCGTCACCTGGTCCGGGAGTTCATCGGTGACGGTTGGGCCGCCAAGGTGCAGGTACGCCAGATCAAGATGCGCATCAAGCCACCATGGGGCGTGCGCAGGCGTATGCGCCGCAGCGGTGGCGTCAGCCGCAGCGGCACTCGGCGTGTGGTGGATCGGGCCGGTGGAGTCAGCGAAGGTCATCCGCAGGAAGGTACGCTGCGCGGCCGTTGCAATGACGATGTCCGTCGAGCCATCTTCTTTCCCGCCCAACCGCCCGTCCGCTGAACGGAGCGCGTCGGTGGGAGTTCGTTCGGGTGCAGCGATCGCCGCGCCCACCGCCCCCGTCCCGGTTTCGGCCACCCGGGGTGAGCGCGTCGTCTGTGCTGCACTCGCGGTGGCGGCCTTTGCCGTGCTCGGCGTTGCAGCGTGGTTGACTCCGTCCCCAGATGGTCACGGAACGCACCAGATGCTTGGCATGGCCCCCTGTGGTTGGATGGCTGGCTACGGCATGCCGTGCCCATCCTGCGGAATGACCACCGCATTTGCCCATGCGGCACACGGCAGCCTTTTGGCCTCGGCGCGCGTACAGCCCATGGGATTCGTCCTCGCCCTTGGTACGGCTGCCACGGCATTGGTCGGCACCTATGTGGCCGTCACCGGTAGCCGGCTCGGACATGTTCTTGGCGATCGCCTGACGCCGCGGTTTCTGCTTGGCCTCGGAATATTTGCGCTCCTCTCTTGGGGCTGGAAGATCGCGGTTGTTCGCGGCTTTCTCCCCGCTTCGATCGGAACACCATGAAGACTCGTATTGTTGCTTTCCTGGCACTCTTGGTCATGCCTTTCGTGCTCGCCTCGTGCGGCGCCATGGGTCTGGTCTCCAAAGTCGGCGAGGCCATTGAGGTTGAAAAGAAGGTTGAGGTACTTGCCAAGTACCGCGGACTTGAAAACAAGACCGTTGCAGTGGTTGTCAATGCTGAACGCAGCGTGCTCTATGAATATCCCACTGTTGTTCCAAACGTTGCGGGCAATATTGCCGCCGGCGTCAAGGAGCATGTCAGTGGCGTTCAAGTGCTTGATTGGCGCGAGTCCTTGGCGTGGTGCTACCGCACGCCAAGTTGGACCACGCTCCCACTGGGGACCATTGCCGAGGAACTGGGCGTGGACCGGGTGATCTTTATCGATGTCTTTGAGTTTCGCCTCAATCCACCGGGAAACCGCTGGATTTGGGAAGGAATGGCCGGAGCAAACGTTGGCATCATTGAGCGTGATTCGCTGGACCCCGATGCCTTCGCCGAGGAGTACAGCATTGCCGTCAAGTTCCCTGACGTGAAGGATCTCAGCCGCGAAAGTGCTTCAGAAGAGAAGATTCAACTTGGGTTGGTGGCCAAGTTCACGCAGACGATCAACAAGTTGTTCTATGACCATATTGAAGACAAGTACCCCAACAAGCGACTGAAGGGTCGATCTGCTGCACCCAACACTTCGAGCCCTGGTACTGGCATTCTTCGCGGCTGTGATCTTGGTGATCGCGGGCTGCAACTACGCGGTTCCAGCAATGTGGATCGCACAGGGGCCGCCCAAGAAGCCCGCCGAATACACGTTGCCCAAAGATAAGAAATTGGTGGTGTTTGTTGATGATCGCAAGAGTGTGGTGAGCCGCCTGCAGTTGCGCGCGCTGCTTGCCGATGACATCGGAACAGTCATCAAGCAGCAGGGACTTGTCACTGATGTAGTCAGTGGACGCGAATTGATTTCCTATGTGCGCCGCATGGAGACAAGCACCAAGCGCATTTCCATTGAAGACCTTGGTAATGCGGTGAACGCAGACATCGTGCTCTATGTGGAAATGGAGTCGTTTACGCTTTCGCCGGACGGCGCCACTCCCAAGCCAACCGCTCAAGTGCGCGTGAAAGTAGTCGACGTCAAGGCCAAGGAACGACTGTTCCCGCCGCTCGGTGCTGATCCGAAGGGCTACCCGGTAACCGCCGAAGTTGACACCTTGGCCAACGATGCCTATCGAACATCAGCAGCCCGCCGCAATGCTGAAGATGGCCTTGAGAAAAAGCTTGCTGATGACGTCACCAAGCTCTTCTACGACCACGAACCGAAGAACTTCGGTAAGGGCGTTTCCAAGATGGAAGGCTGATGATTCCGCAGCGCACAGTAATTTCTGGCAGTGCGATCGCGGTTGCCGTGCGTCCGCGCATGGCAGCGCTGATTGATGTCAATGCGTGCGCGCCCCCTCGGCTGCGTTCGATCGCCGCTCGTCTCGCGGGGCGGCCCGCGGGCATCATTGGAACCGCGGCGGAGGCTCGGCGTGCGGCATCGTTCGGAGTGAATGTAGGCAGTAGCTGTTTGCCACCTCTTGGGGCGATGGTGTTAGCGGGGTCTGCGCTGCGGCGCGCCTTTGGTCGCCTTCCGAGCGACGGATCGCTCTTGACCTTTGGACTACGTGCCCACGAATCGGCGCGATTACTCGGCGTTTCCCCGGCCTTCGGAACGCGCGCTGCGGCGCTTGATGATGCGCTTCCTGATCCGATCGATCCACTTGCGCGTGATGAGTTGCGCTC
>JBBAOD010000173.1:5086-5869 GCA_040401635.1 Phycisphaerales bacterium
TGCGCTCGGCGTGGGGCGTTGACGCCAGTGAACGCGTATGCATTCTGCTGGCAAGCCCCGCCGCCTCATGCGATGCCCGCATGGCACTTGATATTGCCGGGCGCACTTCGATGCTCGGTCATCCGGTGGTGCTAGTGGTGCATCCAAGTTCTCCGGGCGCAGCGCGGGCTGAGCGTCTTGCATCAGCTGCCGGTGGCGCGTGGCGTCTGGCGTTCGATGCGCGTGTTGATGATCCAGAATTGCTCGCGAGCGCGGCGGACGTGGCGATAGCTATTGACTTGCGCATCGGTCGCGGTGGTCCTGGAGCTACCGGGCGGGATTCCGGAATCTCGGCATTTGCGCTGGCGTTTGCGCGCGGCATCACGGCCATGATTCCTGATGGCGATTCGTGGGGCGCACGCCTTGCAACCCGTGCAGGAATTCCGGTGGTTGTTGCCAGCAACACGCCGGCAGCGTCCATGACGGACATGGTCCCATCGGAGCGGATCTTTGATCCACGTCGTCCCAACGTCGCCGCCGTTGCACTTCACACAATACTGAGCGCGGCGTCTCGATAGAACGCGCGGAGCGTTTCGGTGGGAAGGCACTTGCCCTCCAAGCGCGGAGCATCATGGGCGTGCCGGGCCGGGTTGACCATCGCCAAGTCAGGATCGCTGATTGGACTTTCCAAGGACCAATCGGTTTCCCACAGCGCGCGCAGTGCCCAATAGCGGCTGGCATACAGATCGAATGCACTTTCTCGATCACTGGCCTTTGCAGCCATTTCTGTGCTCTTTTCACCGG
>JBBAOD010000174.1:0-5840 GCA_040401635.1 Phycisphaerales bacterium
CGTTTCGGTCTTACCGGTGCGGAGTGCGCGCATGAGCGCAGACTCACCAGTCAATCGATCGATAGCCTTGACGTCTGCGCCCTTAGCAATGAGTACCGCCACCGTCTCTGGCTTGCCAACGCCAGCAGCCCACATGAGCGGCGTCATGCCGTTGACATCCTGAATGTTTGGATTTGCATTTGCGTCCAGAAGCAACACGACGGTCTCAGTGGTTCCAAGGCCTGATGCCCAGAGAAGCGGCGAGCCCTGAACTTGATCACGAGCATTGACGTCGCCGCCAGATGCCAAGAGTGCCTTGAGAACATCAATCTTGCCGCGCTCTGCAGCCACGGTTACCGGGGTCTTACCTGTACGGTCCTGGGCATTGGGATTTGCCTTGGCATCCAAGAGCATCTTGACGATCTCCATGTTGCCGCTCTCTGCAGCAAAGTGCAACGCAGTGCGCTGCGACATGCGCTCCGGAGCCTCTGTTCCGCCGCCAGCAGCAAGTGCTGCCTTCATTGCCACCGGATCAGCCGAACGCGCTGCCAGCACAGTTGCTGGGGCAGCCTCGGTTGGCTTGGTCGGAGGCGGAGGATTCATTCCTGGCTTGAGTGAGCGCTTCACCAACAGCGAAAGCTGTGGAGCCTTCGGGCAGTCGGTCATGATGGAAATCTTGACTGAGCTACCAGTGGCTTCCCACTTCTTCCAGTCGATCGATACTTCGTGCTCGATCTTTGATTCGGTGGGAACGCTGACTAACACGTCAGGAAGAACGCTGGTGATCTTGAACGGGGCGTTCTCAACGCTCACCAACTTGACGACCATCGGTGGTGCATCAGGTGATGTTGGGCCGTCGAGCATGTCCTGCGAAATGGTGATGTACGCCTTGACATCGCCCTTCACGGTCAGCATCTGTGGCGCGTGTCCCTCAATCTGGAAGGTCACCATCTTGGTCAACTGAATCCCAGCCTTGGCGCCGGGCTTCAGAGTGATATCAATTTCGGCCGATGCACCCGGAGCGATTTCTCCCGGAGGTGCAGTCGTAGTGGTGCAGCCGCAGCCAGGAACGATCTTGGAGATCTTGACGGGCGTGTCAAGAATATTGGTGACTTTGATCTTGCCGGTTTTGGCAACTTCGGCCGACATCTCGCCAAGGTTCAGAATCTCTGGCTCAAACTTGATGGCTTGACGCGCATCAACTGGAGCGGTTGGCGCTGCCATCGGAGCGGGAGTGATCGGTCCGTTCTGATTCATTGCGCCTTGCGCAGGAACCCCCTTGGCGTTCACGGCCTCAGACTCCTTTGGAGCCACACGGACTGTGCCGGGTTCAGTTGGGGCCGGAGCCTGTTGGGCGGCGAGGAGCGCTGCGCACGAAAGAATGGTGAGGCGGGCGATGAATGTGTGGGTCGACTTGAAAGTGTTAGCCATTGGGTCGTGCTGCCTCTGTCAGGGGGTGGGTCATCCGGTGTACGCGCCGTTGACCCTGTGCTGAACGCGCCAAGCGTCCAGCGAATTTCGTTAAAGTGGGATCGTACCGCGACCTTCTTTAACACCGTGCTTTCATGCACGTAAGAATGATCTATCGGCGGGTTATATGACTTGTTCATGAAATTCGGCGCCAAATTGGAAATATGCGGTGCCCCGAGGTTCCGTACACTTCTCCTCCCATGTCGATCCGATTTGATTCGCTCCCGGAACACGTTCAGCGCCCCCACGTCCGCCGCTTTATCCCGGTGGTAACGCCCGCCAAGGCCAAGGATCAGGACGGCAAAGAGCACGATGTCACCCTGCTCGTCCTCCAGGACCCCCTGCGGCTGTCGCCCCAGCCATTCATGATGCCGCTGCAGGGTGCCAACCCGCAGCAAATTCAGGCACAGGTAAATCAGTGGATCGGGCTGCTCTTGGCACTGAATGGTGAGCAACACATTGAGGAAGTCTTTGAACGCATTGGCGTGCCCGCCGAGGCGCAGCCGCAGCTGCTGCAGATGCTGGGCAAGCTTGATGAACTGGGCTATCTGTGGGGACCAACCAGCGAAGCGCTTGAGAAGTCCAAGATGGACGACATTCGAACGCGCGGCTCGTTCCCGCTGCCTGAGGAAGCCCGCCGTCCAGAGATTGCTGAACAACTCCGCGCCTTCATGACCGACAATTTGGCGAAGGCCGATGATCCGGAGTTTGAGAGCCCGGTGATTGGCATTGTTGCCCCGCACTTGGATTACGGACGTGGCGCTGCCAACTATGCCGCCGCCTACAAGTGCCTGGAAACCGGCGCGCGCGAGCGACCGGACCGCGTCGTAGTGCTCGGCACCAATCACTTTGGGCTTGGCGATGGCGTAGTGATGACCGAGTACGGCTTTGAAACCCCGCTTGGCACTGCCCGCCCCGACGCAGCAATCCTTGAGCGCCTCCGCGATGCATTTGGCGACAAGCTCTTCAAGGATCAGATCGACTTTGCTTCGGAACACTCGATCGCCCTGCACATTCCGTGGATCCAGCACCTGTACGGCGATGTCCCGGTGATTGCAGCGCTGGTGCCAGATCCAAACATTGGTCTCATCAGTGACGACGGCGAGCGTGTTGGAACCAAGGAATTTGCGGCGGCTCTCAAGTCCATCCTTGCGCAGACCGGTGGTCGCACGGTGTTTGTTTCGAGCGCCGACCTGAGTCACGTGGGTCCGCAGTTTGGCGATCAGGCCCCGCTTGATGAAAAGCGCCGGCATGCCGTCGAGCAGTTTGACCGCGAACTCTTGGACGAATTCATCGGCGGCGGCGAGCCTTTCTTGGCACACGTTGCCAAGACCGGCAATGCCAATCGTTGGTGCTCCATCGGTAACATGTATGTCACCGCTGTCTGCGCCCCACACCGGACGCGGGAAATGGTGAAGTACGAACAGTCGGTCGACCCAAATGGTGCGGCGATGATTTCATCAGCAGCGCTGGCACTGTTGGCGTAACTGAACAAGTACTTGCTGTACTGGATGTGCGGTTTCACGCGAAGTTGCATGCTTCGTTGCATGCACATTTGCATGCGCAACTGAATTGTCGTTCACTCACGCGTCGGTGGCGGTAGCACGCGTCGGCACAGCGCGACCAATTCGTGCAAGTACGGCGCGCAGATCGCTCCACACTTCGGCGCGCACTTGTCGCGTGTACGTACGCAGTACATACGACGGGTGGTACGTGGGCATGACCGGAATGCTTGGGCACGAAGCACCCGCCGGCGGCGTCCACGATTGCCACGTACCGCGAATCCGTGAGATTCCTGCATCGACCTCACAGATCCACTTGGTCGCTGGGCCGCCAAGCGTCACCAGCACACGCGGCTGCACGGCGAGTACTTGTTCCAGTAGGTACGGGCCACAGGCGGCAATGTCTTCGGGAGTTGGTGCGCGATCGCCTGGCAATCGCGACTTCATCACGCTGGCGATGTAGACATCCACGCGGGTCAGGCCCATGGCGCGAATCATCTCGTCAAGCTTCTCGCCAGCCGGTCCCATGAACGGACGACCGACGCGCTCTTCTGGCTCACCGGGAACCTCGCCAATAAACATGATCTCCGCATCGGGCGCACCCTCGCCAAAGACGAGTTTGCCTTTCGCGCCTGAAACCGCGCACAATTGGCACGTCGCCGCGTGGCGCGATTCAATTTCTGCCAATCGAGCTATGCGTTCTTCGCGTGAACCAGCGGGGGCCAAACTAGTACTTGCGATGCGTTCATCGCGCGAACCAGCGCGTGCTGCCAGGACTTCTCGCGTAACTGCCGAGGCCGCAACACCGCCATGCACCGCAGTTGGTGCATGCGGCACATGCAGCACATGCGCGACATCCTTCACCTGTACCACCGCCCGCGGCTCTGTTCGGCTCGATACATCACGCGATCCGTGCAACGGACGCGGCGATACATCAAGGCCGAGCGCGCGATCAAAGCGCGCAAGCACGGCGTGGACAGTCAACGGGTCAGGCATGAGTCGTCAGCGACGACGCGCGCTTGCGGACGGAGTTTCCTTCGGAGCTGCCTCAGGAAGCTGAACGAGCGACTGCGTGCGCAGCACCAGTCCAGAGCCTGCACGGAGGTGGTAACTCTGCGAATGAATCTCGTTACGGAAGCGCTGCATGTCAATGATCGAAAGATTTGGCTTGCCGTTCGGATCGGTCCAGCAAGTCATCAGCGAATCACTGTCGCGACCGTGCTGCAGCATTTCCTTGTAGGTACCGAGATAGAGATGATCACTGAGCGATTCCGACTGGATAGTCGTCATGTACGTGATGTTCTCGGTGATCTTCTCTTCGTGGTCGTGCTCGCCCGCGCATGGGAGCGTGCCGGCCAAGCCGCGATCTGGGAGGCTGGTCGGATTGTCAACTACCACTTCGCAGAAGGTGATTGCGCCGTATTGGAAGCGCACACAGTGACCACCCTTGAAGATCCAACCCTCAAACTCGTAATCGCCGTGCTGCATCTTGCGGCGCGCTTCAATCCCAAAGAACTCTGGATGGACCGCCCGGCGATACAGAAGCATCGCGTAGGCGTGCGGATTGGAGGCCTTGGGGGGATTGACGTTGGTTTCGAGTGGGTCGTGCATAGTGTTTGGTTTCAGCGAATATCTGGCTGATCGACAATTGTCGCGGATTCAGCACAGAACTCAATCCCTAAAGTCGACAGTTCTTACAGATTGTGCATTTGCACCTAAAAAACCGCGAATTTAGGTCGCATACCACCACGCATCCGGCGCAAAAAGGTGCCCGGATCCCCATTTCGCGGGATCCGGGCATAAGTGTGGGCGACACGGACGGTAAGCCGGATTCTGTCAGCGGCAAAGCCGCGTACAGCCATTTATCTAGGCCAGCCGTTACCGACTGGCTCCAGCACGCGACCCGCCCCGATACCCGTGGACACGGGCGTCGACGGAAACCGTCGACCGAGACTGCTTGCGCTTGCACGCAGTGGGGTTTGCCATGCCCTGGCCGTCACCGGTCAGGCGGTGCGCTCTTACCGCACCGTTTCACCCTTACCACGCACGCCCGAAGGCGCCGTTCGGCGGTTTGCTTTCTGTTGCACTGTCCCGCATGCGCGCCCACGCGCACGGGTGGCCGTTAGCCACCACTGTGTCCAATCGTGTCCGGACTTTCCTCCCCAAGCCGTGAGGCTTGCGGCGGCTGTATGTCCACGGCGCGATGGTAGCAGTGCTGGATGCACGCCAACAGAATGATTCTGTCGCTGGCAGCAGACGATGTTGTAAAAACAACCTCGCGATCCGAGCAGTCCGCGGATCGCGAGGAGTAAATCCTGTCAAATCAACTTGAAATGCGCGGTTTGGCAGTTGGGGTCCGTCGTAAGGCCCAAGTGCCGCTCACGCATTCAGCGAGCGGTGATCACGCAGCCTGAATGGCTGTGATCTCAACGCGCAAGTAATCCTGACGATGTCCAGCCTGGCGTCGATAGCCCTTACGGCGCTTGTACTTGCCGGTGCGGAGCTTGTCGCCCTGCACGTCGCCGACGATCGAGGCAACAACGGTTGCGCCCTTGAGGTACGGCATGCCGAGCTTGGCAGCGGTTCCGTCGCCGGAGCCAACTGCGAGCACCTTGTCGAAGGTCAGTGACTTGACGTCATCTGCCACCTCGCGCGTATCGAGGTCGACGATGTCGCCGACGTTCACCTTGATTTGGGTTCCACTGTCCTCGAAGATCGCGTACACGGTTCTGCTCCTTAATGTGCCCCTCAAGCGGGGTTGCCCCTCAAACACGCCGGCGATCGCCGGCGCGGGGGAATCCGGGAGTGTAGCGGAAATCCGGGTTCAAATCCACCCCCCCAGAAGGGGGAAAGATCTCGTTACTCGGACCTCAGTAATGCCGGCGACAG
>JBBAOD010000175.1:0-4831 GCA_040401635.1 Phycisphaerales bacterium
CTTCGGATCTCAAGGGCTTGTCGACGGTCGAAGTCGCCCTATCCCCTCCAGCCGACCTTTCCTCTGCTTCGAGGAAGTTGCTGGATGACTTGGTTGTCGGGTCAAATCAATGGGTCCACGCCTGGACCCGCGGCCGCATCGAAGCCCTTCAGGCCCAGGCAGCCTTCGCGGTAGCGCTCGGTGAGGAAATGCCAATCGAGCCGATCTCCGGAAAGCCCTTCGTCTTCGATCCGGCGTCCAACACCGTCGTGATGCCAGTCGATCCCCCGCCGAACGGCTTCGAGCTGAAGCCCTTGAAAGTTCCCGCCGTGACCCGCTGAGGCGGATTCCCTCGCCTTGACGCGACTGGGATTGACCCCGGGGCCGGAAATCCCTAGTCGAAGGCCGGTTTCAACCGACCCCTACGTCCATGTCCGGAGTTCCCACCATCATCTACACCAAGACCGACGAAGCCCCCGCGCTCGCGACCTATTCCCTTCTTCCGATCGTCCAGGCCTTCACCAAGCACTCGGGCATCACCGTGGAAACCCGCGCCGAGCTCGGGCAGCTCGCGACGACGCCCGAGGCCAACATCATCAAGCTGCCGAACATCTCCGCCTCCGTTCCCCAGCTCAAGGCCGCCATCGCCGAGCTTCAGTCGAAGGGCTACGCGCTTCCTGATCTCCCGGAAAATCCGACCACCGACGCCGAGAAGGACATCAAGGCCCGCTATGCCAAGGTCATGGGCTCCGCCGTGAATCCCGTCCTCCGCGAAGGCAACTCCGACCGTCGCGCCCCGAAGGCCGTGAAGGACTACGCCAAGGCCCACCCGCACTCGATGGGCAAATGGTCCGCCGATTCGAAGACCTCCGTCGGCTCGATGAACGGCCACGGCGATTTCTTCTCCAACGAAAAATCCGTCTGCGTCCCCGCCGCCACCGATGTGAAGATCGAGTTCGTCGGCGCGAACGGCTTTACCAAGGTCCTCAAGGAATCCACCCCGCTCAAGGCCGGCGAAATCCTCGACGCCACCTTCATGAGCAAGGCCGCGCTCGTTGATTTCCTCGGCAAGCAGATCGCCAGAGCGAAAGCCGACGGCGTCCTCCTCTCGCTCCACATGAAGGCCACCATGATGAAGGTCTCTGACCCGATCATCTTTGGTCACGCCGTGCGCGCGTATTTCAAGCCAGTATTCACTAAACACGCTGCCACGCTCGAACGGATCGGCGTGGATGTTAAGAACGGATTCGGCGACCTGATTACCAAGATCGCCACGCTTCCCGAAGCCGAACGCGCTGCCATCGAGGCGGACATTCAGGCGGTCTACGCGCACGGTCCTGCGATCGCCATGGTCGATAGTGACAAGGGCATCACCAATCTGCATGTGCCGAGCGATGTCATCGTGGACGCGTCCATGCCAGCGATGTTGCGCGAGGGTGGCAAGATGTGGAACGCCGCGGGTAAGACGCAGGATGTCGTTGCCGTCATTCCGGACCGCAGCTACGCGGGCATCTACCAAGCCGTCATTGATTTCTGCCGAACGCACGGCGCGTTCGATCCGCGCACTATGGGCAGCGTGCCCAATGTTGGCTTGATGGCGCAGGCTGCGGAGGAATACGGCAGCCACGACAAGACCTTTGAAATCAAGACCGCTGGCGCGGTGCGCGTGGTTGATGCTGCTGGCACAACGCTGATCGAGCACGCAGTGCAGGCTGGCGATATTTGGCGCGCGTGTCGCGTCACCGACGCCGCCGTCCGCGACTGGGTGAAACTTGCCGTCACTCGTGCGCGTGCCACTGGAACGCCCGCGGTCTTCTGGCTTGATTCCAAGCGTGCGCACGACGCACAACTCTTGACCAAGGTCAACGCCTATCTGGCCGATCATGACACCAAGGGACTTGATATCCGCGTGCTGGAACCGGCCGCGGCCTGCCTCTTCAGCCTTGAGCGTATGAAGAAGAGTCTGGACACCATTTCAGTGACTGGCAATGTGTTGCGCGACTATCTCACGGATCTCTTCCCGATTCTTGAAGTTGGCACCAGCGCCAAGATGCTTTCCATTGTTCCGCTCATGAACGGCGGCGGACTCTTTGAAACCGGCGCCGGTGGCTCAGCCCCCAAGCACGTTCAGCAGTTTGTCGCGGAGAACAGTCTGCGTTGGGATTCACTGGGTGAATTCATGGCGCTTGCCGCAAGCTTTGAGCACATGGCGCAGCGCACCGGGAACGCGCGTGCAGGCGTTCTTGCAGAAACGCTTGATGCCGCCACCGGTGAGTACTTGCGCAACAACAAGGGACCAGCTCGCAAGGTTGGTGATCTTGATAATCGTGGAAGTCACTTCTACTTGGCGCTCTACTGGGCGCAAGCTGTTGCGCGTCAGACCAAGGACGCAGCGCTTGCCGCACACTTTGCACCAATTGCTGCTGAACTCACCGCTAACGAGCAGAAGATTGTGGCGGAACTCAACGCGGTGCAGGGCAAGTCGATCGACATCGGGGGCTACTACCACCCGGATGTCAAGCGCGTCGCTGCGGCGCTGCGGCCAAGCGCCACGCTGAATGCCATCATCGATCAAGGAGCCGCGGTGGCGGTGTGAGTTGACCGGCGGGTCGGTTCGCTCCGTCAGACGGGGCAGTTGCCCCATGCGGCCAGCAGGATTCCCAGGTCTTCGCCGTTCACTCGGCCGTCGCCGTTCAAATCGCCTCCGCCGGTCGTTGATCCGGGTGTTCCCCACGCCACCAAGACGACGGCGAGGTCTGCGCCGTCCACCTTGCCATCAAGGTTGAGGTCTGCAATGCAATTGGGATTCGGATTCCAGAACGTGTATGGAAGCGATGCAATTCCGTTGGCGGTAACGCGCAGGTCGTACGTACCGAACGGCATGGTTGTCGGCACCGTCATCTTGGTGGTGGTGGTCATAGCGCCTGTTTGAACACCAGTGCTATTCCAATCGAAGGTACGACCGTAATACGTCGTGCCAAGTCGTTCAAGTCGAACCACTGGATAGTTGGTGTTCATCTGCCAGTCGTCACCGTATGAGGCGCCCTCGCTGATGCCGTTGAATTGCTGGCCAGAGAGCGTGAAGACCCCCGTGGCTGCACGAAGGACGGTGGACACCACCGGCGCGGCGTCCGGCACTGGGACGCCATTCGGCGTGTACACCCAGAATGCGCGCGAACCTTGCTTGGCGCAGAGCACCTTGCCATCCGGCAGGCAGATGAACGTCCAGATGTACACGGGATCGTTCGAGGTGGTGCCGCCTGTTGGAGCGCTGACCTGCGTGAATGCATTTGTCAGCGGGTCGTATTCATAGAACGAAGTCGGCGACGGAAAATGACTTGCGGATGTTGGCGCCGGCGACACAGCGCACAACACCTTGCCGTTCACCATCATCGCCATCGGCGCATCGGGTGTTCCCTGTCCGCCCGGAATGACTGCGCCCGCCGCCCACGTGCCGTTGCTCCCAGCAATCCCCGGCGAGTACAGCGCAGTGTTGCCGGTGGAACCAGTGAAGAATGCGCGACCATCCGGCAGCAGTACCGCGCCGCCAGTCTCAAGTCCGTACGGGTCATAGAGCGACACCGGAACGGTCGCATCCGCTACCCACGTGTTCGTTGTTTGTCGATAGCGCTCCGACGCCGTCGAGTTGCGATCAATCATCAGGATGCTGCCGTCGCGCAACTTGACCCATGCAGACTCATTGTGGATGCCGATGCATGAGGCAGCATTGGCGAATACATTTGTCAACGGGTTGTAGACCAGATTGGACCGAAGCGTTCCAGTCACCAGCGCTTGAAGTACACGACCATCTGCCAAGATTTCCGAGTTCGCATCGGAAATGTTTACGCCCAGTGCTGGCGTTGCGGTCCATGTATTCGTGAGCGGGTTGTAGACCTCGGCGGCCTGTTTGCCGGTTCCGTACTCGCCACCCGCAACATACATGCGTCCGTCCATCAAGAGCTGTGACGCGAAGTACAGGCGTGTGTTCTGCATCGCCGCGATGGCGGACCAACTACCGCCCACGTAACTGCCAACGCTGTTTGGAGTGAGTCGATTCCAGATGTTGCCGATGCCATCTGTTCCGCCGGCCTCCGACTTGCAGAGCACGGTTCCGTCGGATAGCAGCATCAGCCCGCCGCCGGAAGCATTCGGGCACTGGGCCGTGATTGTTTGCCATGTACCAGCTGCCAACGCAGTGACGGTGCAGAGGGATGCGGTGCTCGCTACAGCGATGACTGCGGCGATCGTGGATACGCGTGGGGATACTTGGGAAACCATGGGATTCTGAGAGAGTAACTCGGCACGGGGGTCACGCAAGCATGAAGGTGCGGCATTCGCGGTATTCGCTCGAATCCGAGCCGGTTCTCATCCACATTTGGCCTCCCGGCAACCCGTGGCGGACTTCAGTTACGCTCCCAATTCTGTCACCCCTGCTCACTCCTCACGGGAACCTCCCTCATGACGCTCTTCTTGGTCAGCTTTGCGTTGGCCTACATCATCACCCTGTATTTCCTGACGAATCCGCTCAAGCACACCCGGAAGTTCATGTGGCGGCGCTTTGTGAATTGGTTCCCCTTGGGCATGACGTATTCGTTCCTGTACATGGGGCGTTACAACCTGACGGTAGCGGCAGTTGCGCTTGGTGCGTTGATGACCAAAGCAGAGTTCGGTTTCATCGCCAGTGCCGGTGCCACCACGTATGCGATCGGTCTGTTTTTCATTGGACCACTCGTTGACAAGATGGGTGGCAAGCGTGGCATGTTGATTGGAGCGCTGGGTTCCGCGCTGATGAACGCATGCATGGCGGGTGCGCTTTACCTCTTTATGTACGACAAGCTGCCCGTGAAACTCG
>JBBAOD010000175.1:4841-5773 GCA_040401635.1 Phycisphaerales bacterium
ACAGTCTCAACATGCTCTTCCAAAGTTTTGGTGCCGTCAGCACCATCAAGGTCAAGAGCTATTGGTTCCACGTCCGTGAGCGCGGCACCTTCGGCGCTATCTTCGGCACGCTGATCTCACTGGGCGTGTACTTCGCATTCGACTGGGGGCGAGCCATTGCTGATGCGGTAAAGCTAGAGCAGCCTGCCGTACCAACCACCACGCGCACGATCTTGAATTCACTCTTCATCTTGGATGGTCGGACGGTTCCCGCGCTGTGGCTGATCTTCTTGATCCCAGCAATGATTATGGTCGTGTGGGCACTGATTGACGTGGTACTCCTGAGAGACCGGCCCGACCAAGCAGGCTTCGATCCGCTCGATACGCATGACGCCTCTGATGATGACACCAAGGACAAAAAGTACGGCTACTTCCAGTTGATCTGGAAGATCCTCAGTAACCCCATCATCCTGATGATTGGCGTTGTTGAACTCACCTCGGGCGTGCTCCGCGACGGCATCTTGAACTGGTATTTGCTGTTCGCCAAGGAAACGCCACTGGGTGTGCCGCTGGTTACGCAGAACTGGGGCTTCTGGGGATGCGTCACTGGTATCGCGGGCGGGTTTACAGCAGGCTGGCTCAGCGACCGTTTGTTCCAGTCGCGCCGTGCGCCATCGGCGGCGCTGATGCAGTGCATCATGTTTGCCACCACGGGAACCATGATCCTCACCTTGGTGTGGCAGCCGATCAACGCAACGGCGGAATCCGTCGGCGCAGTGTCGGGCTCGTTCACGGATCTGTTCTTAACGGCGCGTCCATGGATCATCGGCGCATGCGCCATCGGCACCATGATGGGCGTGATCGGCGTGCACAGCATCATGTCCGGAACGGCCACCGCCGACTTTGGCGGCAAGAAGGCAGCAGCTACGGCCACTGGAATTGCGGACGCATTC
>JBBAOD010000176.1:0-5625 GCA_040401635.1 Phycisphaerales bacterium
CGCACTTGCGGTTGCGCGTGCCATCGAGAACCAAGCGTTTGTGATCGCGTGCAACCGTATCGGACACGACCCACAAGCCGCGTACCACGGTGACTCGTTCGTGGTGGCGCCGAGCGGAGACATCATCGCTGAGGCGGGCGATGGCGAGTTAGCGCTCATTGCAGAACTCGATCGTAACGAATTGCTGCGCTGGCGCGATAAGTTTCCGGCCTTGCGTGACCTTCGGCGCTCACTTCTTGGCAACGTCCGCTTTGCATGAATTCGCCCGGGATTCTGCGTAAACGGATTGACGCGCCACTTCACAGCTCTACACTCCGCGCACGCAAGGATTGCATGAGTGCATCGCAGCTATGCAAGCAGCGGCACTCGCAACGGAATCGCAGGAGGCGAACACCGATGAAAGTAAACAGTTCAATGAATTCCACTGACGCAACGGGCACGCTGTGGGAGTCGCACTCGTTGTGGGGTTCGAACGATGCCGGTGGTGCATGCACCATGGCCGAGCGCTCTTCGGCGCGCCGCTTGGATGAATCGATTGAAGCGAGCATTCGCTCCGCATATTTCGCAGAATCAGGCGAATTAGCCGTGCGCTACGGAATGAGCGTTTCGGACGTCATTGAGCATTTGGAGAATGCGGGTCTCGGACGCATGCCGCGACCAGAGCGCGCCATTGACAACATTAAATGTGCGGTGCACGCTGCGGCACTGTCGCGCGGTGTTGCGCAGTCATGGGCCGACTTGCAGACCGTTCTGGCGCCCGGCTTCGATCGCGCCTGTGCTTCGCGCCTCGACCCGATGCGCGGAATTGCATTCGCGCGCCGATTCTGGATTGACCTCCGCGTCTCGACGCTCGGACCGACCAATGATGCCCGGACGCGCAGCGGACGCTCCGGAACGACCGTCCGCCGCCCGCGCGGCGTTCGCGCTCCTGACCTTCGAACCTTTGCCGCCACCCGCCCACTGCGGTATTGGCTGGCTGAAAGGCTCCTCGGGAGCCTCGAAGTGGAGCTTGGACGAGCAGCAAGTGCCTCCGAGCGCCTTGACACGGTGGAAGAAGTGCGTACCCTTCGCATTCCTGCCCAAATGGCCGCGGGCGCCGAAACGCGTCCTGGGTTCCGAGGGTGACATCCAAATTACTGCTCGAAGCGACCCGTCACTGGGTTGTAACGCGCGCGGCAACTTAGCTCAGTTGGTAGAGCAGCGCATTGAAAATGCGCGGGTCCGCGGTTCAAGTCCGCGAGTTGCCATTCAAAACGCCGCCCGATCCTGAATGGATCGGGCGGCGTTTCGCTGATCGGCCGCAACGAAGCTACCCTTCCCAACTTGGGCTTACCCATTGATGTTCGACGCCTGCGCGAGGAAATCCTCTCGTGGATGACCCCTCCCTCCGCTGACCGCGGCGGTCGAGTGGCAGGGCGACAAATTCGCCGCCTCGTTGAAGCGCTCGACGAACCGAGCGGACGCGAAGACCGATTCCTCAGCACCGTGGCAGAAGCGGTCCTCGCACGTCGGCTGTTGGAAGCTGGATGCGCTATCGATATCGAACGACTCACCGCGGGCGGTCGCCATGCAGACTTCTACGTGCGAGCCTCCAACAACGTGGAGTGCTGGGTCCACGTCAAACGCGTGGGCGCGCCGCACGCCATGGAGCCAAGTACCCCGCTTCCCGCAGTCTTGAGCCAACTTTCTGCAACGAAGCGCCCGGTGTCCATCGCGGTACGTTGGTCGCCCACCGCTGGCGACGGGCAGTTACTCACCCTGCGCAACGCGCTGGAACCGTTCGTACGTGAAGCAAGCGTGGGCGATGAAGTGGTGGTTCGTGCCGAAGACGGCGCGTGGTTGGGAGCAGCGCGCATTGTGGCACCAACCGCAGAGGGCACCGTCACTGTTCGAACCGGTGTCGATGCAGGTTGGGAGGCTGCCATACCACGCGTGCAGCGACTTCTTCGCAAGGCGTATTCGCAATTCATGCCTGGCGCCGTCAATGTCATCTGCATCGCCAGCGATTCGCCCGCCGCATACGAAGCCGTTGAAACTGCGCTGCTGGGAACCATCATTGAGCGCTGGGATCGATTCCCACCGCGCGGTCATCGGGTAGCGCACGGCCGTGCCGAGGACGGATTCTGGGCACGCGGCCAGTATGAAATGAGTTCGTTGGTGGCGTGGTTCCCGGTGGATGGCAGTGCGCCCGCGCATATCTGGGAGCGTGCGCCGCACGGCACTCCGCATGTTCGTGATGGCGCCGTGGCTGCACTCATGAGCCGCGTGCTTGATACCGCTCGAGAATTGTGATCCGCGGGGCGTTGCCTACGCGTGAAACGCGCGCTTCACTCGTCTTCGACTTCTTGACCAACCGCATAGGAATCGTGCGGACGAATTCGCGGGGCAACATCAACCTTTATATCTGGCCACAACGATCGCAATCCCTCATGCGCTGGTAATCCATCCACCAACATGCGCACTCCGCTTGAGAGCAGTTGCTCAAGTTGCCGGCGGCCAATCTGCACTTTGAGTTGCACATATGCCTCCGTCCAATCGCGGCTCAGTACTGGAACACGCTTCTCCACAAAGTCCACCGCACGTCCATCGGTGAGCGGAACCGAAAGCGTGCAGTCACGAATGTCACCCTTCATCAGTCCGAGCACCCGCTCGGAGAGTTCGGGGAGCCCTGCACCGGTGAGCGCAGAAATTGGCAACGCTCCAGGGACGCGCTCCATCCACTCAGTGATTCGCGGATCGATGCCAATTCTGGACGGCGGCAAACGATCGGCCTTATTGAGAAGCAATATGCGCGGCTGTTGATCTGCGCCAATCTCATCAAGCACCGATTGCACGGTCTCGTACTGCATGAGCGCGCTGGGGTCAGCAACATCAAGAACGATCAATATCACGTGACTTGCAATGGCATCTTCGAGCGTGGCACGAAAACTCGCCACCAAATGGTGGGGAAGACGCTGCACGAAACCAACGGTGTCGGAGAGCATGGCTGCGTTTCCGCCTGCCAGGTTCCAACTTTCAACGCGAGTTCCCAGTGTTGCAAAGAGTTTGTCAGCGGCATACGCCCCGCCCCGCGTCAATGCATTGAAGAGGCTCGATTTGCCGGCATTGGTGTAGCCAACCAACGCAGCGGTGTAGTGCTCATCGCGGCGTTGCTTCACTTCGCGTGATCGGCGACCTTCAATCTCTCCAAGCTCGCGCCGCAGTTTGTCCAGCTTCGCCTTGACGATGCGACGGTCGATCTCCAACTGCTGCTCGCCGGGTCCACGGGTGCCAACACCGACGGGCGCGCCACCAGTGACCTGCCCCAAGTGCGACCACATGGCGCGGAGTCGTGGCGCGGTGTACTCAAGCTGCGCAATCTCTACCTGCAGTTGCGCTTGCTTGGTCGTGGCGCGGTTTGCAAAGATGTCCAAAATCACTTCGCTGCGGTCGATCACTTTGAGTTCGAGCGCCTTCTCCAGTTCAGCAATTTGACTGGGAGCGAGTTCGTTGTCAAAGATCACTACCTTGGCACCAAGCTCCTTGCACATGGCGGACAGCTCTTCCACCTTGCCCTTGCCGATGTACGTCTTACCCCGCGGCGCAACCCGGCGCTGTTCGAGGGTGCCCACCACACGCACGCCGGCCGTTTCCGCCAATGCCTGTAGTTCGGCAAGCGAGTCGTCGAAGGTGGTTTCATTATCTCGAAGGCGGACGCCGACAAGGATCGCGGGCTCGGCCCGGATGTCGACTTCTGCGTGGCGTCCTGTTTCCATGTGGGGAGGATTGTAGGACGGGATGGCGCGCCCCTATCATCGTCACGTGGCCCGATTCACGATGTTCCTCGCTTCTGCTGCATTCGCCGCGCTTCTGGCGCCCGCGCTGCAGGCTGGAATGCCACAATCAACTGATGATGGCGCGCGCACCGTGCCACCCGCCACCGAAGGCGCCTATCGCTGGCTCGATCCAATCATCGACCTGCGCGCCCTCTTGGTGGGTAGTTACGTCGATCCAATTGACGCGCCCGCGATGCAGCGCGCCGCCATGGAGGCGATGACCAAAGCGCTTGGCGATCCGTACACCCTTTACATTCCACCCGCCGACGAGGGCGCATTCCGCAGACAACTGTCGGGAAGCTATGTCGGCATCGGCGTTGAGTTGGACCTAGACGATGGCCGGCCGATCGTGATTACCGCCATCGATGGATCACCGGCGATGGAAGCGGGCATCCTGGCAGGCGACACCATTCTCTCTGTTGATGGAAAGTCCACTGAAGGAATCGGCGCCGCCACGCTGGAGTCGCTCCTCCCGGGTGCGCCCGGCACGGTGGCGGCGTTAGTGATCCGCCGCGCCGATGGCAATGAACGAACCCTCAACGTGCCGCGCCGCGTGGTGGAAACGCCCAGCGTGAAGGGCATCCTCCGCGACGCGGACGGCTGGCGCTTCACCATCGACCCTGACCGACGTGTGGCATACATACGTATCGCGCAATTCAATGATCGAACGCTGGCAGAAGTTGATGCCGCACTGGCACGCATTCGTGCCGACGGCGTTTCCGGCATCATTCTTGACTTGCGTGACAATGGCGGAGGCTCGCTTACTGCTGCTGTCGGAGTGGTGGATCGATTCATCTCCGAAGGGGCGATTGTCAGTATTCGCGGCCGTGGCGACACTGGTCGAACGTGGGATGCGACGTCGTCGTCGGAAGACCTGCATATTCCGATGGTGGTGCTCATCAACCAAGGAAGTGCGAGCGCGAGCGAAGTAGTGGCGGGCGCATTGCGCGACAACGGCTGCGCCAAGATCATCGGCACCCGTTCCTACGGCAAAGGCAGCGTGCAGGACGTGCTGCAACTTCCAGACGGAGCTGGCACGGTCAAGATCACTACCGCTCGTTATTACTTGCCGAGCGGCACCTCGCCGCATCGCGCCGTTGGCGCATCGCGGTGGGGCGTTGAACCAGACACGGGCTTTCGCGTGCCGATGACCGAGGAACAATCAATTGCCCGCGCAGCAGCGCGCCAATTGCGCGAAGCAGGCGGCGCCGCTACTGCCCCTGCAGTGCTGTGGAATTCGTCGGCCTCCATTAGCAGCGTGGCCCATGATCCACAACTTGCCGGGGCGGTGGATGCCATTCAGGGCTACCTTGACATGGTGGAGTGGCCGGTCATCGGCGACCTGTCCGGTGACGTCGGCGCTGGCAACGATGAATTGCGATCGAGCATCGAATACCGCCGACGATTGCTTGATGAACTTCATAAGACCGACCAGGCGATCAGCAACCTTCGCGGCACCGGCGCCGGGGTGGACGATCCGCTGCTTGGCAACGACGCATCGCTGATCGATGGCGCCGTTGAACTCCGCGACCGAGATGGCCATGTCATCGGCCGCTGGATCGTCAAGGACCCGTCGGCACTGCGCACGGGTATTGGCGCAAGCGCCATTCCTGCCCCGGAATACACGCCTGCGCGCGAACCGGAGGGCAAGTGAGTCCATCCACGCAGAACAATTCGCCGCATCAGCCCACTGATGGCACACTCATTCTGGGCATCGAGACAAGTTGCGACGAAACCGCCGCGAGCATTGTGGAGTGGAGCGATGGCGCACCCCGCGTTCTTTCAAACGTGGTGAGTACGCAACATGAAA
>JBBAOD010000177.1:0-5561 GCA_040401635.1 Phycisphaerales bacterium
GGCCGCGATGGGCCGAGGACCAGAAGACATGCCCGCGATGGTTGCAGCCACCATTGTTGGCGAAGAAACTGTTGACGGCACGCCGTGCGATGTAGTGAAGATTGTGCGCAGCATGAAGCTGGACGGCATGGAAGATGATGACGGCAAGCCGATGGAACCAAAGGAAATGCGCATCACTGAGACGATCGCATTCGCCCGCACTGATGGAATGCCACGCCGCGTTGCAAGTGCAACTGAAATTCCTGGCGAAGAAGCCATGTCCGGCATGAACACCCTTGCCACGTTCAGCGGTGTGAAGGCCGACCCAACGATGGATGAGAAGACCTTCTCGACCGCTGCTCCTGCTGACTTCAAGAAGCAGGACATGGCCGCTGCGGCGGACCAACAAGGCCCAGAGATGAAGGTCAAGGCCGGCGATGCCGCCTTGGACTTCAAGCTCATGGACCTTGCTGGCAAGGAAGTCACGCTTGCATCACTCAAGGGTAAGGTTGTTCTGTTGGACTTCTGGGCCACCTGGTGCGGACCTTGCAAGCAGGCCATGCCTTCTATTCAGAAGATCAGCGAGGACTACAAGGGTAAGGATGTAGTGATCTTGGGCGTGAACACCTGGGAGAAGAAGGAAGGCGCTGGCAAGAAGTACATGACCGACAAGGGCTTCACCTACGGGTGCCTCTTGGCGGGTGATGACTTGGCTGTTGCCTACGGCATCTCTGGCATTCCCACCCTGATCGTGATCGGTAAGGATGGCAAGATTGAGAAGATTGAAGTGGGCTTTGGACCAGAAGGTGACAAGGGTCTGCGCGCAGCGATTGAAGCTGGGTTAGCCAAGTAAGTAGTTCACTGCAAGTAACAGACAAGGCGCCCTGCGCAGTGATGCGGAGGGCGCCTTTCATTTGGGTGCTTTATTCACAGCGCGCGGGCGCGGCGCCTATCGCACGCGGGATCAAGTCAGAAAGCAGGCTGCGCTTGGCGCTGCTCAATCCACTTGATGGCATCGGCCGACGGCAGCGGGCGCGACCACCAATAGCCCTGCCCTTGCTGGCAGCCCATGACTCGCAGCAAGTCCGCTTGTTCCTTCGTCTCCACGCCTTCAGCGGTGACGCGCATGCCGCATGCGGCGGCCATGCGAAGTGCAGCCTCACACAGCGCGGTGCCGGCCCCGTTGTCGCCGAGGCATTGCGTGAAGCTGCGGTCAATCTTTACCACGTCAAACGGAACGCTCTGCAGGAGGCGGAGTGAGGCGTAGCCGGTACCGAAGTCATCAAGTGCGAGGCGGAATCCGATCGCCTTTAGTTCCAGCAGCGCACTGCGCGCTGGACCGTCGCCATCAAGCCATTGACTCTCGGTGACTTCCAGGCACAGGCGACTGGGTGCAACGCCGTACTCACCAGCGGCGGCAGCGGCAGCCTTCGGGAATCCGTCGCGCATCAACTGGCGGAGCGAGACATTGACATTGGCTGTCATGCCATCAAGTTGCGAACCAGTAGACGCCAAGAGTTGGCATGTGGAACGGAGCACACTCATTCCGAGGGAATCGATCAGCGAACTCTCTTCGGCAATTGGAATGAACACCGACGGCATGATCATGCCTGATGGCGTGTCCGCGAGGCGGGCGAGCATTTCAAACCCCACGGGTGCGCCGGTGGCCAGGTCGATGATCGGCTGGACATGAGTGAATACCTTGTCCGCGGCAATGGCATCGGTAAGAACGCGCGCCACGCGGCGGCGCTCGTCGGCAAGCTGACGATCTTCGGCGCTAAACGCCACCCACCGATCACGGCCGCGATCCTTAGCGGCGATACATGCTTGCTCAGCCTGGTAGAGGGCCGCCTCAAAGTCGGTGGCGTGCGGATCCCACTCAACAATGCCAGCGGAAACCGAAAGCCGAATAGGGAGACCGTCAGCAATGAATGGCTGCTCGAATGATGCAATCAGCCGACTGAAACGCGCGTGCATGGCCTCATTGTTGACCGGCGTAATCAGGACAAATTGATCGCCACCGAAACGAATTGGCAGGTCACCAACACCAGCGGCCTCGGAAATGCGCGCGCCCACGTCCTGCAGCAGCAGGTCCGCGGCGCGATGGCCGAGGTTCTCGTTGTGCATCTTGAAATGGTCAAGATCAACAATGGCAATGTAGCGCGGCGTTGTGGTTGGATCGGCGACCAGGCGGGCAACCTCACGCTCAAGCTTGCGACGATTACCAAGACCAGTGAGACTGTCGTGCGTGGTCTGATGATCGCGGTCCGCATCGACGCGATGCCGTTCAATGGCAACGGCAGCCAAGTGGACGAAGTGGTCAACAAACGACAAGTCTTCCGTAGTCGGTGCACGGCAATCGCCGTAGTACATGCCGAACACGCCCAAGAGGCGGCCGTCGCTACCCATGATCGGCGAAGACCACGCCGACTGAATTCCGTAGGAGGCGGCAAACTCACGGAACGCACCCCAGAGTGGATCGACGCGGACGTCTTCACTGATGACGCGCTCGCGGCGGAATGCGGCGGTTCCGCAACTTCCGGTGGCGGGACCCGGCACCATTCCATCCACTGCGGCAGCGAACGTGGCGGGCAGGCATCCGTATCCACCCTTGCGCAACGATTGCGTGGCTTCGTCGTACACCAAGATGGAGGCCATCATGGTTGGACTGGACGCTTCCGAGTAGCGCGAAATGGCGGTGAGCGTGTCAAAGAGCGGCGCAGCACGCGCCACTTGCTCCAACACCTGTTGTTGAGCAGCGAGAAGTTGCTCTGGGGCAAGCCGACCAATCGATTGAGCGGCTAATTTCATGCAGAGAAATTTACTTGCATTGCAGTAAATGTACAGAGAAATACCTGCAAATATTTACATTGCTCGTGGCGATACCCCTGCGTACAGTCACCAAAAGACCTGTTGACCATCAACCACCGTGAATGGGCGCTCCAGACCACGCCCGTCGGCGGCGCGTAACCAGCACAGCGCGCCCGCGGGAACGCCCACAAACGAAACGTTGGCGGAAGTATCCGCCATGGCGGTGCGCTTGCCGATGGATTTCCATCCTGCGGGCGCAGTCCATGAGAGCAACTCATATTCAACGCCTGGTCGTACCGCTACGAGGGTCTTGGTGCGTTGCGTGTCCGGATCGGGCGTTGCAGGAATGATGACTGACGCTTCCAACGTGATCGAAGCATCGGCAGCGCTCTGGGAATCGGGAATGAAATGCATGCGTCCGCCGTCGTCCACCGTGAATGGCGCGCCGGCTGGCGCAACCTCCGTGCCGTTACTCCACACCGGGAGGTAGAGAATTCCGCGACCCATGTCCTTGAACGTGGCGCGACCGTTCTGGCATTGACACCACTCCATTGGTCGCCATTCACCACCGTTGAACACTGCAAGGTAAACGAACTTGGCGGGCATGCCTGCTGGTGGCGCCAACGTGATGCCCGTTGCTGCAGGTGCGCTTGGAAATTCATCAAGCCGAATGTCCGTCACCGGTTCGTATTGCGCGGTGACATCGCGGATGGTGTTTGACTTCAGGAAGCCTGGCACCTTGTCAGACTCACTCTTGCGCGCGCCCAGCGAACTGTCCTGCGCGGAGAAGGTCTTTCGATACACCTTGGCAGCGCGGTTGGAGAGACCGGCGGTGCCCTGCCCGTTCGCATCAACCGCTACTTCCCATGCGTGGTTGTTATCACGGTTTGCCCACCACGGCGTGAAGTCGCTGGCCACCATGGCACCCGATGCGCGCGCAGCGAAGGTAATCATGTTGGTGATGTCTTCGCAGCGACCGAGTTTGGTGCGACACATATCTGCGTACGACTGATCGGTGGGATGCATGTAGTAGCGGTCGCTAAAGGGAACCCATGCGTGACCGGCGTCGATGGCGGATTTTGTGACTTGCGCCAGCGTGGGGTTTGGGCCAAGCTTTGCAAGTTCCGGCGCCATTCGTTCACGCGCGGCGGCGCGCCAGCCCGGGGAGAACGGTTCGTTGGATGCTCGGTATGGCAACACTGATTCAAGAAACACTTCAAAGCGCACGCCGCGCATCCACGGATCGTTGCGCCAGGATGTGAATGCTTGCTCCAGGTTCTCACAGAGAAATGTGCATGAAGCATGCTCCAGATCGGCGTCAAAGCGGCGCATCTTGAAGTCAACCGATCCGCGGTCCTTCTCAATGGCGTCAAGCGCCAACTGCGCTGCGTCGAGCGTTGGATAGTGATCAATATCAAATGGAATGTCGTTGCCTTTGGCGTCCTGCAATGTAAAGAACACAAAGCCGTGGCCGCGCATGTTGGATACAAGCCACCGCGCGGCGATGCATTTTTCTGCGTCCAGTGCAACGCCAGCGGCGGGATGTTCATAGGTAGCAAGGAAGCATTCGATCGCTGCGGAATTGCTTCCGGCCGCGGTCAACGATGCTTGTACCACGGACTGCTGCGGGTTCAGTGGTGTGTCGAACGCGCCGGATCGCATCGGGGCGCATGCGGGCATGACAAGAGTGAAAAGCATGACGACCAGGAAGAGAGGCGCGCACATCCGCGCCGCCCGCCGGGTGATTGCATGCAGTGGTGTGGTGGCGTGAGAACCGTCGGCCGCGACACGGGGAGCGTTCAATTGCATGCGGTCAGCGTATCGCCATCCGCTGTGGATTCTGTGCCCCACTCACCCGCCGCGCTTTGATTCCAGTTCCTGCCAGCGCGCGTAGAGCGTGGTGACCGCCAGTTGCGCGGCTTCAAGTGCTTGACAGGCAGCGGCCATCTTGGCGTGGTTGGCAGCGATGCCGGGCTCACCGACGCGGGCTTCGGCCAGTGCGTGCGCGCGTTCGGCGGCTTCAACAGCGGCCTCCATGCCATCAAATTCGCGCTGCTCCTTGAAGTTCAGGCGACGGCGTTGGCTGGATGCGTCCGCGGCGGATGACTGCGCTGCGGGGGCAGTAGTGCGCGCGGCGCGGTCGCGTTCTTGCACGCTGCGTTCGGCGCGTTCGAGCGATGCAAGTGCTTGATCAAGGCTCGCTACTACTGATACCGACGCGTCGTGCGCGCCGATCACTGCAATGGTCTTGGCAAGCCGCTTGAGCATGGTGCGGTCATGGGTGACCAGCAGCACGGCGCCTGGGAATGATTCCACCGCTTCTTCAAGCACTTCGAGCGTGGGGATATCAAGATCGTTGGTGGGTTCGTCAAGCACCAAGATGTCGGCGGGCTCAAGCATCATGGCGGCGATGTGTGCGCGCGCGCGTTCGCCGCCCGAGAGCGTGCCGATGGTCTGTAAGAGTTGCGCATCCTTGAAGAGGAAGCGACGGCTCCACGCAGTGATGTGCATGGGGCGACCTTGAAAGTCAACAACATCGCCGTGCGGGCAGATGGCATCGCGCAAGAGTGTGTCGGGCGGAATGTCGGTGCGCTGCTGGCGCAAGATCACAATGCGCGGCTTGGGATCGGCAAAGCGCACGGCGCCCGCGTCGGCGGCCAGGTCGCCGCAGAGGATGCGCAGCAGCGTGGTCTTGCCGCTGCCGTTTGGGCCCATGAGTCCAAGGCGATCGCCCGGGATGAGTTCCAAGTCAAGGTCGCGGAAGAGCGTTC
>JBBAOD010000178.1:0-5560 GCA_040401635.1 Phycisphaerales bacterium
TCGCGGTACCCTTCGCCCCATGAACCAATCGTCACAGCCTCCATTCGTGCCGTTTGATCCAACGCCTCCAACTGGTCCGGGCGCATCCGCCTCAGTTGCACAGGGAAACAACGATTCAGATTCCACATGGCCCGGTTGGATCGGGGGCATTTCGATCGGTATTGGCGGACTGACGCTCTTGGCAAGTTGCTGCGGTATGGCGGGCATCTTCTCCATGAAGCTGTTTTCTGGCGCCCTGCCAATCAAGTTTCCTGATGCGCCGCGCGCCATGATGCTTGGCATGGGCGTTGACCTGGTGGCGTCGCTGGTCCTGAGCACACGTCTTCTGCTCGGCGGCATTGCCACCCTGCGCCGTCGCTCGTCGGGACCGCGGCAACTGCGTCGTTATGCGTACATTCGTATTGGGCTGGCGTTGCCGCTCTTGGTGATCGGGTTCTGGATGCTCGAACCTGCTACGGAGTGGCAAGCCGGCATTGTGCGCGCCACCAACGAATGGAAAGAAAGCCAGAAGCCACCGATGCCCGTCAGTGAAGCTGAGCGCGCCAGTGAGCGACCCGGTGAACCAAGCATCTGGCAGCGCGGCCAAGTGGTCGGAGGCTGCATCATTGGCTTGATCTATCCGACCGTGCTTCTCATCGTGCTTACGCGACCGCACCGTCGCGAAGAGATTGAACGCTGGGAGTCGTGATTCGGAACAGCGCAGGAACACGTGCGGCGGCGATCGATGTTTCGCGCCGTCCCCGTTCAGCCATGCGCTGCACTCCGCATTTCAGCCTGTAAATCGCGCATCGGCGGGGCATTCCACCTGCTCGCCATCAATCTCGACGCGCCATGCATGGAGCGCCGGATGGGTGTGCACGGTGGTCGAGCCGCCGTACAGGGCATCACCCGCGAGCGGATATCCCAGATGCGCCAGTCCCGCGCGAATCTGATGCCTTCGACCGCGCCCCACCAGTTCCACTTCCACCAAATCATGGATGCCGTCAACCAGTCGCTTCTGCACTTGCCAGCGGCATCGACCGCACTCCGGCGCGCCGCCCTCGGTGGCAACGGTGACCTTGCGCGAACCCTTATGGCGACTGACAAAGTAGTAACGGAAGCTTCCCACTTCAGCGATGCCGCTCACGGCCAGCGCCAAGTACGTCTTGCGTGCACCGGCCGCACTGCCAACCGCGGCGCGTAGGCGTTCGTACGCCTCCACGCTGCGTGCGGCAACCAGACAACCGGAAGTACCAAGATCTAAGCGATGAACAATGCCGGCCTCCGGAATAGCCGCGTGTTCGGGGCGTTGCGTGCGGAGCCACTCTTCGACCGTTGGAATGATGAAACCGCCTTCATCAGCGCCTGCATTCGCTCCTGACCGGGCCACGGTATGCCAACCCGCAGGCTTGGAAATGACGATCCATTCCGGGCGCTCGGCAAGCAGCGCGGGCGCCTCAAGGGGCGCGGAAACGGGAGAATTCACGGTGGTTTCGTCTGTCATAGTTCGTGCGCCAAATGTAGGAGTGACTCGTACACTACCCGAGCCATGCCCTACTACACGAAACTCGGCCAGATTCCTAAGAAGCGCCACGTGCAGTTCCGCCGCCCCGACGGCGCGCTTTACAGCGAAGAAGTCTTCGGAACCGAAGGTTTCGTTGGTCCAACCTCCACGCTTTACCACATCAATCCGCCGACGCAGGTGATTGGTTGGAAGACGCTGTACAGCACCAAGGTGGAGTACATCGAGACCGATGTCATGCGCATGCGTCACCTGAAGACTGCGGTCATGCCAGCCAAGGGCGACCCGATCACTGGTCGCGTGGTGGTGTTTGGTAACTCCGATGTGGAAATGGCCATGTGCGTTCCCGCGGAGAAGATGGATTACTTCTACAAGAACGCCATGGGCGATGAATGCATCTTCATCCACTTTGGTTCGGGCACGGTGCACACCATGTTCGGCACGCTGAAGTTTGGGCCGAAGGACTATGTGATCATTCCGAAGGGGATCGTTTACCGCATGACCTTCGATAAGACCAAAGATGGCGAGCAAGCGCCGCGCTTTGTGGTGTTTGAAACCGCCAACGGCAGCCACATCGGCCCGCCGCCGCGCTATCTGAGCAAGAAGACCAGCCAATTCTTGGAACACGCGCCCTACTGCGAGCGCGATCTGCGCATGCCAGAACTGCCACTCACCTTTGATAAAAAGGGCGAGTATGAAGTGCGCATCAAAGCGCGCGACTTGGTGCATTCATACATGTACACCCACCATCCGCTTGATGTGGTTGGTTGGGATGGCTGCTACTACCCGTACTGCTTCAACGTGGATGACTTTTCACCGATCGTTGGCAAGTTGCATATGCCGCCGCCGATCCATCAGACGTTCGAAGGTCACAACTTCGTTATCTGCAGCTTCTGCCCGCGCCTCTTGGATTTCCATCCAGACGCCATCCCGGTTCCATACAACCACTCGAACCTTGATAGCGATGAGATCCTCTACTACGTTGAGGGCAACTACAAGGCGCGCAAGGGAATCGAACCCGGTTCCATCAGCGTGCATCCGCAGGGCATTCCGCACGGACCGCACCCAGGCACTGTTGAGAAGAGCCTCGGCGCGCGCGAGACCAGCGAGCTTGCTGTGATGTGCGACACCTTCCGTCCAATGTTCCCGACGAAGGCGGCGATGGCATTTGATGATCTTGCCTATCCGCAGAGTTGGGAGGGCGAACACTTCCCAGTGTCGCTTGACCAGCACCATGCGGATGGGGCGCATCGGAAGCCAGCCGCACCGACCAAGGTGAAGAGTAAGACTGCCGCCAAGAAGGGCAAACCGGCCAAGCCTGCGAAGGATGTCGGTAGCACCTGGCAGTAACTGCCCTGCTCACCGCGCCGGCATGATCACGCCGCGGCATTCGCCGAAGCCGATGCGTGGCAGGCCTGGGCGTTCGCACCAACCGCGGATGGTGAGTTCGTCGCCGTCCTGAAGGAAGCGACGCTCCGTGCCGTCGGCAAGCGTGATCGGCTCGGTGCCGCGCCAGGTGCGTTCCAGCATGCAGCCGCGATTCTCTTTGGCAGGCCCACTGATGGTGCCGCTGGCAAGCAAGTCGCCGGGGCGCATATTGCAGCCCGTTGAAGTGTGGTGCGCCAGCATCTGACTCATCGTCCAATAGACATCTTTGAAGGAACCGATACTCACCCGCGTGGGTGCCGTGCCGGCCGCGCGCATGGCGGCGCTGGCGAGCAGCACTTCAAGCGTGACATCCACCACAAAGTCGTTGTCCCAGCGCAGGTAATCAAGCATGGCTGGATCGCCTTCTTTGCGTGAAGGGCCCGGAATGCAGTACGGGCGCAAGGCATCAAGCGTGACGACCCACGGGCTCACCGTGGAGCAGAAATTCTTGGCAGTGAACGGGCCAAGTGGCTGGTACTCCCACTTCTGGACGTCGCGCGCTGACCAGTCATTCAAGATCACGCATCCAAAGAGATGCTTTGCGGCTTCTGCCACTGAAATGCGGTTGCCCATGGCATTGCCCGCGCCGCCAAAGAAGAAGCCCATCTCTAACTCATGGTCGAGCAGCTTGCTTGGACCAAAGGTCGGCGGGCCTTCGTCGGTTGCGGACGTTTGTCCGTGCGGCCGAACCACTGGCGTTCCGTCAACCACAATGCTGGAAGCACGACCGTGGTAGCCAACCGGCAAATACTTCCAGTTGGGCATAAGCGGCTGATTCGGGCGGAACATGCTGCCAACGTTGGTGGCATGAAACTCGCTGGCGTAGAAATCGGTGTAGTCGCCAATAGCGGCGGGCACTTGCATCTTGAGCGAAGCGCGTGCGATCAACACGGCATCGCGGCGCGCGTGCTTCTCAATGCTGTGTGCACCGTTCGTGAGGAGCGCCGTCACGTGTGCGCGCGCGGCAGTCCAGTCCGCGGCATCAAGCGCCATGAGTCCGTTCAGCGTGGGCATGCGGAGCGCGGCTTCAATACGCGGCGCCAGCCCGGCAAGCATGCCAAATCCAGCGCATTCAGCCATATCAAGCGCGCTGTCGCCGATCGCCACAAAGATGCGCGGCTCGCCTTGGCGGTCCGGGCGTTCTGCAACGCCCCACGGCAAATTCTCAATCGGAAAATCTCCGTCAGCGCGCGAAGCTCCATCCACCCAGCAACGTGTTTCAGTGGTCATGTCAGCCCTTCGCCGCATGAGGCGGCAGTAAGTGGAGCGAGCGGAGATCGTTCATTGGTTCATCAAAGGAGCAACTGCCGAAACTGGTGCAGAATGATTCGCGCGCTTCGCGCAATTGGCCAAGCGTCAAGGCGCGCGCCTTCCAGGAAACGCCGGTTGGAGTGAATTCAAAGTGCTTGCCGTGCGTGTCTGCCAGCAGCATTTCCAGCTCTTCTTGCTCCACCACGCCGTGATGGAGTAGTGCCGCGCCCACAAACACATTCACAAATCCAAACTGATCGCAGCTGACGCTTTCCGAGCGATGCCGGAACGGGTGATGCAACCCAGCGGTCGCCTTGAACGGAACATCTGCATAGTGGCACGTGGAAAGAAACCGCGCCAATTCCAGCGGGGATGGATGCGCTTCCGGCGTGACTCCGCCGGTGCGCACCTTTGCTCCGGACTCCATCTCACTGAGCGCAGCCACCATGCCGCGGATGTCATGCTGCCACGGTAATTCAAACCATGGGAACAGGGTCTCCGGCATCAGTTCCAGCGCGCCTTCGATGGCGTGTGCATCCTTTGGCTTGATCTCAATCGTCTCAATGACGGCGCGCCCTGCCCCTGGCTCGCCATGACGTGCATTGAATCGCTCAATGGCATCCAACTCATCTTCAAATGACTCGTCGCCGGTGGCTTCGCACAATACGGAGAGGCGCCATGGCTCTTCAGAATCATCCGTGTCGCCGGTGGGCAGATGCTCGGTCGCGCAGCGTTCAAATTCACCGATGCGCTTGAGCGGAACAATCAGGCGACCAAGCGCCCATTGATCGGCGCTGGCGCGGTACTTGGCGTAGGCCGCCAACGTCTTTGGCATGTCAAGAGACGCGGGTGGGAAGAGTCCGGCGAAGTCGATGATGCCTTGCATCAGGCCGCGTGTGGTTTCCATGGGACGACCATTATGCCCGGCGCGGCGCGTCTTTGTCTGAGCCGTGGCTGCCGTGGGCGCCCTTGCCTTGACCGCCCTTGCCCTAACCGACCTTGCCCTGACCACCCGTGCCGTGGCCGCCCAGACCATCGCTACGGGATCCGTCCGCATCTTCCGTCCAATCGAGGCTTGATCCGTGGGATTCGCGCAGACTCATGGCAGCCACCATGGCGATCGGCACCAGAATGGCGCCCACAAGCGCCGCGCCGCGCCACGGGGCGCTCGGGTCACCGGGCTGAGACGCCGGGCCGCCGCCACCAAAGAACACTTCAAACTGGTGCCACAGCAGTGCGCTGCCGGCTGCGGACCAGCGCACAAAGTTTGGCGCGCTGGTGGTGGCAGTGGCGCGCAGGTTGGTACCAAACTGCTCGGCAGTGGTGGTGACAAACACGGCCCAGTAGCCGGAAGCAAATCCCACCGCGCCGCACGCCAGA
>JBBAOD010000179.1:0-5554 GCA_040401635.1 Phycisphaerales bacterium
CGCGCGGCTGGCGGGCATCAATCCCGGCAAATGGATTGAACTAACTTCGATCGCCACTGATCGTGCGAAGGCCCTCGATGCCACAGACAAGCGGTGCACCAAAGCGATCCAGACATGGTTTACCCATGTCGACGAAATGACGGCCTTGATCCAAGAGGCAATCGCTGCGACATTTGAAACAGCGTCACACTATGAAGCGGAAGAGGTGCCATCGGGAGACATCAAGGTATTAGGAAAACGGGCGCGCGATCGGTTAAACGCGCATATGAAGAAACTGAGGGATAACGCGGCGCGGATCGACTTTGATCCGGACCTTCAAGCTAGGCACCTACTACTGCTCAAATTCCAAAGCGGTCACGGTGCGATGCAGGACAAGATTAATGATCGCGTCAACGAAATCAAGGAGCGCCTCGCTGAGCACTCCACCAAGAAAGCGGTGGTCGCAGAACGCGAATCAAAGCGAATTTTTGCTGAACTAAAGGAGTTCCTTCGAACGCTCCAGCGTCCGTTCTAGACATGTGAACACTTATTTCGGAACGGATTGCATGCTGTAGATCATGCGCGGGGTCATCACGCCACCGACGAGGACGTCTTCTTGGCGATCCAAACGTGCACCGATCCGCGTCAACGCTCGCTGTGAGCGCACGTTGCCGGGACTGACGTGGAAACATGCCGCGCGCGCCCATCGGAACGCGTGCTCAAGCATGAGTTGCTTGATCTGCTGGTTGGTGCCCTTGCCCCAGTGAGAACGTTCGAGAAACGTGTAGCCGATGACTACCGAACGGTCGGACGGATTCCATTCGTAGTAACGGCTTGAACCAATGATGCGACCGGCGGGATCGAGAGCGACGAGCCCGCCACCGCTCTCTAGCGCACCTGCGAAATAGCGCTCGAATACGGAGCGTTCATGTCGATCGCGCTCAGAGTGCTGCTCCCAAATCAGCGGGTCGCTGGCAGCGGCGTGCAGCGCATCCAGGTCATCCGGACGGATCGGCCGTAGGTGAACGCGCTCGCCGAGCAGGGTTGGCTGCCAGTTCGGAACCTCAATGGCACGCTTTACCGAACGGCCATTGGCCTCAAGAAGCGCCCATGCTTCATCACGGGAGCGCGAGGGATCGAACTGCCGCACCGTGCGGATGGCCCGATCAATCAATTTGTCGTTGGTGGCTGAGACGTCCACCATGAGATTGCCGCGCACCTTGCCAAGACGGGTGAAGAGCGCCGTAGTGATGCAGTTCAAAGCAAGTTTCGTGGCGGTACCGGCTTTGAGCCGGGTGCTGCCCGTGAGTACCTCGGGGCCAGTGTCAAGGACGATGAAATGATCGCAGTCTGCTGGCTGTTCCATCGGAACGCACGCGATGAATGCAGTGGCTGCGCCGCGCGCCTTCGCAAGGCGGATGGCACCAAGTGGATACGGCGTAGTACCGCCCGCGGCGATGCCAATCACTGTGTCCAGCGGGCCAACAGCGAGTCGCTCTAACTCGGCGCGCGCGCCGTCCCATTCGTCTTCGCGTCCCTCACTGGAGCGACGAAGTGCAGAGTCGCCACCAGCAATGATGCCAACCACTTGCGCCGGGTCTGACATGAATGTCGGCGGGCACTCGCTTGCGTCGAGCACTCCAAGACGACCGCTTGTGCCAGCACCGAAGTACATCAGCCGGCCACCTTCGCGGAACTTGGGAACCATGGCTTCCACCAGCGCCCCGATGGCTAGAGCCGCCGCTGCCACTGCTTCAATGACGGCGCGGTGATCATCAACCATCAGCGCTGCAATGCCGGCTGCGTCGAGTGTGTCCAAGTGCGCGGACGCCGGGTTGCGGTGCTCGGTGCGAACATGGCTACGGTCAGGAGGAAGGGGCATGGCGGGTGCAGGAATCACTCCGGTTTCATCGGCTTCGCAGCGTTGCCTGCATCAGGCGCGACGGCGGCGGCAGCTGGTTCGGCACCCGCTGCTGGCGCACCGAGCGGCGCCTGGCTCCACATGCCAAAGTTGCGCAAGATGAAACTCCACTTAGCGCTTTCGTAAGTTGGACTGCCAATGCCGTGGTCAGCGTTTGGGAACAACATCATTTCGAACGGAATGTCCGAAGCCTGCCACACCTGCGCGATCGCAAAGGTGTTGGATGGATGCACATTGTCGTCCACCATTCCGTGCAGCAGCAGCACCCTGCCCTTGAGTCCCGGTGCAAGCTTCACTGCACTTCCGGCGTCATAGCCTTGGGCATTTTCTTGGGGAGTGCGCATAGCACGTTCCGTATAGATGGTGTCGTATTGGCGCCAGTCGGTGGGCGGTGCGCCGGCAACTGCTACTTGGAAAGTTTGCGGGTAACGAAGCACGGCCATCAATGCCATGTATCCGCCGTAACTATGACCCATGATCGCCACGCGTTTGGAATCAACGTACGGGCGCTTGCTGAGTTCTTTCACCAGTTGTGCTTGATCATCAACATCCGCGCCACCAAGCTTCATGTAGGTGGCATCTTCAAATGCCTTGCCACGTCCGGGAGTGCCGCGGTTGTCCACCTTGGCAATCAAGACGCCCAATTCCGTCTGTGCTTCGTAACTTCCAAAGCGCGGCGAGACGGTGGCAATCAGCGGACCACCGTACGCATCAACTACCAATGGATAGCTACGCGATGGATCAAAGTCCTTCGGCTTGTAAAGGATGCCATAGAGCTCAGTCTTGCCGTCTGCGGCAGTCATGCGCAGAAATTCTGGCTTCGGCATGCCCTTTTTCCCGTATGGATCAGCCGGCTGCTTGGTGAGCTGCGCCACTTCTTTGCCGTCCATGGTGTACAGCGATGCCGATGGCGGCACGTCCACAAACTGCTTGGTGGCTACAAAGTGCGCATTGTCCGGCGCCACGAGAAACGAGGAGTAATGCAGATCTTCGGTAGTGAGCCGCTCGCGCCGCGATCCATCAAGTTGCACCCGGTGCAGTTGCGAATTGATACCGGTCTGACTCGAACGTGCGGAGTAGTAGATCCATCCAGCGGCTTCATCGATACTCACGATCGCTTCGCTGACCCACGGATCATCGGTGAGACGGAGGAGCTTGCCTTTGTTGAGATCCCAGAGTTCCCAATTGGCGAATCCGTTTGATTCCGATTCCCACACGAAGCGCGAGCCGTCCGCAAGGAATTGCAATGCAGGCGAATTTTTCTGCCAAGTGGACTGCTTCTCGGTGATGAGCGTGCGCGACGCGCCAGTCGCCGGATCCGTAGCCATGAGCTGCAGCGTGTCCTGGCGACGGTTGCATCGAAACCACAAGAGCGCGTCACCCTTGGGAGTCCATTCGACGCCGTACACATATTGTTCGGGATCACTGCCAACATCAATCGGCGTGCGCTTGCCCGTGGCAAGGTTGTAGATCTCTAACTTGGCGATCGGGTTTTGATCACCAGGCTTCGGATAGCCAGAGGAAAGTGCGCGGGTTCGCGTGGTCGTCAGGCCGCCCAGCAGCACGTAGTCCTTGACCGGCGATTCATCAAAGTCGTAATAGGCAATCAGCTTGGAGTCGGGCGACCACCACATGGCCGAGTTCTGATCAAGTTCTTCGCCGTACACCCAGTCCGCACTGCCGAACCAATGCTTGTTGGTTCCGTTGTCGGTGGCATGGATCGCCACGCGATTGGCGGGCTCACCTTCCGGCTCCAGCAGCACATTGAAATCTTGAAACACTGCGTTCCATGCACCATTCGGACTCGGAACCCGCGTCGCCTGCTTCGCTCGACCGCCCTTCGGCGCGCGGTACGTCTGCGGCCGCGCTGCAGCGGCCGGCGGCTCCGTGCCCTCTGGCACCGTCAGCGTTGCATCGCCGGACAACGCCACGGATTTCCACTTGCCCGCGTACTGAAACCAGACGCGCCCGGTGGGAATATCCCAGCGCACGTCACTCACACGACCCGCAGAACCGCCGGGGCTTTCGATCGCACTCACCCGTTGCGCGCCAGGCAGACTGTCAAAGGGAACCCACTGTGCATGCGCGCGGACCGCACTGAACGCCGCGATAGTGCAAAGCAGCATCCGGAGCGCGGTCGAGTTGAGCGCGCGATAGAAAGGTGTGATCTTCATAGTGATGTCCCGTGTCAGCTGCGAATATCGAATGCCGTCATGGCGCGGAATGCGCGGTAGCGATCATCAATCTGTCCAGCCGTCAGCCGCGAGAGCCGATCGAGACCGAACGCTTCGATGGTGAAACTTGCAAGCACCGTGCCCCACGCCATGGCGTGGCGCAGCGTTTCAAAGTCATGCTTACCGGTGCGCGCGAGGTGCGCCATGAATCCACCGGCAAAGGTGTCTCCTGCACCGGTTGGATCGATCACCTGTGAAAGATCCGCGGGAAACGCAGGAATGCTGGCGACGCCGTCGCGATGCACCAGGATGGCGCCGTGCTCACCCTTCTTGACCACCACGAAATGACGCGGTCCGTTCTTGAGGACTTCACGACCCGCGCTGACCACGTTGCGGCAGTCGGTGAGTTGCATCGCTTCCTCATCGTTCATGATCACGCCGTCAACTTCAGCCAGGAGATTCATGAGCTCCGGGCGCGCAATATTGATCCACAGGTCCATGGTGTCGCAGACGGCGAGCGGCTTATTTGGGAAGCGACGCAGCAAATCAAGTTGCACGAGCGGGTGCGTGTTGGCAAGGAACAACACCTTGCTATCCAGGTACGACGCCGGCACGGCCGGCGGCGCTTCTTCCAAGACTCCAAGACGCGTGAAGAGCGTCTCGCGCCGATTCATGTTGTCAAAGTAGCGGCCACCCCATGCAAACGTTTGGCTGCCTGGGCGACGCTCAAGTCCTTGCAAGCACACGTTAGGGAATGCGCGGAATTGCTTCTCGTGCGCTTCTGGCCAATCACCGCCGACGGCGCCGACCACGCGTACTGGCGTCAGCTGGCTGGCAGCTGCTGCGAAGTACGCGCAACTTCCGCCGAGGACTCCAATGGCCTCGCCTGTGGGTGCGTGCAGTGTGTCAATTCCGATGGTTCCGGTGACGAGAAGGGACATGCTTAGAAGTGTACGCAGGTCACTCGTCGCCTTCAGCGGGCTTGGTCCACCCCAGACCCATGGGAATTCCAATCAGGGTGCCGGCAGCGATATCCACAGGCATGGCCATCGACCAACCCGGAAGCCCACGCTGCACTACCACTTGATCCAGCGGCGCCTTCAGGGTGTAGGCGGTGAAGAGTTGCGCAATTCCAATGGCAAAGACTGGGGTCGCCATCAGGAGAATCGGCTGTGAATCGCCAACCAAGCGCCGACCGAGGAACGCGGTGGCAACGCCGCCGAGGACGGCAGCACCGATCGCCTGACCCTTGAGCTCGGTGCGCGAGATGAGATACATGGCGACCACGCCTAAGAGTCCAGCTGCCAATGCGCGGCCTGCGTCAGAATTGAAGACTTCATGAATGAACGCCCCGCCCTTCGTGCGTGCAGGGAGATCTAAGAGCGGGCCGGACACGCGGAAGACGATGACCGACATCAACAGCACGGCGCCTGACCACGCGAGGGTTTCGAAGGCGATCGGTAGAAGTGAGTCGCCGTCG
>JBBAOD010000180.1:0-5552 GCA_040401635.1 Phycisphaerales bacterium
AATTCCGTGCGTATAACTAAGAGACGCCACGGCCCGTGCACATAGGAAGTTGCGCCGGATTTCTGATCAAAGGCGTGCACAAATGGGTCCCAACCCATACCACCAGACATGTCACGGGTCAGCCAGTCGAGCATCAAGTTGCGTGGGAACTGACCAAAGAACTGCTTCTCGATGATGTCGAGTGCTGCTGGTGATTCCACAAAGCCAGGTTCGGAAACTCGCTCGCGCAATTGCTGCGGCCACCACATGCGGAACGCAGACATCACACTTGCAGCCACCGCAATGGGGTCGCGCACTGCGACCACAAAGTCGGCTTCGCGGCGCGGGTCAATGATGGCGTGACGAACGGCAAGATTTCCAACATGCGCAAAGATCGGCAGTCCATGCTTGGTCAGGGCGTGCGGAGCGCGGGGGGAAACCATCGGCAGCAGGTGTTCCGGCGCAAGCGCGTGTGCCTTCACTGACGCGCTTCCCGAAGCACGAATAGCGTGGTGAATGGAGGTACTTACAGTACGAAATGTCGCGTAGGTCACTGCCGGGCGCGCGCCAGTGAGCGTGGCAAGCTTTCCAAGCTGAACTCGCTTCACGGCATAGCGGAAGAGAAAGCTCGGGACGCGGTGCACGGCAGAGAAACGCTTCGGTTTCATAAGAGAATCAATGTTACAGGCGCGCATGGAGCGGCTCGGCTCGGCGCGACGAACTTCGTGCATCCAGCTGCGCTCCAATTGATAGTCTGCGTGCGCAGTGGCCATGAAACTTCCAACCCTTCGAATCATTGAGCCGAACCTTCGGGGGCCAAGTGGTCACTATGCGGAGTTCGTCCGGGCTGTTTCCAATCGAAGCGCCGGCATCATTGGGAATATTGACATTGCAGCTTCCGCGGGTGCGATGGAGCATTGCGATCTTGGACCGCAGACCACTGTGCGCGGTGCGTTTCATGGGCATAAGTGGCGCGAGGAAATCTCTGAACTTCGGGGCGCCCTGCAATCAAGCGACCCATTTCTGATTCTGACCGCGCGCCCTGCTACTGCACTCGCCCTGGAAGTGCTGGCACGCGGCGTCAATGCAACTGATCCCAAAGCCTTGCAGCGTGCGCGACTGTATTTCCACTGGTGCAGTCGCGGAATGAGCGAGCGACTCATGTCACGGATGGCGCACCACTTGCGCGCGCAGGCGATGGCTATTGCACCGACGCCAACGATCGCTGACTTCCTGCGGAACGCCGGCTGGAAACGGGTTGAGCAGGTTCCATATCCGATCCTCGCGCCGGCAACTATCCCAGCGGCGCCGCCGCAATGCCGAATGCTGTTGATGGCTGGCGCGGCGCGCATGAATAAGGGGCTGGCGCTGGTGGCGGGTGTGGCGGAACTGTACGGACAGGCCGGGCGCACAACGCCTCTTCTGGTGCAGACCACGCCCAAGCGCGCGTCCGAGGGACACGGGCGGAACGTCCGTCAGGTGCTTGCGCAGTTGAGTGCTAGTGGCGCACCTGGACTCGTCATGGATCCGCTCGCGCCGCACAGCATTGCATACGGCGAACGTTTCAATGGCGCGTTGGTGCTTGCGCCCTATGAACCCGCTGCATTTGCTGATGGCGTGACCGGTGTGGTGCTTGACGGCCTCCTGCGCGGCGCGCCGTGCGTGACCAGCGCTGGCAGTTGGCCAGGCAGATTGGTCGAGCGATTTGGCTGTGGCGTCACATTCAGTGAGCGCACCCCGCGCGGACTTGCGGCGGCGATCGATGCTGCGCTAGCAAACTGGGGTGGAATCTGCGCAGGCGCCCAAGAAGCGGCGCGCGCATTGGCAGCGGAGCATGATCCCGTGCACCTTGCGCGCGTCTTGGCTCGCGCGGAGTGAAGTACCTGCGGCATTTAATTGGCGCGATCGGTAGCCGTGGAAACTCCAATTACTTAGCGCGCTGACTCGCCATTGAAACTCGAAGAATCGCTGACTCGAGTTCTGCCACGCACGCCGCAAGTGAATGCTCGGCGGTACGCAGTACTACTTCAGCGCTGAGCGGCGCCTCGTAGGGATCATCAATGCCGGTGAAGCCCTTGATCTCCCCAGCGCGAGCTTTGGCATAGAGACCCTTCGGGTCGCGGCCTTCGGCAATGGCAAGCGGCGCATGCACATGCACTTCAATGAATGGAATGCCGGCAGCCAGGTGGCGCGCGCGCACGCGGTCGCGATCGGCGCGATACGGGCTGATCATGCCCACAATGGCAACGACGCCGGATCCCGCCATCAATAGCGCGGCTTCACCCGCGCGGCGTACCGCTTCTTGCCTTCCAGCGGCATCGAAGCCGACGCCAGCGTTCAGACCGTGACGAAGATTGTCGCCATCAAGGCAGCAAGCCAAGCAGCCGACTTGCAGGAGGCGGTGCTCTACATCCACGGCGATCGTGCTCTTGCCGGAGCCACTCAGGCCGGTGAGCCACGCGGTGACGCCGCGTTGACCGGCGCAGCGCGCGCGGAGTGCGGCGTCAGCAGCGGAGGCGTGCCAGCGGACGTTCGGGTCAGCAGGTGGATCGACGGATTCTTGCATGGAATGCACGGGCGAATGGTACTTCAGCGGGCGCCGGCTGACTGCGATCGGCACGCGCCCATGGCTACACTTCGCCATTCCTGTGGCAACCGAATTCACCCATCTTGACGAACTCGAAGCAGAGAGCATTCAGATTCTGCGTGAGACCGCCGCGAGCTTTGAGCGGCCGGTCCTGATGTACTCCATTGGCAAGGACAGCACGGTGTTGCTGCACTTGGCAATGAAGGCGTTCTGGCCGGCCAAGCCACCCTTCCCGCTGCTGCATGTGGATACCACGTGGAAGTTCCGAGAGATGATCACCTTCCGCGATGAGACCGCCAAGCGACTCGGTGTTGATCTGCGTGTGCATATCAATAAGGAGGGGTTGGCCGCGGGCGTCAATCCGTTTGCAAGCGGAAGCAAAGTGCACACGGATGTCATGAAGACGCAGGGCCTTCGCCAGGCGCTCGACCAAGGAAGATTTGATGCTGCTATCGGCGGCGCACGACGCGATGAAGAGAAGAGCCGCGCCAAGGAGCGCATCTTCAGTTTCCGCGACAAGCACCATCGTTGGGATCCAAAGAACCAGCGCCCGGAACTGTGGAATGTGTTTAACACGCGCGTTCATCAGGGTGAGTCGATCCGTGTGTTTCCGCTGTCAAACTGGACGGAACTGGATGTGTGGCTGTACATCTGGAAGAATCGGTTGCCAGTGGTGCCGCTGTATTTAGCCAAGGCGCGCCCGGTGGTTGAACGCGACGGCGCGCTGATCATGGTGGATGACGATCGTCTGCCGCTGCTGCCCGGTGAGAAGGTGCAGACCGTGAAGGTGCGATTCCGCACGCTCGGTTGCTACCCGCTGAGTGGCGCCATTGAGAGCGAGGCAGAGACACTCGAGGCGATCATTGAAGAAATGCTTCTTGCAAAGACTAGTGAACGTCAAGGCCGCCTGATTGACCATGACTCATCCGGCAGCATGGAAGAGAAGAAGCGCGAGGGCTACTTCTAATGTCCAGCCCAACTTCAATTCCAGTGATGAACGAAGGCGAGCGCGTCGATGACTACCTGCGCCGTTATGAACGCAATGAATTGCTGCGCTTTCTCACCTGCGGCAGCGTGGATGACGGCAAGAGCACGCTGATTGGGCGCTTGCTTCATGACACCGGTCGCATTTATGAAGATCACATGGCTGCGCTTGAAAAAGACAGCAAGGTGCACGGAACCACGGGCGGCGGGCTCGATCTAGCGCTTGCGGTCGACGGCCTGAAGGCTGAGCGCGAACAAGGAATCACGATTGATGTTGCGTGGCGCTACTTTGCAACGGCGCGCCGCAGTTTCATCATTGCCGACTGCCCGGGTCATGAGCAATACACGCGCAACATGGCCACTGGCGCGAGCCATTGCCAACTGGCCATCAGCCTGATTGATGCGCGCAAAGGCGTGACCACGCAGACGCGCAGGCATGCGTTCATTGCCAGCCTGCTGGGTATTCGCCACGTGGTGGCGGCGGTCAACAAGATGGACATTGTTGGATGGAGCGAGGAGCGATTCCGAGCCATCGAACGTGAGTTTGTTGACTTCTGCGCGCGCATTGGTATTCCCGATCCAGTGGCGGTGCCGATCAGTGCGTTGAACGGCGACAACGTGGTGAAGCGCAGCGAGCACACCCCGTGGTACAGCGGTAGCCCGGTCCTTGAACTTCTTGAGGCAGTGCCGGTTGATCGCCCCAGCCCGGATGCAAACTTTCGTATGCCAGTGCAGTTTGTATTGCGCCCCGACCTCAATTTCCGCGGGTTTGCAGGGCAAATTGCTGCGGGAAGCGTGAAGCCGGGCGACCGTGTTCGCATTCTGCCTTCGGGCAAGGAGACGCGCGTCCGACGGATTGCGCGCGCACCTGAGGACGGCGGCGATGCTCCGCTTGCGTATGCACCGCAGAGCGTGGTGCTCACCTTTGAAGACGAAGTGGATTGCAGTCGCGGCGATGTGATTGTGTGCATCGGGCGCGATCCAGCGGTGACGCAGCGTGTGGAATGCGACTTGGTGTGGATGCAAGAGCAGCCACTGGTGCGCGGGCAACAGTTGATATTGCGCGTCGGCGCCAAGCAGACGGCGTGCACTGTGCGTCGAGTGCGTTGGCTAGTGGATGTGGACACGTTGGGCACGCAGCCCGCGGACACACTGCGCCTGAATGAAATTGGACGCGTTGAGCTGGAGTGTGAAGAGCGCGTAGTGGTGGATGGCTACCGCGAGTGTCACGGAACAGGCGCACTGATTCTTGTCGATCGCATGACCAACGCCACCGCGGGTGCTGGCATGGTGCGCTTGGCCACCGAAGCTGGAAGCAAGCGCGCGCACTGGGAAACCGAGGCGCTTGCCACGCTTGAGCGCGCAGAAGACAAGCCGAGCTTTGTGAACGCAGAAGAGCGCGAACGCCGCTGGCAGCAGAAGCCGCGGACGATTCTCTTGTACGGCCCGCCCGGCAGCGGTAAGACCCGTGAAGCGCATGAGATGGAGCGAAAGTTCTTCGACCAAGGCGCGGCGGTGGTCATGCTTGATGGCCAGGCGATGCGCCGTGGACTGAGCAAGGACTTGGGCTTCAGCGATGAAGACCGCAGCGAGAACCTGCGCCGAGCGGCCGAGGTAGCGCGGCTCCTGAACGACCAAGGATTTGTGGTGATCTTGGCGATGGCTGCGCCGGATCCAGAGGCACGCGAGCGGGCGCGGGAGTTGGTGGGCCAAGACCGCTGGGAGGCCCGCAACATGGGGGCACGCTAGCACTATGTCGAAAAATCCATAAAAATCGACATGTTATTGTGACATGTCGATGGGAGCGACAGAGCCACCACCGCGATGCACATCATGACCATCAAGCCCCCACCCATCCACCGCGTCGGTGAATCACTATGAACCTCGTTGCTACACGTTGGTGGTCCATGTTCTTCATGCCATCGAGTGTGCTGATCGTTGCGCTCGCGCTCGGCGTGTTTCTTATGTTGCGAGCGTGGCGGCGTGGCAAGCGACCCAGCGA
>JBBAOD010000181.1:0-5493 GCA_040401635.1 Phycisphaerales bacterium
GATGAATCGTTTGCCGCTTCCAGTGCTGAGCGCACTGGGAATGCAAACGAGCCGTCCCATTGGGAGTCAAAGCCAGCGCCGCCAGCGCCCGTGGTCTTGGTAATCCACGCGTTGTCACCCAGATCTTCAGCTACCATGAGTTTGCCAGGAAATTGTGCGTCCGCAGACTGGTTGCACCACTGCAGAATGCTCCAGCCATCTGGAATCTCTGGTCCTGCGTAATCGCGGAGACGCATGAACTTGGTGCCATCAAAGCGCAGCCCGTCGAGCCGGAACTCTTCGAGCCACATCATCGTATTTTCCTTGAGATACGTGCGCACTTCGCCTCTGCCGTAGTTGGGACGCGGACCCCATGGCGTACTGACGTTGGCGTCTTCGTAGAAGAAGATGCCGCCGGTCGTACTACTGGTGCTCCATCCGTCATACTGCCAGAGATCCATATCCGAGGGTCCAAAGTGGTTGAACACCACATCGCCCATCACGGCAATTCCGCGCTGATGCGCCGCATCCACAAAGGCCTTGAGTGCATCCGGACCGCCGTAGGAACTTTCAACGCTGAATGGGTGCGAAGGGTTGTAGCCCCAACTGATGTCACCCGGGAATTCATTGGTCGGCATCAATTCCAACGCGTTGACGCCGAGTGCCTGCAGGTGGTCAAGTTTGGCGGTTGCCGTTGCAAACGTGCCGGGAAGCGCAGCACCAGTCGGCACATGAAACGTGCCGATGTGCATTTCATATGCCACGATGTTGGTCCACGCCGGCGTCTGGAAATTACTCGACTGCCACGCGTACCCATTCGGGTTGTAGACCACCGAATTACCAACAGAGCTCGTAAGTTTCCGTGCGCGCGCATCATTCTTCCACTGTGTGGTGGCGCCACGCGTGATAGCAAACTTGTATTGCGCGCCCGCTTGGATGAGCGCTACATCGCGCGACCACCATCCATTGCCCTCGCTCGACATCGGATGGGATGCGGCACTCCAATTATTGAAGGTGCCACCCACAGCAACGGCTGTTGCATTGGGTGCCCACGTTCGGAACGTCACGCCAAGCACCCCCGGACCATCATTGAAAGGTATTGCACCGATCCCAACGCGCGTGGAAACTTGCGCAGCCGCAGGCATCGCCACCATGGCGGCACCGAGGGCGGCTCCGGCGATCGTTCGGATCGAGGTCTTCAAGTGCAGGCTCCAAGGTGAATGGCAGCGGGGCTTATCAAGCGTAAGTGAAAGAGTAGCCCGGCTGCACAGAATCGGAAGCGAAATCGCCCGAACCGGCTGTCAAATCGTCGGTCCTCGCTGGCAATTCGGCGGTCGATGACCCAGCCTGCGGGTTTCGGGACTCGCCATCCTCACTGTGTGTCGCCCCGCTGGCTGCCGCGCTCCCCGCCGCGCCGGCCGCAGGGCTGACCCCACTGCGCCCGCGCGTCCCGCCCGCGCTCCCCGCCGCGCTTAATGCCCGAACAAGTCCGTGGGCGCAAACATCCCCTTTGCCTCAAAGTGGGCGAGCGCCTCGTCCACCGTTCGGAAGATCTTGGTGGCCGTTTCAGTAATGAACGGACTCGGATTCTTCTTTGGCTTCCACACCACATAGACGTCCTTGGTGTGCTCGAAGGCGTGCTGCAACTCTCGCTCCACGCCGCTCGAAAGCCCCGGCTGGCCGTTTGGAAGCTCTGGCACCAAGCTCACGATCATGTCGGCCTGATCGATCAACTTGAAGTCACGCATGTAAATCTGGCCGTCAATATCGCCAGCGATATCAAGGATCTCGCGCACGGGCACACGCATGGCGGGACCGCCAGCGCGTCCGCCGAAACTATGCGCTTCAACATCAATGAAATCCTTGCCCGTGCGCGCTGCTTCAATCGCGCGATCAAGCAACAGCTTCTCATCGACATCACCCGGATCAAAGGTGACAAAGTGCTTCGCAAGTGCGTCGCGGAAGTGATCGATTTCTGCAAGCACGTCCGGCATGTCCATGACATGGCTCATCGGGCAGCTTGGATACACCTTCTTCATCTCCGGCCGAGTAATCAGCCGCAGCGCAGTCTCCACGGTGTCGCGTTGGCGACCACGGCTCAAGATGTAGAAATTCTGTCCGCAACCAAGTGCCTGCGCCATCAATTCAGTGGCCAAGATTTCCTCTTCACGCCACACCATGCAATCCTTCAGCGTGGCGTCAATGTCATGCTCTTGGTGGAGCCGGTAGTGGACCACTTCAATGTTGTCGACCAAGCAGATAAACATATCTGGCTTCAGCATCTGCAATTGGTCAAAGTCAAACGCACTGAAGAGACCATGCCGCCACCGGAACGTGGCGTGCGTATTGATGATCAGGTTGGGATGCTCCGATGCCGGCGATGTTGCGGCAATCACATCCTTGAGCACCGCGCGGCGCAGGTTGGCCAAGCGTGACCATGGCAGATCCAAGATGCGCCCCGGTCGCACGTCAGGCGCTTCCGCGTACATCATGTTGCCAACGTTGAACAACTCCACTTTCTTGTGACGCCGTCCCGCCTCGTCCACTAAGGACTCCAGGTAGGGCTTCTTGTCAACACCGATTTGGCCTGTGATGATCGCGCGCATAAGGAAGGTGATCGTATGGCGATCTTTCGATCCCCGTCGCCTTCACCGCGGTTCCGCCCTTACTTCTTGCGAACGAGCAACACCACCACATGCGCCTCAATTGCTCGCCCTTCGCCTACGGCATCGACGCGTTCGTGCGTCTTGCCCTTCAGGTTGAGGTCGGCGGCGGGCACCCCCAAGATGTGGGACAGGCTGGTCAGCACTTCCTGTTTGCGCCCGCCCAATTTGGGACGCTCGCAAATCACCGTCATGTCCATATTTCCAATGGTCCAGCCGGCGGCATGCATGCGGCGCACGGCCTCTTCAAGGAATATTCGGCTTGGGCGTCCATCATTCTCGGGCGCGGTGTCTGGAAACAATTGCCCAATATCAGGAGCACCAATCGCACCCAGAATGGCGTCGGTGACCGCGTGCATCAACACGTCGCCGTCCGAATGCGCCACCGGTCCGCGATCATGTTCGAAACTCACGCCACCAAGTACAAACGGCCGACCGCTGCCATGCGGCGCGCATGGTTCGAGCCGGTGCAGGTCATATCCATGGCCGATGCGATATTCGGCGGACATCGATTACGTGTCCGGTGACTGGCGGTCGGTGCGAGGCGCGCGCGGCTGTGCGACTGGACCGGGCGCATCGCTGCCAGCTTGCATACGGTACGACTCGTCTGCTCGCGCCTGCTCAGGAGCAGGGCGGTAGCTGACAACAATCTTGCGGCACGCGGCGCTTGGGCAACTGAGGATGTTCTCCAGGGTGCCGGTTTGCGTCCCCTTCTTCCACAGCGAGTACATCATGCGTGCTGGACGGTTGACCGGATCGTCGCCACCATCGGCTTCAAAGTTGAAGGTCAACTGCTTGCCCGGCGGGATCTCCATAATGAAGAACGGCGTGCCATCGGGATGGTTCGGCGAGCGGTCGCATGAATTCAGCACCATCACCGTGGTCGGCAGTAGCTGCGTTGACTCGTAGGTGAAGCCGCCATCGGTGTGCGGCATGAAGCCGCCCGAGGTGCTGTAGCAACCCGTCACGAAGGCACTCGCCATGATGACCGAAGAGGTCAAAAGTGCGGTGACCGCCATGCGGCGCGGAAAGGGTCGATCGGTAGCAGCGTTCATAGCCATTTTGTCGGCAATCCTACAGAGACTTCACCAATGCCGCGAAGGATTCGCCCCGGTGCTCGTAGTTGGTGAATTGCCCCCAACTCGCGCAGGCGGGTGAAAGGAGCAACACATCGCCCGGTTGTGCCCGTGCGGCTGCCGCGCGCACCGCCTGTTCCAGTGTTCCGCAATCGACCGCCGGCGGGGCAGGCGCCAGCTGCGGCGCAGTCGCTCCAATCGCATAGAGGCCGGCAAGGTGCGGAGCCAAGTCGCGGATCGCGGACAGATCAACCTTCTTGTCGTAGCCACCAGCGATCAAGTGAATGCGCCGCGGGTCAGGAAATGAAGTGATCGCCAACAGCGTGGCATCCGGCGTGGTGCTCTTGGAATCATTGAAGCAGCGCATTCCGCCGTGCGTTCCCACCAGTTCCAAACGATGCGGCAGTGGGCGGAATTCGGCAAGTTTCGTCACCAACCGTGCGCGGTCAGGCGTTTGACCCGCGGAGCGGATCGCCGCCTCTGCCGCGAGCACTGCCAGCCGGGCATTGCGGCGTTGGTGCTCGCCGGGTACGTACGGAAGATCAATGGACGTCAGCACTGCCGCACACTCTGCCTCATTCGGCACCTCCGCGCCCTCCCACCACGCGCCGCCCGTTGCGTGCGCAACGTCCGCGGCAGCGACGGGCTGCTCCTCCGTAAAGAGCGAAACGAACGCATCGCCCGCTCGCTGGCCACGCCGGATTCCTGACTTGCTGGTGACGTAGTGTTCAAACGATCCGTGCCAATCCACATGGTTTGGCGCCAAATTAGTGAGCACTGCAACGCGCGCTACCCACGGTTCAAGCCCCGCCCATGCGGCGCCATCGGTGAGCCACCACAGCATGGCGCTGGAGAGTTCAAGCACCGTCCACTCGCCAGGAACGCGCGGCGAACTCAGGATCGACCCGCCAATATTTCCCGCAAGTTGTGCGGCGCGCCCGTCATCGTTCAGAATGAGGGCGAGCATGCTTGCGGTGCTGCTCTTGCCAGCGCTGCCCGTGACTGCAACAGTGCGATCGCGGTTGAGTGTGTCCACAGCCAGTCTGATTTCCGTGGTCACTGGCGTGCCCGCCGCGCGCGCCGCGCTCAGGTAGACGTTGTTCCATGGCGTTGGGACGGCAGGGTTGGCAATGACCAGATCGGCATTCACGAAGTCCGCTTCATCATGTCCGCCAAGTCGCAGCGTCACCGATCCATCGGCAATGGCCCCCGCCAATTCCGCAAGTGGACGCGCCAACTTCTCAGCCGGATCACGGTCAGTGAGCAGTACGCGTGCGCCGCGCTCCACCAGCCAACGCGTGACTCCCAGTCCGCCGCCAAATTGCCCGAGCCCCATGACGGTGACGCGGCTGCCGTTGAGTGATTTCGGAATGGGCTTCATAGTCTGCATCCGTGCATCAGTTGCGCACCGGTTCCGTGGCGCGCCGCGTCAGTGAGCGAGATCCGTCGGAGTCAGCGCGACGGCGTGATTGATGGCGATGCAGGCATGTGCCCAAGCAATCCCATCAAATCATCGGAATAACTAGTCAGTGTGCGCCGATCGGTGATCGGTCCAAATGCATCGCCGCGAACAAACTGCCGAACGATGCGGTCATCCTCAGGCATGACTGCCGCTTCATCCTTGCTGACGCTGCGAATGCGCTCGTAGTCAGCGCGCGGCGCAATCTTCAGGCAGCGTCCCTTATCAAGCATCACCATGCGGGCCGCAATGGTGAAGGCACTATCCATTTCATGCGTCACTACCACGCTGGTCACATCAAGTTTCTTGGTGAGAG
>JBBAOD010000182.1:0-5491 GCA_040401635.1 Phycisphaerales bacterium
GGGCACGAAGGACCAAGCCGTGAATCGAGTTTTGGCCTTTCTATTCGCCTGCCATTCGAAACTAACGCCAACGACATCATCAAGGGCGATGCCAAACTCATCAGTTTCAAATACTTCTTTACGCGCAAACTTATGTTTCTGAGTCACTCCGACGCCGTGGCCTGCTTCCCCGGTGGCTTTGGAACGATGGATGAAATCTTTGAAACTCTTACGCTCATCCAGACCGGTAAGAGTCATCCCATGCCGGTGGTCTTGGTGGAAGGCGCTGGCCCGGATGGCAAGCCCGGCAACTACTGGCAGCGCTGGCAGTCGGGCGTAGTAGACAATTTGGTAGAAGCTGGTTGGATCTCTCAAGAAGACACCGCGCTCTATGAGATTGCCTCAAGCCCTGCTGATGCAGTGAGCCGAATCATTCGTTTCTACCATCGCTATCACAGTTCTCGCTACATCGGCGACACCTTTGTGGTGCGCGTGAAGCGTCCACTCTCCAAGCGCCAAGTGGAGCAGATGAATGATGAATTTAGCCACTTGGTGAAGAGCGGAACTGTCGATCAGCACATGGGACCACTCGAGGGCGAGGATGACCATGTGCATCTTCCACGCGTGGCGTTCCATCACACCAAACGTGGCTTTGGACATGTGCGCCGCTTCATCGATCGCATGAATATCATGCCCGACGAGACTGACGGATGAGAGGCGCGCGAACCGTGCGAACCGCGCGATGCGCGCGAAGCGTGCGAACCGCGCGATGCGCACCACGCGCAATCGCCGCTGCATTGATCGCTGTGCTCCCGCTCGCCGGCTGCGCTGGAAATGGCGAATCCGCGTCAGACACTGCGGACGACCGCGGATCGTTTGAGGCAACACCATTGCCAGAAAAACTAGGTGCCGGACGTACCGTGGTGCAATCGCGAACCCGCATCGCACCGGGACAAGTGGGCCTGGAAGTGCTGACTTGGCAGATCAGTGTTGACACCGAACAATTCAACCAAGCGATTGTGACCTACGGTGCACCTGCTGTTGCAACGGCGGACGAGATGTCGTTGAATTCCAACGGACTGATCCTCCGCGGGGTGAATGCCAATATGTTGGATTCACTCCGCGACGCGCTAGGCGGCAGCGCTCTGGAAATGCGCACGTGGCTTGGCACATCTACCGTGTGGCGGCCGCTAGTAAATGTTCCGATCGGCAGTGCCATGGTGGAAATTGATGGCATTGCGCGCGAACGCTCAAGTACACAAGCACAACTGATGGCACGCACATGGCCAATGCTGATGGAGGACGGTGCATGCATTGCTGTTGAGATGGTGCCGCAACTCGCAACCGGTGCCGCGCAAGCGAGCGTCCTGCACAACGCGAATCAGTTGGCCGGCGACGTGGTGCAGAGTTGCCATATGTCGTTAGAGTTGCAGCGCGGCACGGCTTGGTTACTCACGTGCGAGGCCAACGGATTTGTAGAGACTGACGCCGAAGCCCCAGCCCGTGCTCGCGATGCCACCACGCTGATCGGCCCGCCCTCGCCTCATGCGGCGCCTGCGTCCGGAAAGATCGGCGCTCGCGTGGTGAACTTGGGTGCAGCCACCCTTCTTGCGGCGCCCGAGCGCTCCGGCGCACGTGCTCGACGTACGGTGTTAGTGATGATTCCACACCTTCCGGACAGTGCATTTCCAGTAGAAGATGCACCGAAGCCGATGGAACCTAGCAAGCAATGAAGCCCCGCCGCGCCAACGATGCCATGACCGAACCCAAGCCAGCGGCTCGCACCGATGGCCTCAACGGGGGTGGCGCGGACGGAACAACGCCCACCGATCGCCCACGCGGAATGCGCGGACGACTTCGACGTCGCAAAGGTCGACCAATTCCGGGTCTCAAAGTCCTTCCCACCATGATGACCATGGCGAACCTGGTGTGTGGATTCGCTGCTATTTATTACTCCGCGCGCGCTGGCGAGGGTGGTGGCCCGACGCCGTTTGGTTGGCATCCACTGACTGTTGCCGGCGTGTTGGTATTTCTTGGCATGGCGTTCGATGCGGTCGACGGATCACTCGCGCGCCTCACGCATTCAACGAGCGATCTTGGCGCGCAACTTGATTCACTTGCCGACGTGGTGACCTTTGGTGTTGCACCAGCCTTCATGATGTTGCGACTGGTGAGTTTGTATTACGGACCAGGCGACGGCGCAACCATCCTTGGCCCCGATACTGGCAATCTCTATCCGCGTTTGTGTTGGTCAATTGCAGCGATCTACATTTGCTGCACCGCATTGCGCTTGGCGCGTTTCAATGTTGAAACTTCAAGCGCATCCGAAGATGCCCATCTCTGGTTCAAGGGGCTTCCGTCGCCCGGCGCTGGCGGCGCCGTTGCCAGCCTCACCCTGCTCCACCAACACTTGGTGCTGGTCACGTGGAAAGCAGAATTGCCGGCTGGCTTTGGTTCCACCAGTTCGCTGTTCATTCCTGCGGCGACGCTGCTGTGTGCGTTCGCCATGGTGAGCCCGATGCGCTACCCACACTTTGTGAACCGCTACCTAAAGGGGCGCAAGTCACTGCCTGCCATGGCCGCCATGCTGGTGGGAGTGGCGATCGGCGTGTGGTGGTTCCATGAGGCGCTTGCCATTGGCATGACGGGATACGCACTGAGTGGCCCAATTGGCAGCTTGTTTCAGCGCCGTCCGCCGGCTACTCCCGATGCTGCCTAGGATCAATTCCGTGTTGTTCACCGCTCGCCGCGAGCGCCTTAACCATCGACCGACAATGTTCCCATGAGTACCCTGCAAACCGCGCCATCCGTTCCTGATTCCCGCGGCCGCTTTGGTCGCTTCGGTGGTCGCTATGTGCCAGAGACACTGGTGCCGGCACTGGAAGAACTAGAGGCCGCGTACCACGCCGCGATGGCGGATCCGTCCTTTAAGGCGGAGCTTGATGAATTGCTGCGTGACTTTGTGGGACGCGCCACGCCGCTGACGGAAGCGCCCCGCCTCACTGCCCATGCGGGTGGCGCGCGCATTGTGTTAAAGCGCGAAGACCTTGCGCACACCGGCGCACACAAGATCAACAACACCATGGGCCAGGCGCTCTTGGCCATGCGCATGGGTAAGAAGCGAATCATCGCTGAGACCGGCGCTGGTCAGCACGGCGTGGCCACCGCCACCGCGTGCGCGCACTTCGGTCTGCCCTGCGAGATTTACATGGGGTTGGAAGACATCCGCCGGCAGTCGCTCAATGTGTTCCGCATGCGGCTGATGGGCGCAAAGGTCAATGAAGTCACCACTGGCAGCCGCACGCTGAAGGATGCCACCAATGAGGCGATGCGTGACTGGATGGGCTCGGTGGGCGAGACCCACTACATCCTGGGCAGCGTGGTTGGTCCGCATCCGTTCCCGATGATCGTGCGTGATTTTCAAAGCGTGATTGGCCGCGAATGTCGGGCGCAATGTATCGAGCGCTACGGTCGACTGCCGGACGCGGTGGTGGCGTGCGTCGGCGGCGGTTCGAACGCCGCGGGCATCTTTGCGCCGTTTGTTGGGGATTCAAGCGTCAAGCTCGTGGGTGTTGAAGCTGGTGGTCGCGGGCCGAGTGCCGGCGATCACGCTGCGCCGCTCGCGCACGGGACGCCAGGCGTCCTGCACGGCTCGCTCAGTTATGTGCTGCAAGATCCGGCCGGGCAGACGGCTGATGTTCACAGTTGCAGCGCGGGTCTTGACTATCCAGGCGTGGGGCCAGAGCACAGTCACTGGAAGGATTCCGGTCGGGTGCATTATGTGGCGGCTACGGATGCGGAGGCGCTTGATGCCTTCGACCTACTCGCCCGCACTGAGGGAATCATCCCGGCGCTTGAGACAAGCCATGCCGTTCATGCGGCGGTGGTGCTGGCGCGCACGATGCGCCCGGACGCCATCGTGGTGATCAACGTGAGTGGTCGCGGTGACAAGGACGTGAATGAAGTGATTCGCTTGCGCGGTGGCTGATACCGGGGGTGCAAGTTTCCATAAGAAGGCCGGGCTCGACCGATATGCTGAATCACAAAGGTGCGGCGCACTCACGCGTCGCTGCGTGATTCCATGGAGCATCGCCCGATGAATCTGAAGTCAATCGTTGTACTGGTCACAGCCGCTTCGTTCAGCGCTGGAGCCTTCGCCCTTCCCGCCTATACCTCATTCGACCGCGCACCGCGGGGGGCGCAGACGACTGCGTCGCTCGGCGCAGCCATCCAAGCCGCCGTGGATGCCAGCGGTCTGAAGAACGCAAGCATCGGCGTGAGCGTGCGCGAGGTCGGCTCGGGTGCGGCAGTCGCTGATATCAGCGGTGCGCGACTGATGACTCCCGCAAGCAACATGAAGGTGCTCACCACGGCTGCCGCGCTGCGGGTGTTGGGCGCCGACTGGAAGTTCACCACGCGGCTTGTTCGTAACGGCGATCGTCTGACGGTGATTGCTGACGGTGACCCATCGCTTGGCGATCCGGAAATCTTGGATGAAATCATCCACACCGACGCAGCAGGCGTGAGGAAACAAGGTCTCACCACTGAGGAACTCATCGACATTTGGGCCGCGGCTGCCAAGCGCGCTGGCATCACGCAGGTGCGCGAACTGGTGGTTGATGATCGCATCTTTGACCGCGAGTTCACGCATTCCTGTTGGCCGGCGGATCAACTCTCCAATTCGTATTGCGCAGAGATTGCCGGTTTGAACTTCAATGTCAACTTGCTGCAGGGACGCATGACTGCCGCCAGCAGCCGTCCGGAGATTTCCGCCTGGACTCCAGCGGCGCCATGGATTGAGGTGGACACAACCAAAGTCACCACCATGAGCGGCAAGAATTCCAAGCAAAGTCTTTGGATCGGTCGCACGGAGTCGCCGTCGCGCTTCACTCTGAACGGCAACATGAAGGCCACACCCGTCGAGCCCCTTGCGGTGTGCGTTCATGACATGCCCACGTTCTTTGCGCGTTATGTTGCTGAGCGCATGAAATTGGCTGGCGTAATCGTTACCAACACGCGCGTTGCCACTGCCGAAGACCCCAAAGCAAGTCCGAGCGGCGCTGCGATCGGCGATACAGTCGGCCCGCCCATCACCACTGCCCTCGAGCGCGTGGTGAAGCAATGCAACACGGAGAGCCAAAACTTGTATGCGGAGAGCCTGCTCAAGCGCATCGGCGCGAAGCGATCCGGGCAGAGCGGGACGTGGGCGAACGGCGCGGCTGCGATTGCCGCCGAAGTTGATGCGGCGCTCGGCGCCGGCACAGCGGCGAAGGGCCTGGTGGTCTCGGACGGCAGCGGCCTCTGCAAAGAAGATCGCGTGGCAGCAAATTTGATGACGGCGTGGCTGCGCGCTACCGCTAACGATCCAAAGATCAGTCAGGCGTTCATCAACAGCATGGCGGTGGCTGGCGTGAGCGGCACCGTGCAGAAGCGCTTCAAGGGCTTAGACACTGAGCGCGTCTTTGTGCCGTGTAAGACTGGCTACATCAACGGCGTCAGCTGCCTGAGCGGG
>JBBAOD010000183.1:0-5421 GCA_040401635.1 Phycisphaerales bacterium
TGATGCTCGCCGCATTGCTCACGACGGCGGCCCGCGCGCAGGCCCCCGGAGATGCGGTTGCCGTTCCCGCATGGCGGCAGGCAACCCGGCTGGCGGTGATCACCGTGCACGGTGAGATCGACGCTCTGACGCGGAGCAGCGTCGAGCGACGCATCGCTGAAGCAGCGGCCAGCGGGTTCGATGCTGCGGTCCTGGAGATTGATACGCCCGGGGGTGACATGTACGCCACGCTTGAGTTGTGCCTCTTTCTCAAGGATCGTGCGCCGCTCCCGGTCTGGGCATGGGTACATCCAAAGGCATACAGCGCCGGCGCGATCATCGCGCTTGCCTGTCGCGGCATCATCGTTTCGCCGGGCGCTGCGTTCGGCGACGCTGCACCGATTGCGGTACTTCCGGGCATGGGATTACAGCCATTACCAACCGCCGAACGGGCCAAGATGGAAGCTCCTGTGCTGGCTGAAGTGGTCGACAGCGCACGACGGCGCGGCTACGACGAGAATCTGGTGCGCGCGTTCGTCAGTGCGCCCGATGAGGTGTGGCTCTTGGAGCGAGTCAATCCGGATACCAACGGCAACGCGCGCATCTTTGTTGGGCGCCCGGAATATCGCGAGGCCTTCGGGACCGATCCCCCCACCATGCGAAGCGCGGGCACACAACGGGACGCCATTGCAGCTGGCGCCGCTGCCATTCCGTTCGTTGATCTATCACTGCGGCGGCGCAACGATGACGGCCCGCGCAATGCTGAGGAGCGCGATGTCATGGTGGAAGACCAGCAGACGCGTCCGCCGGTGCGCGAACGACTCACGGCAGCAACGGCCCAAGAGTGGCGCGTGGTGGCACAGGTCGATGGCGCAGAAGAACTACTGGTGACGTACGCGCCGGAAGCGATCGCCTTTGGACTTGCTGACCGCGAAATTGGAACGGACGCTGAGCTTTCCTCATATTTCGGCGCAACAGCGCTGCAACGACTCGACGAAAACGTCGGCGATGCACTGGTGCGATTCCTCACCAGTTGGCCAGTCCGCCTGATCTTGGTGGTGGTGCTGCTGGGCGGATTCCTGATTGAGATTGCCGCGCCCGGGATCGGCTGGTTCGGAGCAGCGGCAGCATTGGCATTGGCGCTCTTGGTTGGCGCGCCTGCGTTTGCGGGCGTTACCAGTTGGTGGCCGTTGCTGATCGTGGTCTTGGGTCTTGCACTGGTATTGATAGAGATCTTCCTGATTCCCGGGGTGGGGATCGTGGGGTTCCTTGGCGGCGCGTGCATATTGGTGGGTCTGGTGGTGGGCTTCCTTGATGCGCCGCTTTCCACACCCGAAGGTCGCGATGACCTGGCAACTGCGATCGGCATCGTCGCTGGCGGCGGGATTCTGGCGATCGGTGCTGCGTGGGCGCTGTTGCGCGTTCTGCCACAGTCACGCCTCCTGCATGGAGCGATCCTTGCAACGACCACTGGCGGTCCAGGGCCATCCACAACGACGCTGGCATCGGGGGCGGTACCGGTTGGCGCGCAGGGAATCGCTGTTTCGCCGCTGCGCCCCGTCGGAAAGGCTGAATTCAATGGCGTACTGATGGATGTGCAGGCCATCGGCCCGATCATCCCGTCGGGCGCGCGGATCGTGGTGGTGCGCTCCACCCCGTACGCTCTTGATGTGGAACAAATCAACGAATGAACTCTTACGCATCCATGGCTCTGTTGGCTGACACTGCCACCAGCGGTGATTCCTCCGTCTGGATTGCTGCGGGATTCGTACTGCTTGCAGTCGCGGTGGTGTTGGGAGTGCTTGAGCTCTTTGTTCCCACCGGCGGCGTGCTCGCGGTAGCCACTGCAAGTTGTTTGGTCGCTTCAATCATTGCGTTCTTCATGCACGGCATGTTGTGGGGGTTTGCAGCGCTCCTCGCCTATTCCGCAGGAGCGCCTTTTGCCGTGGTGTTCGGGTTCAAATTATGGACGCGCACGCCGATCGCGCGCCGGATGGTGCTTGGCAATACTGACACCGACACAGAAGACGTGCAACCAGTAAAGGCCGGTGCAGGCCAAGTAGCCGTGGGAACCGAGGGCGTGGCACTCACGCCGCTTCGCCCCATCGGATTCGTTCGCTTTGGTGACCTGCGCATGGAAGCTGCTGCGGAAATGGGCATGATCGACGCTGGGGCAGTGGTGACGGTGGTCGAATCAACCGAGGACCGCGTGGTGGTACGAGCGCGCGGCTAAGATCCTTGCATGACTACGGAACACGCACTTCACAACGGATTCACTTTGCTTGCTCAGGTCGCCCCGGCTACCAGCACCAACTTCAACATCATCTTCTGGGTGGTGTTGGCCATCGTCGGGCTGATCGGTTTCGTAATGCTGATCGTCATCAGCCAATACATCCAGCTCGCGGTGCAGGCGTGGCTCTCCGGAGCGCCCGTCAGCCTGCTGAAACTGGTGATGATGCGCCTGCGCAAGGTTTCGCCCACCGAGATCGTCTTCAACCGCATCTCCGCCAAGAAGGCTGGCCTAGACATCGACTCAGATCAACTGGAGAGTCACTTCCTTGCCGGCGGAAACATTGAGCGTGTCGTGCGCGCGATGATCGCCGCAGACAAGGCCAAGATCGACCTGCCATGGGACCGCGCCACTGCCATTGACCTTGCCGGTCGCGACATTCTTGACGCTGTCAAGACCAGCGTTGACCCAAAGGTCATTGATTGCCCAAGCGTGCAGTCGGGTCGTCAGACCATTGACGCCGTAGCGAAGGACGGCATCCAGTTGAAGGCCCGAGCCCGCGTCACCGTGCGAACCAACATTGCACGACTCGTCGGTGGTGCCACTGAAGAGACCATCATCGCTCGTGTCGGCGAAGGCATCATCTCCACCATCGGTAGCGCCGAGGATCACAAGAGCGTTCTGGAGAACCCGGACAAGATTTCCAAGACCGTGCTTGCCAAGGGTCTTGACTCCGGCACCGCGTTCGAAATTCTCTCCATTGACATTGCTGATATTGATGTCGGCGAGAACATTGGTGCCAATCTGCAGACCGCGCAGGCGGAGGCTGACACCAAGCGATTCCAAGCACAAGCCGAGCAGCGACGCGCGCTGGCAGTGGCATTGGAAGCCGAACATCAAGCCGAAGCAGAGAAGAACCGCGCCTTGGTGGTATTGGCCGAAGCAGAGATTCCCAAAGCCATCAGCGAAGCGCTGCGCAGCGGCAATCTTGGCTTGATGGACTACTACAAGATGCAGAACATCATGGCTGATACGAGCATGCGATCTTCGCTCGGTAAGCCGGAGCAGCAATCCTGACGCGCCGCGCAGGACTGCTCTGAGCATGCCAATTCTCTACGTGGTGATGCCTGTCTTTAACGAGGGATCAACCCTCGGAGAGATTGTGCGCCGCGTACTTGAAGCGCCCATGCCCACCGGCTGGAGCGTGCAACTGATCATGGTTGATGATGGCAGTCGCGCAGAAGCAGCACAGGCAACCGTGCAGTGCGCGGCGCGCGCGGGTGGTGCGGTGCAGCTCATCGTTCACCCGCACAACCGCGGTAAAGGTGCGGCTCTCATGACGGGATGTAGCGCGGTACTCACCCGCGCCACTGACAGCGATGCCATGCTGGTGCAGGATGCAGACCTGGAATACGACCCCGCTGATTTCCCCGCGCTGCTTGCGGCGCTCAGCAGTCCGTCTATTGGCGCTGTCTTTGGAAATCGCTGGGGAACCGGTGCCGAGCGCAGCGGATACCGCCACATGCACGCCCTTGCCAACCGCATACTCACTTGGTTCAGTAACCAAGCCACCAGCCTGGGCGTGCATGACATGGAATGCTGCTACAAATTGCTGCGCATTCCGGTGTTGCGAACCGTACTGCCCTGGCTCTCTGAGGAGCGCTTTGGCATTGAACCGCAAATTGCCGCCGCACTGGCGCGTGCACAGATCCATGTTGCTGAAGTGCCCGTGCAATACTCACCGCGCACTTTTGCCGAAGGCAAGAAGATCCGCTGGACGGATGGCGTCCGCGCTCTGTGGGTCATTCTGCGCGAACGCTTCCGTAGCCGCGCACCGCAAGCTGTAGGAAACCACCAATGAACGAGCAGCCCACCGAACTGACTGGCTTCCGCGCCATGATGAAACGGTTCCTCGCGCCCAAGCGCGCGGCCATGCAGGCGGTGGGATTCCTCATTGGTCTGGCATTGGTGGCATGGGTCGTGAAAGGCGCCATTGATGTAGCTGCTGATCCCACCCGTGCCGGGATTCTTGAAAGTGTCCGCGCGGCATGGCAGCAACGCCCGTGGCTGGTGATCGGTATTGCGCTGACCACCGCGGTGAGTTTGATCATCGACGGCGCACTGTTCTGGATGGTGTTGGCGCCAGTCCGGCGCCTTGGATTCATGGAGATTCAGTGGCTGACGTTCGTGACTGCCACCAGCAATTTCTTCCCCGTACGCCTGGGTATTCCGGTGCGGTACGCCTACGCGCTACTCGCCAACCGTCTGACATTTATGCAGGCCACCGCATGGTTCATTGCGGTGACGCTGGTGGTGTTGGTGTCTCTGGGCGCAGTCATCGCAGCGACTGCCATCGTTCCCGTTCCTGGGGTTCGCTGGGCCGCGCTTGTGCTTGTTGCACTTGCCATCGGCGGATTCGTATTGCAGCGGCTCACCCACCTACCGATCATCACGCGCCGCTTCGGCGAGTGGACCCGGATGCTCACCACGCCAAGCACCTACTGGATCGGCACTATTCTGCGTGTCGTCGAAGTTCTCCTGTGGATTGTGCGCATGTGGTGCGCTGCAGAAATTCTTGAACTTGGTCTTTCCTTCGCTACCGTCACGGTGCTTGGGGTAGCCGCGATTGCTGTCATGCTCAACCCATTTGGACGCATCGGATTCCGCGAGGCAACCACGGTCTTGGTGGCCAACTGGATGGCTGGCGGTGGAATTGATGTTTCACACGCCGACGGCGGATTCAAGCAACTGGCGCTGCTGGAGAGTCTTGGCGAAATGTTCACCACCATTCCGCTCGGGCTCATCTCGTTGCCGTTGGTAATTTCGTGGTATCGGATGCGTCGACGCGAGCCCGCCGTCAATGCAAGTTGAGTAGCGCCGCTGCAGCCACTCGGCGCAATCCGTCATCAACGCGCAGAAACCTCATTCGCATTGCTTCTGCACGGCTACCAAGCCACGGCGCACGACCACACGCGCGATCGACTCGACCAATCGCCGCGCGTAAGTCTTCAAGCGCTGGCTCGGCACGACGCCCGGCCGCAGCATGCGCACGTGCCAGCCAACAAGCGCAGGCAACATTCAACGCCAATGCCTGAATTCCTGCAGGAACTGACCACCCGTAATAGCCGCTGCCCCACGCGCGACCGCCCAAGATGGAGGCGCGCATCCACCGCACCAACAGTTCTTCACACGCGTTCCACTCCGGCGAATCC
>JBBAOD010000184.1:0-5414 GCA_040401635.1 Phycisphaerales bacterium
TGCGCGGTCCCCAGTATGAAAGCATTGCCCCGAGGTCAGCCCCGTTGATGACTCCGTCAGCGAGGATGTCGCCGGTACACGACTGAGCAGCCGCCGGCATGGCAACCGCGAGCGCAAGTACGGCGGTGAAATGGCGAACGGCATTCCGTACACGAGTCCGCCCGGCGTGTTTCGATCTGTTCATAGGTTCCAAAGGTACTACGGTTGGCACGCGAAGCCAACAACAATCGCCGTGATCTCTAGCGCATCGTTCACCGCGTATTTAGGCGCGCATTCAAGCGCGACGGCGGCGCGTCATCACGCCAGCGAGCGCAAGTACAACAAGTGCGCCCGGCCCGGGCATCACCGAGCCCATCAGGTTGGACGTGAGCTTCTCGGAGACGGTTCCGCTACCGCTGGTGATTCCCTTGATGTGCGCCACGAAGTCCCACTGGTTTGCACCGTTGAACACCGAAGCACTGTTGACCGCCGCCAGGCTTGCAGCAGCGCCACTCACCGAGAATGTCCAGGACCCCGACGCTCCTTGCGCCAGACCAACATTGCCTCCTCCACCGCCGTTAAATGAGCCAGTGGCGCTCGAGCCCCAGTCAAAGTCGCCAAATGGCGTGGCCTTCAGGCCATTGCCAGTGAGTTGACTGAACGGGCTCGGTGCCGAAGTCTGAGTCACAACGAAACTGGAATCCTGCATACCGACGACGAAGGCAAATAGGTAGGAAACGACCGACGACGTATTGGTCAGGTTCACATCGATCGTCGCCGTGCTACCGCTTGTGTACGACCACGCAATTGTTCCCTGATACGCGGCGCCGTAACTGGTACCAGAGCCGACACCGGAGGCACTATCGACGTACACGTTGACTACTGCAGCGTTCGCCGCGAAAGAAACAGACAACGATGCAAACGTGATAACGGATAGCTTCACTGGAAACCCCAATTGCTTGTTCTATGGCGCCGGGAAACGCGAATAGAAGTGAGGGAAAGGCCGCCTTGATGGCGCCATAAGGAGTTGCCTTTAGAGATGTCACGAACGGACTGAAAGGCAACCAATTAAAACATTGTTTTTGAACGAATGACCCTGTCAACGGAATGCCGACCAACGGACAGCGGGAACCGCAACACCTCGCGCCCATTGCGAACCGCAGATAATCCATGCCAAATCTGCTCAGAACGGCACCAGCAACCCAACCTGCCCGCCGTACCGCTGCTTGTCAGTCATCGCTGCGCCGTCGAATGCGATGTACGCGGTCACGCCCTTGATCGTGGCAAACTGAATGCCCGCTTGGAAGTTGGCGCCGTACCGATCTTCTGGCGAACTAGCCATCTTGGTCGGTTCGCCAAGATTGAAGTCACTGGTGTAGGTCGGCGTCCATCCAGAGCCAACCGGAATCTGCGCAATGAAGCCCGCACCGATGTACGGCGTCAGAATGTCGCTACCGATCTTGAACTCCTGCAGCAAGCGCGTGCCGACCGTGGGTTGCCACTGATTGGCACTCTGTGAGTCAACCTGCAGATTCAAACTTTCGGCGCCATCTTCGTTGTATGAACCGCCCCAATACTGCGCCCATGCCACGCCGACATACGGCTGCAACGTGGTCTCATCATTCACCTTGAGGTTCAAGCCCGCCTCGCCACCGAAGGAGAGCGACCACGCGTCGTTGGACGATGTGGCAGTGCGGTTCAGGCCGATCGTTTCAATCTCGACGTTGCGCGTTCGATTAATGTCGTTGTAACCACCCATGCCGAAGCCAGAGATGTAACTACCACCACCCGCGGGTACCCAGCTTCCGTAGATGCCAGCCATCACCGTGGTCACATTTTCATACTGCGATCCATAGGCGGTATCCATGGTGATCTGGCCTGGTCCAAGACCGGCGAAACCACCGATGATGCCGCCGCCGTCAACGGCCCAGTCCATACCCACCAGCGCCGCGCCGATCGATGCGTCATAGCCGCAATCGGTGCACGGATCGCCGTCAACATTTTCCCAGAATCCGTAGCCACGGGTCCACGCACGCGCGCCTTCATCAGGAGTTGGGCCGTTGAGCGGCGCGCCGAATCCTTCTTGCGCTTGCACTTGCGGTGCTTGGCCACCGCTGGCATCCGCAGCCTTGACTGCTGCGGAGCCCATTGCGCCGTCACGCATCTGCATCAGGCGGAGCATGGCGGTCTGACCAGCCATGTAGTTGGAGTCCATGATCACGCTTGGCGTGGCATATGGGTTGCGCTGCTGCGTGGCGGCGTAACTTGCTGGCAGATCTTCTGGCTTTTCCAAGAGCAAGAGCGCAGCTATCTCAGCAGCGTCGGGGGTCCCTGTTGCTTCAACGAGCCGTAGGTGATCGACCAAACCGTTGATCTCCGCCCCGGTCACCGTTCCGCATGGAGTCTTAAATCTTTCGTCAGGCGGGAGTGGCCCGGTTCCCGTCATGGATATCGTGGCGCCAAGCGCGTCAAAGACCGTCGTGATGCGAACGGCAGCAAATGAAACAGAACCATTGACTGCCAACGCAATTGCTTGGCTATCGCCGGAACCTGGTTCGAAGAGCAGAAGCGTTGCTGAACTGAATGCACCTGTACCGGTTCCAGGCGATGAGATCAGCTGCCATGTCTTGGTGACTCCAACACCGGGGATGAGTGCCCCCGGTGCGAGATTTGCATTGTGGACAGCCACCAGCGCACCACCCATTGACGCACTTCCCACAACCGTCACTCGATCGGATTCGCGCTGATCAACAGCACTTTCCGTCAGGAAGAGATTGGCCCGCAATGTCGCTGCGGCCGCAAGCGAAAGACTGCCGCCGACATTCAATGCTCCCGGCCGGCTTCCGTCACCACCGCTTGCTGAGAGCGCTGCGTCATTGATCGTCAGGTCACCGTCAATCGTTCCGGATGCATCGATGAATGATCCGCCGCGTCCAATGACTGAACTTCCAATGTGCCCGCCATCCATGGTGAAGTGCGTGTCATTGACATCAAGTCCGCCAAGCAGAGCGGAGGCGTCGCCGTTGAGAATCATGGTGAGGCCGCGCACTTCTAACGAATCAGTCGCGGCGGATGTCATGGCGGTGTTCCACTCAAGCGTGGAGTTCGTATCGCTGTACACCGTGGCGTCACCGAGGACTGCCAAATCTTGGCCCGCTGCGCTGCTGAAGTCGATATCAAAGCGCACCGATGCAGCCCCGATGCGGACTCCGGCATCGCCAACGGCACCAGTACCGCCGACTGCAACCGTGCCATCCTGCACATCCAAGACTCCGCCGTAGCCGCCAGCAAGGTTGAGTACCAACGTGCCCGCGCCGAGCTTCACCACGTCGTTGGCGCCGACATCAAAGATCGTGCCTGCAACCGTTAGTGTTCCTGGCGCAATGTCAAGCGTGACATCGGCGTTGACAGCCCGAACATCGCGTGTCAGTGTGTCGGTACCGCCTGCCAAGTCCACGGCAAGGACTGGCGTTCCCACTCCTGACCCGTCGCCAAAGATGATCTCCCCAGCACCAAGCTGATCACTGGAAGTGATCGCGAGCGCTCCGTCTTCAATAGTGGTGTCACCGGAATAGGTGCTTGCCTCCGTCAAGGTCAGCGTTCCGGCACCGCGCTTTACCAGGCTGGCGGTACCGCGGTACTGGCTGGCAACCAGACTGGTGGTGAGGTCAGTGATGCTGCCCGAATACTGCTGATTACTTGCAATATCAAAGGTCACCGCTGCCGCGGAACTGATGTCGGCTTCAATGATTCCATCAGTACCGCCGAAGGTCGATTGCAGGAAATCCGTATCCGACACAACCATGTCGGAAATGATTCCGTAGTTGTAAACCTGCTGTCGAGGGTCGCCACTGACATGACTGAGCTGGTACGCAAGCCCCGGTGCCAAGATGTCCCCCTGCAGACGGGGCACAGCGTCACCACCAGCACGGAACAGTACAGAACCGGTCATGCCCCAATCGGCGCCGAGATTCCAACCAGTGAGGGTGGAGCGCGCCAGGTCGGTGCTACTCCACGGAAGACCGTTTGGTCCAAGGGCCACTGTGTGCCCGGCCGACGTTAACTGGATTCCACCAAAGGTGGAGAGGTTAAGGGCTGCGAAATCCAGATTGAGACCACCGGCTCCGGTGAAGTTCACGGTGTCGCTGATCGAGAACTGCTGAGCGCCTGACGGACGCAAGACGCGCATGGTCAGCGTCTGTGTGGACGCGGTGTATGACAACTGGAACGTATTTCCAGCGGCCTGACTCCAAAATGGAGGATTTGTGCTTGCGGTGAATCCGCCGTCGGCCGCAATCACCGCCTGTTGATCCGAGTTGATGCGAGCACCACCAAGGATCGCCCCCTGGTATGTCTGCGGCTGCGTCAGACCGTACTGGAGGCGCGTACTCGCCCGGAAGTCTGCCGGGTTAAGCGTCGCTGCGGACTGCGCACTGATCACCTGCGCTTGGGCAGCGGTCACGGCAAACAGCACCGAGGGTGGCAGGACCAAGCAATGAACGCGGGTGAATCGGTGGCGGCGGGTAGATCCCATAATTAACAATGCTCTCAAGAATTTCACAATTGAGGTAGGGCGATGATCCAAATGAGTGATTTTTTACGACTGTTTAGTAGAGACGTGCCGTTTTGGCGTCACCATGGACCGTGCCTAGTAGTTCGCCTTAAATCCTTGAGAGACAAGAACATAATGTTATTTCGTCCCCTACTCCCCCTGACCTGCGTCGCATTTGCATCCTGCCCTGCGTTTGCTGAAATCGAACTCTATACAGCCGACGTCAAGATCTACAGCGATCCAAACCAAGCGTCCGCCGCCTTTGGCGACTCCTACGGTGCGATCACGGCTGAACTCGCCACTGGCATCTATGGGAGCGTGACATCCACCCTCACCACGGCGGCAAGCAGCATCACCATGAATACGGCCATGGCCGTCGTTGGTGGCGTCGATGGCGAGGGCAACTCGTCTGCCCTCTACAGCTTCAACGAGGCCGTGCTGCTGACCGTCACATGGAATTGGACCCAAACCAATCGCATGGGTAGTTGGAGTGTTCAGAACGTGGGCGGCGCCATCGCGCACAGCCTGGCCTTCAATGCTGGCGCATTCACTTCGGTGGGTGGTGATTTCGGTCAAACCCCCAGCGGCACCTCGACCTTCGTCTTGGCGGCCGGCAATTACAAGTTCAACAGTGATTACCTCGCCAATTCCATGTCCGCGCAGTCCCAAGTGCAGTTCACGTGGGGAGCAGTTCCTGCGCCGGGCGCCTTGGCCGCGCTTGCGCTCATGGGTCTGAACGGCCGCCGTCGACGCGGTAACTAAAGCGGCGACACTCGCTTGACATGCTAAAAACAACAGCGGGAGACGACCAATCGGTCGTCTCCCGCTTGTTTCAGGCGGACAGGGTGGGATTCGAACCCACGATACGGTTGCCGGTATACAG
>JBBAOD010000185.1:0-862 GCA_040401635.1 Phycisphaerales bacterium
AGCTCGCCCACTCATCGCCGGCAACCCGCTCGGCGCCCTGCGCCTTGCCATTGGAACCCCCGCGCGTAAAGACTCCGGCATGCAACGTGCGTTCACGCGCCTGTGCGCCGCGCACTGGGGCAATTGGAAGCGCCTCGCCGCAGAGCTACCCGAGTGCCCGGACCGCCGACCATTCGAACGTCTCGCTACTGGCTCCGAACCCGACGCCGCATTCATGGCGCTGCGCCCGTTCTTGCGCGGCATGTGCATTGAGGCGTACCAGAGCTTCCTATGGAACGACGGCGCCCGTCGCATGGTGCGCGCCTTGCCCGCGCAGGAGTGGCGCACCATTGAGGCGTCCGATGACTTCGGTCCGCTGCTCTTCCCGCGTCCCGCTGAATTCCCCACCAGCTGGCTGACCTGCGAAGCTCCCATGCTGAGCCCTGAAACTGAATTCGCTGCGCCGTGGGGTGATGCGTGGCAAGAGGCAATCACCGCGGAAGGGCTCACAACCGCCGCGCTGGTCGTCCCAGGGATCGCCGCCCTCCGCTTCGGTCACGCACTCCGGCCACTCCTCGCCCGCGCCGCCGGGCTCGTAGTGGAACCCGATGTCGACGACTCTACCGAGCGAGGCTCACGAGCAGTATCCGTTCGCTTCTCGCTGCCGCGCGGGGCGTACGCAACGGTGGTATTGCGCGCGCTCGGGCAGTAATTTCACGGGGTTTCGCAATCAATCGTCACGGATGTTGGCACCATTGGTGCGGTTCGAACCCGTCGCCAAGTTCCGATAATTTCAATTTCCAACAAAGTCTTACAGTTTGTTTAGGGAAAGGTTGATCGGTTCGAGTAATAGATTACGTTCTTGTTTGTGTGGACCCGAACG
>JBBAOD010000185.1:872-5300 GCA_040401635.1 Phycisphaerales bacterium
TACGTGAGGGCTGACTCGTCGCTTCTGCATCGTTGGTACCCAACACCTCACGAAAGGTTTGATTCATGCTTCGCACTCGCTCACTCACCACCATGATCATGGCGCTGACCGCCACCGCCTCCACGTTCGCTGATGGAACATGGACCAACATTGCAAAGACTGACGGAAACCCTGCCGGCCTCACCAGCATCCCGGGCGTCCCAGCGGATGCGCAGTGGGTTCCCAACCAATTCAACAACCCCGTGATCGGGCCAACGGGCATCGTGACCTTCCGCGGCCAGCTTGCCGGAACGGGTCTTCAGACGACTGCTCCAAACAACACGCAAATCTTCGTCACCGGCAGTACGGGCGGAGCTGGTCTCACACAGATCGCTCGCGCAGGTAACGCGTTACCAAGCGGACTCGCCGCTGGCCTAGTGTGCAACACCACTACCGGAACCAACGGTCTGGGAAGTGCGCAGTACGAGTGCGCCAACGGTGCAATTCTGATCACCGGCAACTTGAACGGTACTGGCGTCACCACCACCACCAGCCCATTCTGGATGTGGCGTGATTCCACTGGCACAAACAACTACATCACCTACCGCGGCGGCGACGCATACCCAGCGGGTACCGGCGTGGTCATGTCAGTGTCTGCAGGCAGCCCGCAGTACGTCAACAACGATGGCAACGCACTTGTCAGTGCAGCGCTGACCGGCACCGGCGTGGTCACCGCCGCGGGCGTGACGCAGAATAATTCCGCTGTCATGTGGATGGGACCATCGGGCAAGTCGGTGGTCATTCGCAAAGGTGATGCGGCCCCTGGTTTCACTGACGGAACAGTCTTCCAGCCAGACACCTTCGGAATGGCGTGCAATGGCAACAATGTCGTCCTCACTGGCAAGTTAGCTGCGGCGAGTGGCATTACCACGTCCAACGACACCGTCTACCTGACGAACGCATGGGGCAACGGTCTCGAGATCTTCGCTCGTAAGGGAAGTCCGATCCCGGGCTACCCGACTCTGAACTTCCAGAGTCTTGTGACGGCCACCACGGCTCCGATCACGTTGGCTCAGCACCCGCTGATGAATGACGGATCAATCGTATTCCGCTCAAGCCTCGGCGGGTCCGGCGCAACAGTTGGCATCAACGATTCAGCAACATTCTCCGCAAAGAACGGCGTCTTCACCATGCTGTTGCGCAAGGGAGATTCTGTGCCTGGTATCTCTGGTCTGGTGTTCCAGTCCACCGGCGCCAATTCGGTGATGAACAACAACGGTATGTACGCCTATGAAGGCATCTTGATGAATGCCGATGGCACCAGCATCACCGATTCCACGATCGGTAGCAGTTTCCTTGCCGTCCGCAAGGCGAACGGCACCGTGGTGGTAATCGCCCGCTCACTCGATGCAATTCCCGGCATTGCCGGAGCCACCTACGCTGGCATTGCCGGTAGTTCGTCGGTGTGCATCAGTGATTCCGGCGTCGTGGTGTTCGCCAATGCTTTCAATGTTGGCGCAACATCCAATGTCGCGATCTTCGCGTGGGACGAGGTCACCGGGCTCCGAGTCATCGCGAAGTCTGGCGACACCAACTTCACGGGCACTGCATGCAACCAGCTCACGCTCATCGGCGGCACCGGTGTGTCTGGCAATGGAATCAACACGGGTCTCAATGCAGCCGGGCAACTGGTCCTTCGTGCTGGCGATTCGGTTAACAGTATCAACACCATCGCCAAGATTGACCTCGGCGCGGCTCCGTGCCCGGCGGACCTGACTGGTGACCGTGTCGTCGGCGGCGCAGACCTCGCAGCACTGCTTGGAGCGTGGGGCCTATGCAGCGGCAGCTGCCCGGCGGACCTCACTGGTGATGGGACGGTCGGTGGTGCCGACTTGGCAGCACTGCTCGGCGCTTGGGGTCCGTGCCCATAAGCGTTCCTGATAGAAGATTGTTGGGATATCACAGTTGGCGCGCGGCTTCCACACCGCGCGCCAACTGCTTTTTACTGAGCGTTTACAAATTCGAGAACCAATGCATTACTGTCGGACATTTGCAGACGTCCGCTACTCACCGACCAGCGTGTGACCGTAGCAAGCGCATCGGCGTATGTTTGCTCAAGCTGCATTCGATCCGGAGGTCCCGCCATCCGCGTCATGCCCATCATTCCAAATTTCAAAGTTGACCCGTCGACCGAGTACGTTCCAAACCATCGATTGACGCCGGCAAACCCGCTGGCCTTTCCTTCGGCGGTCATGAGGAGCGTTGGCGTGCGGTCCTCGGTGAGTGTCCGTGATCCAATCCGTGTACAGCGCCACTCATGACCGATCAGCGCTTGTGTGTTGGCGGTGGTGCACCCAGCGAGCAGTGCCAGTCCCAAAGCGATCACTACGGTGGGCAAGGGAGCGCGGCTCAGGCATTGAGTTGCGCGGGAAACCCGGGACGGTGAGTGAGAAGCGAAAATTGTCATTGAAGTTGATGTTTTCCCTAGGGAATGTTGATTTTGCGGCGTATCTTGATAGTACCTGACCTGTGGACTTTTCAAACGAACTGCAACTCCCCCATGAACCGAGCACTCACCGCCTTTGCCGTTGCCGCCTCCGCGTCCTTCATTGCCTCGACGCACGCCGGCGAACTGTTCCTCCTCGGAGCAGTTCCATATGCATACGCCTATGACAGTAGCGCCAACGGCACGGTGGTGGCCGGTCAAGATAATTCGCACTACTGGTATTGGACTCGGGACACCTGGGTGGTTGCACTTGAGGAGTCGCTTCCGCCCGGACAAGGTCTTGGTGGAAACCCGTGCATCACCAGTGATGGAGCAGTGATGACCTGCAGCACGTTGGTCGACTTGAATGGTGTTTCGAAGGCCGAGGCCACGTTGTACAACATCAATACGGTCGTCTACGACCCAGCGGTGGGGAGTCTTGGATCGCACTGTGACAGAGAGCGCGATGGCGCGTGGGGCATGAATCCCACAGCATCGTTCGTATGCGGATTGGTTTGGAACGGTTGTTCTGGGAATGGGTTCGTGTGGGACTCCGCCACCGACACCATCAAGTTGATGCCAACCAAGTACTTTTTCAAGCCGACCCGCGCCAATGACATCAGCGATGATGGAACCGTTGTGGCTGGATGGAACGATGACTACAACGGCTGGCGCCAAGGATGCGTGTGGGTCAAGAATTCTTCGGGGAACTACGTCGCTACCGTGCTAACCAATGGCCTCGCCACTCCCACGAAGTTATCTGAAGTCAGTGCCGTCAGCGGTAATGGCGTCTGGCTTGCTGGGTTGGGTCGAAGCAGCATTGACGCCGGTGCCCCGTGGCGTTGGAGCGCGGCGACTGGCTATCAATCGCTTGGCGTGCAGCCAATTCCTGGCGTTGGCGGAGCCACTGCCATGAATCCCGACGGCAGCAAGATTCTGTGCTTCATGGGTGTTGCCGCCGCCTTGGGCGAGGGCTACATCTGGATTCAGGGCCGCGGCTATGTGGCGATGGAAGACTACGCCGCTGAGTTCGGCGTGACCATGCCGGACGGCGTCCGTTTGGCACTGCCGCTCAGCATTTCGGCTGACGGATTGACGATCACTGGCACCGCGCGCGGACCATTCGGCACCTCGCCGTTTGTGCTCGACCTGCGCCCAAGCGCCGGATCGTGCGTGGCCGACCTGAACGGCGACAACACCGTGAACGGGGCTGACCTTGGCAAGCTCTTGGGTGATTGGGGTCAATCCACGGCCAGCGACATTGACGGAAGTGGCGTCGTTGATGGCGCAGACCTTGGTCGGTTGCTCGGTGATTGGGGTTCGTGCCCGTAAGTGACGGGCTGACTGCAAATCTGTAGAGTGTCTCGCGCGCCCCGACTGTCGGGGCGCGTCTCTTTCAGTTCACTCGCCGAGTTCCACATGATCATTCGTGCCGCCTTGACCCTCGCTTGCGCCTCGCTCATTTCATGCGCTGCTGCTCCGGCGCCTGCACCAACGCCGGCCGCTCAGGCTGCGCCAGCTGCAACTGCATCCGCTGCGGCTTCGCCCGCCGCCCCCAAGACAAGCGCCGCGCTCGAGCCGCTCGCATTCATGACCGGCGCATGGACGCAAGCGCAGGCCAACGGCGCCATGATTGAAGAGCACTGGATGGCTCCGCGCGGATCATCCATGCTTGGCTCGTTCCGTCGCATCCTTGGTAATGGCGCTGTGCCGTTCTATGAATTCACGCAGATCGTTGCTGAGAAGGATCGCGTGATTCTTCGGCAGATGCACGTGCACGGAAACTTTGAACCAGACCCCAAGCGCGTCGAGCCGATGCTGCTGGTCTTGGAGAAGGCGGGCGCCAACCGCGCCACTTTCGTTCCGGCGGCTGATCCCACCAAGGCGAATGCGGGAGATCTCTCGCGTGTGACGTACTTCCTTGATGGCCCCGACATGCTGGTGCTAGTGGTTGAGCCCAAGGC
>JBBAOD010000186.1:0-5295 GCA_040401635.1 Phycisphaerales bacterium
CGCTAATCCTGCTCGTCGGTAAGTAGTTTGTATTCAAGAGTGCACGGGTTCAACCCGTGCACTCTTCTTTTTGAGGTGCGCATCGGCTAATTTGATGTCTTCTATTGTGCGCTCAAGCGCAGATAAAAGATGGCATCAATAATGCCAAGCGGAATCGCTGACACCAATATGCCAAAGCCAAATCCCTTCACGAGTGGCTTGGCGCGCGTGGCCATGATTATTCCAGTGGGTAAGTAAATACATTGCAGAAGCAGATTGATGCCAAGCACCACGCGCAAGTCAGCCAGCGCCATTGGCTCTTGCAACAGCGATGGCCACACAATCACACCATCAAGAATGCCCCACAAACCAAGCATGAGCCAGAACCCGCGATAGGCCTCGCGTGGTCGGGTGAAGAGGGCGATCGTGGATGCTGTAAGTGAAAGAAGCGCCACGGCGAAAATTGGATGCGATGAGTTGCTGATGCATCAGGGAGTCTCCACGCGCTGCTCAATGGCTCCATTGCAAGCATGGGGCCGTCCGCCGCTGTGTTGGGAAGTTGACTGGCAGTGCATGCTGGAGATATTCAGGCGTTGGGTGGGTACAACGATCCGTTCGGGAAGTTTCCGTAGAGCGAAGTCTCGCCATCGGTAAATGCATCAATGAGCAAATCACCGCCAACAAACGCACCACGCCATGAGGCACCGCGTCCGCCAAACACCTCTTCGCGGTCGCCACGACTGCGCGGCGTGTTCACCCCAAACTTGAAGGACTGCACATCGGGTCGCAGCCGCTCGGCAAACGCCGGGTCATCAGTGGCAATCGAAGCGACCAATGCGCCGTTTGAAACATTCATCGCGGAAAGTAGCTCTGATTCGGTATCCACAATCACAATCGAGTCGATTGGTCCAAACGGCTCACTGTGGTGAAATCCCCATGAAGTTGGAGGATTCAGTACGCACGCTGGCGCGACGTACGCCGATTGATCCTGACCGTCGATGAACCGTCCGGTGCGCAAATCACCGTGGATCAGGGGAATACCGCCGGCGCTGATCGCCTCGTCGTAACGGGCACGGAGATCGTTTGCCTTTGATTGCGAAATCACCGGACCAAAGTCCAAATTTGGCAGTGGGTCCGTGGCCGATTCCACCGCGAACGGGTTACCAAACTGAAGCGACCCAATGACGCTGTTGTACGTAGTAAGAAAATCAGGCAACAACCGGCGCTGCACCACATAGCGCGGATAAGCGGTGCATCGTTGCTTGGCATACTCAAAGCCCTTTTTCAGATGGCCCGCAAGTAGCGGCCATTGCGAAAAATTCCAGATGCCCCACGTGTTGAGACCCTCCTGCTCAAGGATGTGTCTGCGGCGAAGGTCGGCCAAGGTGCTGGCCGCTTTGCGGCCGTTTGAACGACCACCCACAAATGCAAGAGCGCCAAGTTGTGGCGAGGAAATGAGCGCATCGCTGAGGTCGCCGCCAACTCCGGAAAGAAGAGTCACTGGCAGACCAGCGCGCGCCATCAAGGCGTGCGAAAGTGTCAAGGCATGGAATCCACCTTGTGATGGGGTCTTTGCCATGACGGCATTGCCCGCCAACAACTGCGCCAATTCAGCGTGCACCAGCACGCTGAGCGGGTAGTTCCAAGAAGCAATGTTTGAAACAGGCCCATGCAAGGAAGTGCGCCCCTGCATCTGCCTGTCAATGTTGGAGAGATACCAATCAATTCCGTCAACGCAGCGATCGAAGTCTGCACAAGCCAGGCGCCAAGGCTTGCCGATTTCCCACATCAACAAGAGGGCGATGATTTCGCGATGCTCACGCAACAGTACGAGTGCTTGCTGCACTCGTTCCTTCCTGACCTCAAGGGGCACCTTTGACCATTCGGCGTCTTGTCGCGCCGCCTGCTCCACCGCGGTGATCGCGATTTCGCGACTGATGCGCGGCGGTCCCGGTATGAAGCTTCCATCAATAGCAAGAGGATGTGGTTTCGTTTCGCCAACAAAGGTCCACTCTCCGCCAATCAGATTCGCAATTCGGTGAGCATCAAATGCCTCCGGAGCCGCCATGCGCGCCCGCTGATAAACCTCGTTCCAAGTTGTTCCTGGTTTGTGAATGAGCGTCATGACGTGTGAGTACTCCTCTTGTCGAACGATTGATAAACGCCGTTTAATGCACACCCTTGCAAACGGTAAAGAACAGTAGGCGGGGGACTTGCACGGAACATTGATACTTTTAATCGCGCGTGGATAAATCGCAAATTAGTCAATTGCGAGTCGGTCTGCTGTGCTTCTTCAGCACCCTCGCCTTTTCCACTTGGGCAAATTCCGTCCTTTTACGCTCGTATATCTGCATCACCATGGGATTTTTTCTGCCCTGCATCTCAACTACGGGAAATGGATAGTCCTTGCCAAGTTCCACGCCGTACATCAGACGCTCCATGTCCGACATTTCCCAAGGCTGATGAATCAAATGATTGGGCAAAGCCGCCAACTCGGGTACCCACAATCGCACAAATTCGCCGGCACTGTCGTGCTCAATACCGTTCTTCACTGGGTTGTACACACGAACGGTATTTGCTCCCGTAGTGCCCGCCTGCATTTGAAATTGCGTGTAGTGAATTCCAGGTTCGTAGTCCAGAAAGTATTTGGCCAGGTGGTAAACCCCTTGGCGCCAATCAATATTCAAGTGGTGGGATAAAAAACTCACCAGCATGGCGCGCATTCGAAAGTTGATCCAACCCGTAGCGGCAAGCGCACGCATGTTCGCGTCCACCAGGGGATACCCGGTGTTGCCCTCTTGCCAAGCGCGCAGCAGTTGCGCGTTGTTCTGCGCGCCTAAATCTTCAAATGACCGGTTCACTGCGCGAAACTCATAGGTGCATTCCTGCTCAAACTTTTGTACGAAGTGGTCGTGCCACTTTATGCGTGACAAGAAACCAGTCATCGCCTTGCTATTTATTTGTTCCTTTGGCTTTGACTTTGCGGCTTGATATACCTGTTTGATGGACAGATTTCCCCAGGCGAGATATACCGACAATCGGCTGCAAGACTTCCGGCTGAGCAACGGTTTTGAAATGTGAAAGTGGTAGGTCTTGTGGCGCTCGGTCAGGAATCCCTGGAGATACTGCTGCGCCAATGTCTCGCCACCGACCTGCATGCCCGCCGTCGGTGTGTTCCAATCTTGGATCATTTCCGCTGGCGGCGCGAACGGATGAGACAAGACTTCTCGCTGCGAATCCGTCGCCTGTTGATAGTCATTCACAATCACTGGCCGACTCATGACCTCAAACCATCGCTTGTCCCAACCCACTCGATCCTTGATTCCTCTGGTTACTCCGTTGCGCCCAAATTCCGTCCAGAGCACGCGCCGCGCCGCGAACATCTTCCGCATGGTCTGGTCACGAGTGAAGGTTTTCTGAATGCCCGATTCCTGATACGACAAGACCTTTGAAACTGGAAACTTCTCCATCAACCAGCCAAACACCGCATCGGCCTCCCCCCAAAAAACGTCAACCGTCCGCCCAATGCCAGCCCAGCGACTTCTCATATCAAGAATCGATTGCCACTGAAATCGCAAATGCCGCAGCGAGCAGTCGGGATGCGAAATTAAACTCGGCTCGAAGATAAAGATGACGCGGTAGGGCTGAGTTGACGCCTGCGCTTCCGCGAGCGGAGCGTGGTCCTGAGTTCGTAAATCGCGTTTGAGCCACACCAACTGCATGAAGCAATCACCTGTCATTGCTAGGAAACCGGTCTTACTCACTTTATCCCCACGGTTGCAGGGTTGGCAATTGATCTGCTGATTTAAGTTGGGCTCCCATCGACCTTCAACGTTGCCGCACAAGTCTGGCGCAGTGAACTGATGCAGCTGGACTCAGCAGGTCTGGCTGGTAAAGAGAAACGCCCCTGGCGTTATGCCAAGGGCGTTTCAAGCGCGACCGGGAGGGCTCGAACCTCCAACCTTCGGTTTCGTAGACCGATGCTCTATCCAATTGAGCTACGGTCGCGTGTCCGCCTGCATTGCTGCAGTGGAAGGAGAGATCATAGCGAAAATTCCACCCGAAGGCATGGAGGCGATTCGTGCAGAGATCCACGTCATTTACGCACAACCAGCACAGGAACAGAACACCGAAATGTGCCGATTCTGGGGGTGCTGAAGGCGTTACTTACTTCTCGACCGATTGTGCCACGGTCGCCTGCTTGTCAAGATCCGTGCGCGCCGCGGCTGCGGCCTCGCCCTTCAGTTGATTAGCAAAGAACGGCAGGGCAATGCACCCAGCCGCAAAGATCAGCGCGCTGAGCCGCGGCCACACCGACGGAACCGGTAAGACGCCTTGCGTTCGTGGCGTTGGCTCCTGCACGAATGGCATCGCCACCAAGCGCAGGTAGTAGAACGCAGCCACGCCGCTATTGAGCGCCATGATTACTAGCAAGGTGCGCTGATGACTTTCGGCGCTGGACACGAAGAGGTCAAGCTTTCCCCAGAACCCAAGGAGGGGCGGGATGCCGGTGAGGCTCAGCGCGCCGATAGCAAGCGCCGCTGCAACCATCGGGGCACGCACGCGCAGACCCGCGAGGTCATCAATGGAATCCACCTCATGCCCATTGCGTTCGATGGCAGCCAACGAACCAAAGGTTGCCAGATTGGCCACGCCGTAGGTCAAGAGATAGAGAAGCGTGGCATCAATACCAATGGTTGGTCCAGCCAGAATGCCAACCAGCATGTAGCCGGAATTGGCGATCGAGCTGTACGCCAGCATGCGCTTGGCCGAGCGTTGCAGGAGCGCGCCGATGTTGCCGAGCGTCATGGTGAGCACCGCAATCATCCACAGCACCGCGGCGATGACTGGCGGAATGCTGCTGTCCCCGTTGGCGCTCCAACCGACAGTGCCGAGGAGGACGATGAGCGTGACAAACCCTTGAACTTTCGGCACGAAACTGATGAACGCAGCCACCGGGCTGGAGGCCCCTTCATAGACATCCGGCGCGTAGAAGTGCATCGGAACCGCGGCCAGCTTGAAGCAGATGCCAATCACGGCCAGCAGCATGCCAACGATCGCCACGCTGCCAATGCCGCCTGTCTGAGCCTGCATCTGGAATGACTCGCGCATGGCGCTGAGTTCCAGGGTGCCAGTTGCGCCGTAGAGGAACGCAAAGCCGAGCAGCAGGGTGGCCGTACTCATGGCGCCCAAGAAGAAGTACTTGATGGCCGCTTCCATACTGCGGTCAGCACCGCGACCGATGGCTACCAAGACGTACGTGGGAAGTGAGCACAGTTCAAATGCCAAGAACAGCCACACCAAGTCCGTGGCGTG
>JBBAOD010000187.1:0-5269 GCA_040401635.1 Phycisphaerales bacterium
GCCGCTTACCGAGGATCCCGTGCTCACTGCGGGGGCTCGAACACGGAAATCACGTTAACAACCAAGGTTTGGAACCCGTTCCGCTGGCGGTCAGCGCGCGGCGACTTTGCTGGCGGCCTTGGCGCGCTTCTCTTGTACCTGGTCGTATGGAACTCCAAGGTACTCAAGCGTCTCGGTGACAACATCGCGCACCACCGGCGCTGCGAGAAGTCCGCCGAAGTGCCCCTTCTTCTTGTCCGGATCGTCAATCACACACAGCACCACTAAGCGTGATTGCTCCAGAGGCGCTGCCGCAATAAAGCTGGCCGTATAGCGACTGCGGTCATAGCCCTTCACACCGGGTATGGATAGTTCCGCTGTACCAGTCTTTCCGTACATGCGGTACTTGTCACTCTGAGCTTTGCGCCCAGTGCCCTCCGCAACAACGCTGGACATAGCATCCTTCGCCTCAACAAGCACGTTGGTGTCGATGACACGCTTGGAACCGGGAAGCCAATCGTCGCTGGTGGTCGTGCCGCGCGGCAAGACCAACCGTGGTGCCACCATGGTGCCGTCCGCTCGAGCGAATGCGCTGAACGCACGGACCATCTGGATCGGCGTCACTGCAATTTCATGGCCGAACGCAACCGATGACTGCGTGTAACCAGACCAACGCGATGGCGGCGTAATGATGCCCGCACTCTCGCCGGGAATACCGATGGCAACTTTGGTGCCGAATCCGAAGTCACGGACCATCTCCTGCATCTGGGCGTGGCTCATGCGAAGCCCAACAGTCACCATGCCCGTATTCACACTGTGAACGAGCACATCTTTCCATGAATATGACTTGTATGGATCTCCCGCCGCATTGTGGATGACACGGCCAAACGGAGTGACTACCGGTGATCCAACCGGCATCTGGATGATGTCGGTGGGCTTGGCAAGACCAAGCTGGGTGGCGCGCGCCCACACGAAACTCTTCATCGTTGAGCCAGGCTCATACGGGTCAGTGAAGTTGCGATTGCGACCCAATGATGGATGAATCTTGCGTGATGGATCTTGGGTGGCTTCTTTCCAACCCGGGCGATCCTGCAGGAAGTCAGCCATGGCCAGGATGTCGCCATTGCAAGAGTCAAGCACAATGACTCGCCCGCCGCCCGCGTTGTACTGCTTGACGGCTCGATCAAGGTGCCGTTCGGCGATTTCTTGCACCGCCAAGTCAATGGAGAGACGAACATCTTGTCCATCATCACCAGGGACGTAGTCGTCACGGTTGATCCACAGGGTGCGACCAAAGGCGTCGCGCAACGCCTTTACATGTCCATCAACTGGCGCCAACTCCTTGTTGAAGGAGAATTCCACGCCTGCTTGGCCGGTGTGCTCGAATCCGACTTTGCCAATCAACTGGTTGGCAAGTGTTCCGGATGGATAGTTGCGCACCAATTTTGTCTCAAGCCCCACGCCGTCAATATCGAGGTGCCGCAGCGCGTCAACCTGTGCTTCGTCAATCTCTTGGGCGAGTACCACGTAGCGGCGCTCGGCATTTTTCTTCAGGAGCTCGTCGATCGCCTGTGGCGCCAGACGCAGGACTGGAGCGAGCGCAATGGCCGCGTCGCGGAACGGGTCACATTCAGCGACCGCATTCTGATCAGTCGTTGAGGCCTTCTTTGCCTTATCCCAACCACTTTCGTAGATGAACGCTGGATCACAATACAGCTTGTATCCAACCAAACTCATGGCGAGTGGGCGACCGCGCTGGTCCAGCACTTCGCCGCGCTGCGCAAGTTCCTTGCGCTCGCTGGTACGACGTCCGGCGGCACGATCAAGCTCCGCAGGTGGCAGCAATTTCAATTGTGTCACGCGCGCAACAGTCAGCGTGAGCGCGATGGCAGTACAGGTCACCAGCACCCTGGCCCAACGACGAGTACGTAATGATTGATCAGCACTCGTAATGGATGCTGCGTCTGATTGGAGCTCCGGAGTGCCTTCAGCGTTCACGCGTGCCTGCCTTCGCTTTACCAGTGGTGGATGACTTGGATCCACGCGACTTCTTTGCAGTGACCGGCTTCGGTGCAACTTCTGAACTCACCACTTTGGCCACTACTTGCTCACCAAGCGCGCCTTCGGCAGGCGTGGACGCCAGCACGGTGGATTCGCCGGCAGGAATCAAGTCCAATTTCCATTTGCTGGCGTAGGCGCGAATGTCAGCGGGGTCGCTCCGACTTGCAACATCCGCTCGCATGCGCCACTGCGCGCGTTCTTGCTCCACAATCCGATTGTGCGCTCGAGAAATCTCATTGGAGACTTCGTAGCGTTGCTGACGGAGTGCGAGCAGGCCAAGGCCCATCGCGCCGAGAGCAATCATGATGAGAAAGAGCTTGGAGAAGAGGCGCATAGCGGGTAGTGCTCAGGGAGGCCATCAATCCATCAACCCATCAACCCTTCGTCGGAATCTTCAGCGTCTGCCCTGGCTTGAGCGCGGACGGATCTTTGATGCCGTTGTACTTGAGGAGTTCGGCAACCTTGACACCCTGCTTGCGCGCGATGGCGTACGGGGTGTCACCCTTCTGAATCTTGTAAGTCGCAGTAACCCGAGCAGCCATTGGTGCCTCTGGGGTGGCCTTCGCCACTGCGCCATCAGCAACCGTCCGAGCGGTCGCACCTGGCTTCAGCACTTCGATGGAAGGAATGCGTAGGTCAGAGTTGAGCGCCAACTTCGCAGCGTCCGGAGCAACTGCCTTGTTGTAGTCCTGAAGCTTGTTGGCGAGCGAACCGTCGCCGTACTCGCGGGCAGCGATCGACCAGTAGGTCTCGCCCTTTTGAACCTTATGGAAACGCACTGGCGTGCCATCGGCCTTGGCGACTTCGACGGTCAGGGGAGCCGGATCGACCGCGAGTTGCTCGCCGCCGGTCAGGTCGGTTGCATCAGGCAGCGCGCTGGCGCCGTCCTTGGCAAGGTCCACGCCGCCGCCCTGGGCAACCAACGCGTCCGTACTGAAGGCGTCAAGCTGAATGGTCTCGACGGCAGCTGCATCCTCTACTTGGGCAACAGTTGCCGGATCAAAGCGCTGCGCCGAGAAATGGTCGGAGACCAGAATCCCGACAAAGAGCATGAGTCCGAAACCAATGACGAGGGCCAGCTTGTTCTCACGAGTCATTACGTACCTTTTTGGCTGAATGAAGCCGAAATCCGTTTCGGCAATGCATGCCACCCGATGGCTGCACGCCATCGAGTTCATCGGCAGGGAAAGCGGAAATCCATCAGCGCACAGCACCGATTTCGGAAGCAAATTCAAAGACGCGCAACTTGGCGCTCCGAGCGCGCGGGTTGGCGCGCAACTCTGCATCGGATGCCTCGACCGGCTTTCGGGTGACACGCTGGCCAAGCCCGGCTGTTTCCCACTCCACGAACGCGTGTTTCACCAGCCGGTCCTCCAGGCTGTGGAACGAAATCACCCCAAGACGGGCCATGGGGTTGAGCCAGGTGGTGCTGGGAAACTTGCTTGCAGTCGCTCGAAATGCCTCAAGAAGGCCTCGTAAAGCGCCCAATTCGTCATTGACCATGATGCGGAGCGCCATGAAGGTCCGGGTGGCGGGGTGCATGCGGCTCTCGCGCGCCTTGGGCCCATAGGCGGCGCTCACGGCGATGGCCAGTTCGTGGGTGGTCCGAAACGGCGCCCTGCTCCGGCGTTCCACAATGGTCCGAGCAATTCGACGGGCAAACGGATCCTCGCCCAGTTGGAATATCGCGTCAGCGAGGGCGGATTCAGACATCCGGGCCAGCAGATCGGCGGCCGTCTCGCCACGGGAGAGATCAAGCCGCATGTCGAGGGCGCCATCGTTCTGAAAGCTGAAGCCACGCGAAGGGTCATCCATCTGCGAACTGGCAAACCCCAAGTCCGCCAGGACGCGATCGGCAGCCCATCCGGCCGCCAGCATGGCTCGGTCCGCGTTGGCAAACGAGCCGTGCATGGAACGAACCTCTGCCCCGGCGAGGCCTCGAACCCGGGCCTCGGCAAAGGCCAGATTCCCGGCGTCTAGGTCGCACAACATGATTCGACCGCCCGCGCCGGCTGAGCGCGCCAGGGCCTCGGCGTGACCACCGCGTCCGGCAGTCAAGTCGAGCACCGTACCGCCCGGGGGCGGACCAAGCAACTCGCTGATCGATTCAAGTAAGACCGGAAGATGGCCAGCGGGGCTACTCATGTGCGGCGCTTGGCGCCATCGGCCGCCAAAGAGCGTGGCACTCGGCGCCCACCCGTTGGCGTTGCGCCGGAACCGCGCGTTGCCACGGCGAGCAACACAATGAATACGCCCACCAGGAACAAGAACGGCCACAACAATCGACCGCCATGACCAAGTAAGTACAAGCCGGTAGCGGTACCAATGAGTACCAGCCCAAACTCCATGCCATACAGCGCGCACACCGCCTTGCGAACCGAATCTCCACACGCGCGTTTCACGCGGTGATGCAGGTGGTTGGCATCAGGCGTAGAGAACGGAACGCCCGCGCGCCGACGACGAATCATGGCCAGCGCCGTATCCAGAATTGGAAGCCCGAACATCGCCAAGCCACACATCACGAGCAATGTGGAATGACCTTCGTAACCAGCATCGGGGGGCAAGGGCGCAACCGGGGGCATACCTGGCAAGGTCGGCACGCTGTCTGTAACCGCGCGCACCACCAGCGGGCAACTGAACGGCTGCAGATTTGCGAAAGTCATGATGATGGTGACAGAAAGGAAGCCGATCAGCAGGCTTCCCGCGTCCCCAAGGAAAATGGTGGCGGGATTGAAGTTGTAAACCAAGAATCCCAGACACGCGCCCATGAGACTAAGGCACAAGACCACGCGCGCACCGGCCATCGATCGGGTGAGTTCGCCAATGTTCGAGAGGTCGGGCGGCAATGCGTAGACGATCAATAGTGACAACGCCAGCAGCCCAAGACACATGACCACGGTGATGCCAGAAAGAAGCCCATCAAGGCCATCCAGCAAATTGGCAGCGTTACTTCCACCAAGCACGAACTCCGTCAGCAGCGCGGTTCCTACCCAATAGAAGACCGTGGCATTCTGAATGGCAAATCCGCCCATATCGATCAACGATGCATTGGGGCTACCCATGATTGGCGACAGCAGCCCGCTGGCCACGTTGATTCCGATGTCATCAATCGCCAATGCCGCAGCGGCCACCAACTGGCCGGCGATCTTCAGGCGAGCATCAAACTTCCAGATGTCGTCTGCCAAGCCGGTGAAGGTGATGGCAATCATTCCAAGCACCACCGAGAACG
>JBBAOD010000188.1:0-5218 GCA_040401635.1 Phycisphaerales bacterium
ATCCGTCAACGAATGCACTTGATCAATAGCGGCAAAGTCTGCTGAGGGCCAACGATCACCCATCACCGGCATCATTCCGGAACCCTTCGCAAATGTACGACTGCGCAGGTACTGCCCAATAATCGCACGCACTCGTCCCACCCGACGGAGTTCTCCAATCTTGGGGTCCTCCAGACGGAAGAACGCTGCCTGCCGAAGTGTCGCCCGTTGCGCGCGCGTTGCAGGCTGCACCGGGTGGTGTGGAAGTTCATCCGGCAGCGCTTGAATCAGCGTCTGCATCAGTTCCTGCAAACGCGCTCCGCGCACTTTGCTAAATCGCGCACCGGATAGTTGCTGTCCAAGCCAGGCGAGCCCGTCAATACGAACGAGCAACGGCATCGCGCTATTCGCCATCCACCCGTCCAGCGCCTCTGCAACACACTGAAGTTCCTCCGGCGTTGCCTCGGTTGCATCATCAAGAAATGTTCGAACCGGTACTAGTTCCGGGACCGCATCCGCCATACGCCGCACGTCTCGCATATGGGTAGACAGCGGCGCGCCCTGATTTGCCAGCACGCTTGCACATGCAAAGCTGATGCCAACGTGCGCAGCGCCGGCGTCCGGCGCAAAGTTGAATGGAAACAATTGGCATGCCAATGGCTTTGCTTCAAGGCCAAATTCCGCATGAATTCGGCACTTACCGCCCTCCAAGAGAAACACGCAGGCACCATCTGGGCGCTGCGCAAGAAATCGTCGACCGCGAAACTCAACGGTGACATCGCCAAGCGTGCGTTCCCAATCTTGGGAGCGCAATTTTTCCAAATCTGCCTCACGCAGCTGCACTGTGAAATCGCGACAGCAATTTCCGCAGCCATGGCAACTGTATCGCTGCGATGGCAACGGAAGAATCTGTAGCGGAATAGTGGCGGCGCCCTGCATATTGATCACCAAGAAATCCGTTTATGGAACAAGAGATATGCCAAGCGTCGCACGGCGCGACCGCGATGACTCATGGCATTTTTTTCCTCGGGCGGCAACTCCGCACTGGTCATCGCGCGCTCAGGAATCCACAGGTGTGGGTCGTATCCAAATCCATGTGCTCCGCGCGGCTCATCGGCAATCACGCCCTCAAATTCACCGCGCGTCTCAATCAACACTATCCCGTCCGGCGTGGCAATGCACATGGTGCACACAAAGCGCGCACGACGTTGATCCGGAGGAACGCCACGCATCAAATCCATCAACTTCGCGTTGTTGCGTGCATCACGGTCCGCGCGCGAGCCCTCGGTGCCAGCCCAATACGCGCTATGTACGCCGGGCGCGCCCTGGAGCGCGTCTACTTCCAGTCCGCTGTCATCCGCAAGCACTGCTTCACCAAGCGCCGCCGCGTAATAACGAGCTTTAATACGCGCATTTTCTTCAAACGTTGAGCCCGGCTCATCCGGTTCTGCCGGCACTGGTCGACCAAGTTCCGGCAGTGAGACCACGGCAAATCCCATCGGTTCGAGCACCGCACGGATCTCATCCACCTTGTGCGGGTTACCAGTTGCGATCACGATGCGCATGGCTCGCTCCTCTTGGTTGCTTTAGGTTTGCAGTACGCCGGTACGAAACGGTGCTTCCACTGGCGCTTGGTATGCCACTCGCATTACCGCCACCAGTTCATCACGGGTGTGCTGCGGATCAATGATGCGGTCGACCCAACCACGGCTCGCCGCGTACTTGATGTCCTGCTGTTCGGAATAGCTGCGCGTGATCGCCTCCAGAAGTTGCGCACGCATGCCTTCATCGATCTTCTCGCCTTTGCGTTCGCGCGCCGCAAGGTCAATCTGCAGCAAGGTGCTCGCTGCCTGAGCCGCACCCATCACACTACATTTGGCATTGGGCCACGCCAGCGTGAGAAGTGGATCAAAGGCACGTCCACACATGGCGTAATTGCCAGCGCCGTAACTTCCACCAACAATCAGGACCAACTTGGGAACCACGGAATTTGCCATGGCGTTGACCATCTTCGCTCCCGAGCGAATGATGCCACCCTGCTCGCTGTCGCGCCCCACCATGAATCCGTTGGTGTCGTGCACGAAGAGAATTGGGATCTTGCGTTGGTTGCAATCCATGATGAAGCGCGCGGCCTTGTCAGCACTGTCGTCATAAATGACCGCAGGCATATTGGTGGCAACCGAAGGACCAGCCTTACCGCCGGCCATCTTCTTCTGCGTCAGTTTCTTCTGATTCGCCACGATTCCGAGTGCGAATCCACCAATGCGGGCGTAACCACACACGAGCGACTGCCCAAACTCGGCGCGGTACTCATCCATGCTGTTTGCATCGACCAGGCAGCCGAGCAACTCGGTCATGTCGTACTGCTGGCCAGGCTCAACGCGAATCACCGAAGTCACTTCAGCAGGCGCGCGCGCAGGCTGCACAGCAGGCTGCGCTGGTGTCGGTGCCATCAGCGCAGCGCGGCTCGCCTGTAGCAAACTACGCAAGCGCGTGATGCATGCCGGATCGTCTTTCTCCCGGAAATCAATCGTTCCGGAAATCTGCGCATGCATGGCTGCACCGCCCAAATCTTCGCTGGAAACCTCTTGACCGATCGCCGCCTTTACGAGCGCTGGACCTGCCAAATACAGACCGCTTCCCTCGGTCATCAACAGCGTGTCGCACAGCACCGGCAAGTATCCGCCGCCCGCCACGCAATTGCCCATGATGGCCGCGTACTGCGGAATGCCCATAGCACTAAATACAGCGTTGTTGCGGAAAATTCGACCGAAATCATCGGTGTCGGGAAATACGTCTTCTTGCAACGGCAAGAACACACCAGCACTGTCAACCAAATACAGGAGAGGCAAACGAGCGCGCTCGGCAATCACCTGCGCGCGAATGATCTTCTTGCAGGTCATCGGAAAGAACGCCCCAGCTTTCACCGTGGCGTCATTGGCAATGATCATCACCAGCCGGCCCTGCACCGTGCCGATACCAGTGATCACGCCTGCTGCTGGTGCGCCGCCGTATTCGCGGTACATGTTCCACGCCGCAAACAATCCGAGTTCCGTGAACGCAGTCCCAGCGTCAACAAGCAGCGCAATGCGCTCGCGCGCCGTCAGTCGACCGTGCCGGTGCTGCCGTTCGATGCCCGACGGACCACCGCCTTGCTCGATCTTGGCGCTTTCGGCGATGAATTGGGCGATCGCCCCGTGAAGTCCTGTAGGGGCGGCGGAAGGGGCGTCTGCCATGATGGAACGAAGGATACGGGGGTTTCGTCCGTCCTGATAACGCTCATCGCTGCCCCGGCTTGAGTTAAGCGGCGGATTCACTACACTACGCGGCTCAATTCAAGCAAGGAAAGCCAGAAGCAATGTCGATCTCCGCAACGAAAAAAGCCGCTGTCATCAGCGTCAACCGCACCCACGCTACTGACACCGGATCGCCGGAAGTCCAAGTGGCCATCCTCAGCGAGCGCATCACCACGCTGCAGGACCACTTCAAGGCAAACCCCAAGGATCACCACGGCCGCCGCGGCCTGTTGTTCATGGTTGGTCGCCGTAACCGTCTGCTCACCTACCTCGCGCGCACTGACCGCGATCGGTACCAGTCCCTCATCAAGCGTCTCGGTCTTCGCAAGTAAGGCTCGCAGCCGCACCGCCGCACTGCGGCAGTTGGCATCGCGCAGCCTTCACACAACGAAGTCTTTACTGCGCCGTGGCTCCTGTCCTGAAGGCGGGTGGCTGTCATCTATTTGCGCACCGAGACACCCCGTCCAAAATTATTAAACGCGTTAGAGCATCACTTTAGAAAGAGGAACGAAACAAATGTCTAGTACCAAGAAGCATGTCATCGTTGAACGTGAAATCGGCGGCCGTACGCTGCGTTTCGAAACCGGCAAGGTTGCCAAACTCGCTCACGGAGCAGTGGTCGCTAGTTACGGCGACACCGTCGTCCTGTGCACCGCCGTCCGCGCCAACCCGCGCGCTGGCATCGATTTCTTCCCACTCACCTGCGATTACCGCGAGCGCACCTCCGCCGCCGGTAAGTACCCAGGCGGCTTCAAGAAGCGCGAAGGCGCCCCAAGCGAGAAGGAAGTCCTGACCATGCGAATGATGGATCGACCGATCCGTCCGCTCTTCCCAGATGGCTTCATCGACGAAATTCAGCTGCAGTGCATCGTGCTGAGCCACGACACGCAGAACGACAGTGACGTGCTCGCCTGCACCGGCGCCAGCGCCGCACTGAGCCTGACCGACGCCCCTTTCCAGGGCCCGATCGCCACCGTGCGCGTCGGCCGCGTCATCACTGAACAAGGCTCGACCTTCATCATCAATCCAACCGTGGCGCAGCTTGATTACAGCGATATCGACTTGGTGCTCTCCGGTCACAAGGACGGCATCAACATGATCGAAGTCGGCGCCGCCGAAGTCGATGAGAAGACCATGCTGGAGGCAATCGCCTTCGGTCTTGAGCACGGCATCAAGCCGATCCTGGCACTGATTGAGGAACTGCGCACCAAGAGCGGCGCACCAGCGCACTCCATGGGCACGCCAGTTCTCCCATCGGACGAAGTCATGAAGCTCGTCAAGGAGAAGGCATACGACTCCATGAAGGAAGCGCGCAAGATCAACGGCAAGAAGGAGCGCAACGCCAAGGTGGACGAAGTCAAGAAGTATGTGCTCGACACATTCTTCGCGATGCCAACCGGCGAAATCTCCTTCAGCACTTGGCAGACCGCTGACAAGCGCGCCAAGGAAGCCAAGGAAGCCATGCGCATCATGGAGAAGAAGGTCACCCACGACCTCGTCTCCAACCACGGCATCCGTCCGGACGGTCGCACCAAGGATCAGATCCGCAAGCTCGATATGGAGGTTTCGGTCCTCCCGCGCACGCACGGCAGCGCCTTCTTCCAACGCGGCGAGACGCAGAGCATTGTGACCTGCACACTCGGCACCATCAAGGATGAGCAAATCGTCGATGGCTTGATGCCTGAGTACGCAAAGAAGTTCTACCTGCACTACAACTTCCCTCCATTCTGCACCGGCGAAGCTGGCCGTATCGTGGGACCAGGACGTCGCGAGCAGGGTCACGGAGCACTCGCAGAGCGCAGCCTCCGCGCGATTCTGCCAGATCCGGTGGAGTTCCCATACACCGTGCGCCTGATCAGCGAGATCACTGAGTCCAACGGCTCAAGCTCGATGGCCAGTGTCTGCGGCGGCTGCTTGGCACTGATGGATGCGGGCGTGCCTAT
>JBBAOD010000189.1:0-5168 GCA_040401635.1 Phycisphaerales bacterium
TTTTGGGCAAGATCGGCGCCCTCCCGTACCATCGCACCTGATGTCCGCTGGCGAACCAACCGCTGAAATCGCGCCCCGCGCCTACAACCGGGATACCCCGGCCATGCGCCAGTATGACCGCATCAAGAGTCAGCACCCCGGCTGCCTGTTGCTGTTCCGAATGGGCGACTTCTATGAGCTCTTTGATGAAGACGCCGTCACCGCACACCGCGCGCTTGGCATCACGCTGACCGAACGCACCAAGGGTCAGCCGATGGCCGGCGTTCCGTTTCATGCCGTCGAGGGCTACCTGCGCCGACTGGTTGAGCAGGGCTACCGCATTGCGGTGTGCGAACAACTGCAAGACCCGGCCGAAGCAAAGGGCGTAGTGGAGCGCGGAGTCACGCGAGTCCTATCACCGGGAACCCTGGTTGACGAAACCCTGCTTGATGATTCCCGAGCAAATCGAATTGCCGCCGCGTGGATCACCGGCACAGGGAACGACCTCCGCGCTGCTGTGGCCGCGGTCGAACTATCGACTGGTGAATTCACCGTCGAAGAATGCGACGCCGCGCTCCTTGAAGATGTGCTCGCACGGATCGGTCCCAGCGAACTACTGCTTCCAGAAGGCGACCACGAAGACGCCGATCGCCCCGCTGCTCGTGCCGCGCGCGCCCTCGGCTGCCCGGCGCTCGAAGTCCCCGGTTGGATGTTCCGCCCCGCCGACGCAGTGGCGCTTCTCAAGGAACACTTCGGCGTTCGAACGCTCGAAAGCTTTGATCTGAGCGACGATGCCCCGTCAGCAACCGCCGCCGGAGCCCTGCTCCGACACCTGATCGATACGCAACGTGGTCTCGGCACCGATCCCGCCGCCAGTGGCGGGAAGTCCGTCCGCCCACTGGCGCACCTCCGCCCACCACGTCGCGCCGGCCGCGCCGCGCACGTGGTGCTTGATGGAACCACCCTTCGCAGCCTCGAAGTTGAACGAACACTCCGCTCCGGCGGAACCGAAGGCACGCTCCTCAGCGTCTTGCAACGCGCGCGCACGCCCATGGGCAGACGCCTTCTGCGTGAATGGACCTGCGCGCCGTTGGGTGATCGCGCCGCGATCCGCGCGCGCCAAGACGCCATCGCCACGCTCGTTGCCGACGAACGCATGCGCGAAGAATTGCGCGCCTCGTGCGACGGCGTGCAAGATGTCGCACGTATCGCAAGCCGCATGTCGATGGGGCGCGCAACGCCGCGCGATCTGGTTGCGCTCGGAAAGTCCATGACGCTCGCTGGCCGCATCGCGCAGTCGCTCGGCGACGCCCCCGCCTTCTCTGGCGCACGCACCGCCCTTGAGGAAGCTGCATCGAAAGTCGCAACACTGACCACCCGCATCAGCGCTGCATGCAACGAGCAACCACCCGCGCACATGCGTGACGGTGGTCTATTCAAAGACGGTGCCGATGCGGAGATCGACGAATGCCGATCATTGCAGCGCGACGCCACCGCATGGATGGCGCGCTATCAAGCAGAACTTGTCGAACGATACGGCATTCCAAGCCTAAAAATTGGCTACAACCGTGTGTTTGGCTACTACATTGAAATCACGCATTCCCACTCGGCAAAGGCGCCCGCAGAGTTCACGCGCCGCCAGACGCTGCGCAACGCTGAGCGCTACATCACGCCGGAGTTGAAGACGTTTGAGGACAAAGTTCTCTCCGCCGAATCGCGCGCCGTCGCCCGCGAACGCGCGCTCTTTGATGCACTCTGCACCGAAGCCGCCGAACGCCTCCCGGAACTTGTCCGCTTCGCTGACGCCGTTGCGAGCCTCGACGCCGTAGCCAGCCTCGCCGAAGTTGCCGCGCGCCATCGCTGGGTTCGCCCAGAAATTGTGGAAGAATCCGTCCTTGAAATCACTGGTGGCCGCCACCCCGTTCTTGATGAATTGCTGCGCGACCGATTCGTTCCCAATGACACTGAACTTGGCACCGCGCTCCAGCCCGCAACACTTGCACTGATCACCGGACCAAACATGGCCGGCAAGAGCACCTACATTCGTCAGACCGCGCTCATTGTCCTCCTTGCACATATGGGCAGTTTCGTTCCAGCAGAACGCGCCATCGTTGGCGTCACCGATCGCATCTTCACCCGCATCGGCGCGAGTGATGAACTGCACTCCGGCCAATCCACCTTCATGGTGGAAATGACTGAAACTGCGCGCATTCTCAATCATGCAACGCCGCGCTCACTGGTGGTGCTGGATGAAATCGGCCGCGGAACCAGCACCCTTGATGGACTCAGCCTGGCGTGGGCGATCACCGAACACCTCGCTGCCGCCGGCGCGCGGACGCTCTTCGCAACGCACTACCACGAACTCACTGACCTCTCCACCCGCATTGCGGGCGTCCGCAACCTGCACGTTTCCGTGCGCGAATGGAAGGGCGACGTTGTGTTCTTGCATCGCATTCTTCCTGGCTCCACCGATCGCAGTTACGGCATTCATGTTGCGCAGATTGCTGGCATTCCAAAGTCAGTCGTCGCCCGCGCCAGGGATGTGCTCAGTACGCTTGAAGTGAACAGCTCGCCCAAGTCAACGCGCGGAACGCGTGGGCGCGGCAACAGTTCCGCCGCCGCAACCGGCGCACAACCGGTAGATGCCATGCCGCTCTTCGCAAGCCACGCGGAAAGCGCGCCGCCCCATCCAGCGATCGAAAAACTCCGTCTGCTTGATTTGAACACCCTCACCCCGCTCCAAGCATTTGACATGCTTCGCCAACTGAAAGTGACTACTACCGATGCTTGACAGCAGCACCTGGAAATCCGCACACAGCGCTGGATTGACTTGGCAGAACTACCTCACCGCGCACGCCGATCGCACGGCGGGCTGGAAAGCGCACATCGCCGCCGCCCAGCTCACTGCTGAACAGGGCGTACATCTCGCCAGTTTCACGCGCCGTATGAATGTCTTGGTGCTCACCGGCGCGTGGTGCGGCGACTGCGCCGTGCAATGCCCCATGATCGGCGCCATTGCCGCCGCGTGCCCGGTGGCCGATGTTCGATTCTTAGAACAGGCTGACCACGCTGACCTCGCTGATCAACTGCGCATCTGTGGCGGAACCCGCGTACCCACCGTGGTGTGGTGCTCGGAGGACTTCAACTTCTGCTCCATGCTGGGCGATCGCACCCTGGCTCGCTACCGATCAATCGCCGCGCGGCAACTTGGGGCATCCTGCCCACTGCCATGGGCGACCGTTGCCAGTGATGAAACAAGCGCCACGCTGCAAGACTGGCTTGAAGAGTTCGAACGCGTTCAATTGATGCTTCGCACATCGCCGCGCCTGCGGCAATTGCACGGCGACTAACGGATGAACGGCGCGGTGATCACCCTTGTCGCCGCGTGCTTCATGGCGGCGGTCGCGCCGACACAGTCATCAAAGCCGCTTGATCCAACACAATCGGCGCCACCACAACAACAGCCTGCAGAGCCGCCATCCGCCCGCGCCGCCAGTGAATTAGCACTCAAATCACTTGCGGCGCACCCCACTTGGATCCGCCGCCTGATGGCCACCATGCGCCTCGAGCGCGCCGAAGAATCCGGCGTTCGCGAGCGGCTCAACGCACTGGCACTTGATTCCGATCCGCGCGTTCGTAGCAGCGCCATCCTTGCCATGGCACGCGTCGGCGCACCACCGCTTCCGCGCCTGGCCGAAAGCGAAGAAGACCCGCGCGTCATACGCACCATGTTGCGATGCGGTTGGGAAGTACCCGCTGACCGAGTCGACCGTGGCGCCCGCATCTTGGCGAAAGCCAGCGAAGGCACCGACCGATTGCTGGCGGTCGAACTCATCGGCGCACTGGAAGCGCAAGGCCGCAGCGAACGCAAACTCACGGAGTTCGGGAAAGACACGCTTGCCTCCGTCATCGCTCGCCTCGACCGCGATGACGGTGGCGCCCTCAGTCCCCGCATCGCCGCCATCACCGGCGCGCGCGATACCCGCGTCGGCTGGAAGTGGCGCTCCTGGCTTGACCGCAACCGCAACACCATGCGCATTGATGCTGCAGTGCTCATCGGCCCCAAAGTAGCCGTTGTGCAGAACGCCATCGCACAACTGGACGACGCGGGATTCGTGCGCTTCACAGCCGCCCTTGATGAACTCTTCAAGAAACCAATTGATCTTGCAGTGGCCATTGATTGCACCGCCAGCATGTCCGCCGAAATCGCCTCGGCACAGGCAGGAATCGATGACCTGATGCGCTTTGTCAATGCGGTCACTGGCGGTATGCGAGTAGCGATTGTCGGTTTCCGAGATCAACAAGACGAGTTCCAACTCATGGGTTGGGACTTCACCGCTGATCCCGCCGAAGCACGCACCCGCATTTGGAAACTCTCTGCCGACGGCGGCGGCGACGAGCCCGAGATGGTCTACGAAGCCATGCGCATGGCGTACGGAAAGTTCTTGTGGCGATCGCAATCGCAAAATATCATGGTGCTGATCGGTGACGCTCCACCGCACCCCGGTTGGGGAAGCCGCACCGTGGACATGTCACAAGCCGCCCGCGCCCACGGAATCACTACCTACGTGATCAGCGCCCGCTCCATCACTAAGACTGAAGAGGTGAAGCACTTCACTGAAATCGCGCGTATGGGCGGAGGACGAGTCATTCGTCTCAGCGATCGAAACGACCTCGTTGCGGAACTCGCCGGGCTCGCCCTCAGCGACAACTGGCATGATCAGATGGTGGCTGTCTTTGAGCGGTACCTGCAACTCTGCCGCTAAGAAGCTGTTCCGGGAGCATTCCCCCAACTTCCAGTGCCAGGCCGGCGCGTGGTTTCCGGGCTACCGCCGATCGGTTCAGAGGTCTTACCCGCCAGTTTCCAAGCACCTTCAAGCAGGGCTCGAACGCCCTCGCCCGTGGCGCCGGAGATGGCAATTGGTCGCTCACCTTTACGCATACCGATCGCGCCAGCAAACCGCTCGATGCGTTCTTCGCGCTCCTCTGGCTCAACAAGGTCAACCTTGTTCAAGACCACCAACTCCGGCTTCTCCGCCAGCTCGGCTGAGAATTCCAGAAGCTCCTTGCGGATCATGTGCCAATTTGCCGCCGGATCGCTGCCATCAAGCGGCGCAAGATCCACTAAGTGCACGATGGCGCGCGTGCGCTCCACGTGCTTCAAGAAGTCATGGCCAAGCCCCGCGCCC
>JBBAOD010000190.1:0-3542 GCA_040401635.1 Phycisphaerales bacterium
CGCGCCGAGAGCTTGAGGCCGCAGGGCTCATGTGGATCCGCACCGATGCGCGACTTCCGCTGCAGCACCTGATGTGGTTCGGGAAAATTCCCTCAGACACATGACCAGTGGGCGCGCTGCGTTTACGCAAGCAGCGCGTTAACTACGTTTCCTTTGACATCCGTCAGGCGGTAATCGCGGCCCTGCGATCGGTACGTCAGTCGCTTGTGATCAAAGCCCAAGAGGTGCAGCATGGTGGCATGTAAATCATGTACATCGACCGGATTCTCAACGATGTTGTATGAGTAATCGTCGGTCTTGCCGTAGGTGATGCCCGGCTGCACACCGCCGCCAGCCATCCAAATGGTGAACGCGCGTGGATGGTGATCCCGCCCGTAATTCTCCTTGGTGAGCTGCCCTTGGCTGTACACGGTGCGACCAAACTCACCAGCCCACAGGACCAACGTGTCATCAAGCATGCCACGCTGTTTCAGGTCAGTGACCAACGCGGCCTGCGCGCGGTCAACCGCGTTGCACTGCTGCCGTAGTTCGCCAGGAAGGTTGTTGTGCTGATCCCACCCGCGCATGTACAGCTGGATGAAACGAACATCACGCTCAGCAAGCCGCCGCGCCATGAGGCAGTTTGCCGCAAAGCTTCCGGGCTTACGCACATCCGGTCCATACATCTCGAGCGTTGCTTCGCTCTCGTCACTGAAGTCCGTGAGTTCCGGCACCGACATCTGCATGCGGTACGCCATCTCATGTTGCGCAATGCGAGTGCGTGTCTCGGTATCCAGTGACTCTTCAAACTCCTCAGTATTGAGCCGCGTCACCAAGTCCAACATGCGCCGCCTATCGGTGCGGCTCACGCCGTCCGGATCACGGAGGTGCAACACGGCATCGCGGCCCGCGCGCATTCGGCAGCCTTGATGTTCGCTCGGCAAGAAACCGCTTCCCCAGAAACGCGCGCTCAATGCCTGCATGTTTCCTGCGCCCTGGGTGATCATTACCACGAACGACGGGAAGTTGGAATTCATACTGCCAAGGCCGTAACTGGCCCAACTACCAAACGACGCACGACCCGGCTGCTCTGAGCCCGTTTGGAAGAAGGTAATACCAGGCTCATGATTAATGGCATCGGTGTGCATGGAGTGCACAAAGCACAGATCACCGGCAACTCGCCCGGTATTTGGAATGAGTTCCGAAAGCATGATTCCGTCTTGACGATTCGAATAGCGGTCGAAACGGAACTTGCTCGGCGCCACCGGGAATCGGCTCTGCCCGCTGGTCATGGTGGTAATGCGCTGACCATTGCGAATGGAATCTGGCAAATCCTCATTGAAACGCGCCAGCAAATTTGGCTTGTGGTCGTAGAGGTCAAGCTGACTTGGCGCGCCCTCCATGTGCATGTAGATCACACGCTTCGCCTTGGGCGCAAAGTGCGGTCCGGGCGTGAACGCCGCGCTGGTCGGCGCCGCATTCGGAAGCGCGGCGCCGTCCGCACCAACAAGTCGATTGTCACCAGCCGCTGCACTGCGTCCCAGCAAACTTGCCAGCGCCGCGCCGCCAATCCCTGCACCGATCGTTGAAGCGACTGTTCCAAAGAACCGACGCCGCGTGAGATTGAGGAGGTATTCCTCAAGTGCGTCGGCGTGCGGGGTCATGGGGCGCTTTGAAGTCATGGATCGATCAGTCCTTCACAATTACCGGGTCGCTGGAAAGAAGTGCGTTGCAGATCATTGTCCACGAAGCGAGCTCTGCAGGCGGAATATCCGTCGGAACTGGGGAATCACCCACCGCCAGCAACGTACGCGCATCCGTTTGGCCCGCCTCCGAGCCCCAGCGCGCACGCTCGGCCGTGAGCGCTTCGCTGATGTCCGTGAGTTCACGGTCACTCACGATGCGTCCCGTGACGCGCATCCACAACCGAGCAATCCGCGCCCGATCATCACCCGGCTCGCGCAAGGTGCGTTCAGCCGAAGCGCGCGCAGCCTCCACCAGTTGTGGATCGTTCCAGAGAACCAGTGCCTGCAGCGGCGTGTTGGTCACGAACCGACGAACTGCACAGAATTCGCGCGTTGGTGCATCAAACGCCAGCATCGAAGGCGGCGGTGAAGCGCGCTTCCAGTACGTGTACAGACTGCGGCGCCAGAGATCATCACCCGTACCCTGTTCGTACGCCTTGGTGTTGCTGGTGGGCATGCTCGTCTCCTGCCACAGGCCGTCTGGCTGATATGGCTTGACGCTGGGTCCACCGAGCCGCTCGCGCAGCAATCCGCCCACATACAAAGCCTGATCGCGAATCTGCTCCGCCGATAGACGCTGCCGAGGGAACCATGCCAGCATCCGGTCTTCCGGATCATGCGCGGCGACGTCCGGACGCACACGCGATGACTGCCGATACGCCTGACTGGAGACAATCTGCTTGACCAATCGATGCACGTCCCAGCCGTGATCCCGGAAGTCGGTCGCGAGCCAATCCAGCAATTCCATGTGCGACGGCCATTCGCCTTGCAATCCAAAGTCTTCACTGGACTTCACCAGACCACGCCCAAAGAACTGTTCCCAGAATCGATTGACAACCACGCGCGCAGTCAGCGGATTTTGTGCACTCACCAGCCACTCCGCTAGGCCGCGTCGATCATTGGGCGCGCCGGCAGGAAGTGTCCCGAGCGCGGCAGGAATGCGTCGCGAAACCTTGCGCGTCTCATCGGGCTGGTCATACAAGCCGCGCTTCATGACAAACGTATCAACCGGAGTGGCGCGCTCCTGCATCACCATGGTGCGCGGCGATGTTTGCGCAAAGGCGGTGCGCTCCCGCTCGGCTGCAGCGAGTGCCTCGGCACGAACCTGATAGGTGGGCGACTGCGCGGCACGCCAGGACTCAATGGCCGCGTCAATGACTGCGGGGCGCACCGAATCTGCAGGCATTGCCAAGGCGACCGCGCCGCGCCCAATGTCGGAAGCGCGCGGCATTTGGCGGTGATAGAAGCCACCGTCTGACCCAGTGTTCACCACCTTGCACACCAAGAGATTGGAACCAACAACCAGCGGCACCACGACATGATCTCGCTCGGAAGCAATCGATCGATCGATCTTGTTCTCATGAATGCGCACGCCGTTGGCGTACACCTGCAATCCGTCGTCGGACCCGAGGGAGAGTTCAATGGAGCCAGGCGCTGCGGACCACAACTCGCGCGCAACAAACTCCGCATCAATTCCTTGCGCAAGACCAACTGGCTCGGCTTCCTTCACGCCGGGCGCGTACCGCCACTTGAACGTGCCATTACCCGCAACCCCAAAGGTTGCATTGAGGTCCAGCGGCACTGCCTTTTCTGGGCCAAACACCGTCTGGTAGCCGGCGTTGGCGTCGCTGATCGGGAACGGACCCGCGATGTACCAGTTACTTGATGCCGTCGGCAGCTCTGCAATCAGCGAATCCGAAGCAGCGCCCGCATGAATGCGCACGCGCCCAAAGGCGTGTTGCGCATACGGCGACTTCGTCACCAATTTTACACGCAATTCCGTACCGCCCGGGAATCCGAATGGCTGTGCCGCCATGA
>JBBAOD010000190.1:3552-5134 GCA_040401635.1 Phycisphaerales bacterium
TTCGTTCTGTGCATTGACCGCCCACACGCGCCCGTCTCGACGCAGCGCATTGGCTACCCGGTAATCGCCGTCCGACTGTTCCACATCGGCCCACGCCCACGCCAGCGAAATACTCTGACGCTTGGTGGGATCCGTCACAGACACGGCCTCCACTTCGATAGCGTCCAACACGGCATTGCCGTTGGGGGCTCGTCCCACGCGACCATTCGGGAGTGATGGATCAGTGAGCGCTTCCAAGGCGATAGCACGCAAGTTGGTTGCGTCGGTGCGGTACGTGAACGTCTGTTCATCGTTGGCTGGATTCTCACCGGAGGACAGCACGCTGCCGTCTGGCTGCACGGTGAGCGTGGTGTTCTGAGTACTGGCCGCTGAGATGAACCGCAGCGCGGCCCAGTGAATTCCTTCGGTACTGATCTGCGTGCGGAATGCTGCGAGGGCGGCGCGCTCGGTATCGCTCATCGCATCACGCGCCGCACGCGCATCGGCGGCCGCTTGCGTCAGAATGCTCAAGCGCGCAGCATGCTCTGGCGTGGGCACCTCAATGGATGGCTCATAGGCACGATTGGCGTCCATCGTCTGCGAATAGATGCCAGGCTGTTCGTTGGAATTGAAGAACGCCAAGAGTGAGTAGAAGTCTTCCTGCGTCACCGGATCAAACTTGTGATCGTGACAACGCGCGCACTGCAGCGTGAGTCCAAGGAACGCAGCGCCCACGGTGGCGGTGCGATCCACCGCATATTCCATGAGGTATTCCGCATCAATCGCCCCGCCCTCGTCACTGGTGACATGCGCGCGATTGAATCCGCTGGCGATCTTCTGCTGCACCGTGCCATTGGGGAGCAAGTCGCCCGCCACCTGTTCAATCACGAACTTGTTGTACGGCATGTTGTCACGGAATGCTGCCAGCACCCAATCGCGCCACAGCCACATCTGTCGACCGTTGTCCTGATGAATGCCGCAGGTATCCGCGTAGCGCGCCACATCAAGCCACGGAATGGCCATGCGTTCGGCGTATCGGCTTCGATACGGTTCCTGAGTCAGCAGGCGATCGACGAGTACCTCGTAGGCATCGCCCCGCTCATCGGTGATGAACGAAGCGGTTTCTTCCGGCGTGGGCGGAAGCCCCGTGAGGTCCAAGAAGACGCGTCGGCACAACGTAGTGCGATCAGCTTCTGAGTTCGGCGCGATAGACGCACGCTCAAGCGCGGCAAGAATAAAATTGTCGATCGGTGTGCGCGGCCAGGCAACGTCGTGGACCGTGGGAACAGCGGGCGCCGTCGGCACCGTGAACGCCCAATGCGATTCGTAGAGCGCGCCTTCAGCGATCCACTGCCGAAGCGTCGCCTGCTCGTTCACGCTGATCGCGTGCTTGCCACTTTCAGGTGGCGGCATGACGATGTCCGCGTCGACTGCTGCAATGCGTTGCAGCAGTAGTGATTCATCCGGATGACCCGGAACGATCGCGGCGCCGTCTTCGCGCGGCGCCGTAGCTCCCTCAAACGAGTCGAGGCGCAGCCCCGCCTTCTGCTTGGCGCGGTCGGGGCCATGACAGAGGTAGCAGCGGTCGGACAGGATTGGCCGA
>JBBAOD010000191.1:0-3361 GCA_040401635.1 Phycisphaerales bacterium
CGCCATACAAACCGCAACCGCCACCCAAGAAACTCCGGTTACCAATATAAATAAGCACATCAGGTGCACAGCGGCGAACACCACCGCACTGATGACGTTCGAAATACTGCTCGTTTTTTCTGTGGTGTCTTCTGTCATAGCAATACTGTTCAGAAACTATGTGTTGATTAACGCGATCAAGCCCGCATGGCAGTCGGGAAGTGTAGGAGCGTCAGGACCGAAGATTCAGAAGTTCTTGCATTCTCGTTCATGCACGATTGTCATGATCTGCAGGAAATCAATCAATTCGCACTCTTTGGCTGCCTAGAGTGGGGGCTACGGATTTGGAATCTCTTCCAATTTTTTTGGCCGTTCAGGCCTGTTGGTTTGAGTTCCTCTCCACTACAGAGAGAGATTCATTTCATGGCAAACATAGTTGACACGGCAATCGGCGCGGGTTCATTCAAGACTCTGGTAGCAGCAGTTTCCGCTGCCGGTTTGGTCGAAACACTGAAGGGCGCGGGACCATTCACGGTTCTCGCACCATCAGACACCGCATTCGCGAAGCTTCCAGCGGGCACCGTCGAAGGTCTCGTCAGGCCAGAAGCAAAGGGCACGCTCACTGGAATCTTGACCTATCACGTCATCTCGGGCAAGCATCTGGCGGCGGACGTGATGAAGATGACCTCCGCGACGACGGTCAATGGGCAGTTGGTCGAGGTGAAAATCGCTGATGGCAAAGTCCATATCAATGGAGCGACTGTCGTTTCCGCTGACATTGTCTGCGACAACGGCGTCATCCACGTCATCGACAGCGTCTTGCTGCCGAAGTAAACAGTGAATGGAAATGCGTGCCTCGAACACTTGAGGCAGTTCAATGCATTTGCCGCCGGTCCATAAAGGACCGGCGGCGATTTTTTTTGCGCAGCGCACCGTAGGAATGCACGACTCCGCGCACCAAGATGGCAGTCAGCACGGTGGCATCGTCGTGGACGGCAACAACATCGGAGTGGTGTTGGCGAGGTAGTTACACTTTCCCACCAAATGACCCATGCGACGACATCCATCGGTTTACGACTGATCCGGTCCGCAATCCTGATCGGATTGGTCAGTGCCAACCTTGGCTGGGTAGCCACCGACCCGGTGGATGAGGTGAATATCTTTCTTGGCACGGACTGGGATAGGCGCTTGGACCTGACCACCAGCGCGCAATGCACGCCAGCCGCCATCCGTCCGTTTGGCATGATTTCCCCAGGGCCGTTTAACGAGCAGTACACCAACAGCGGATATTCCCACGCAAAGAAATCGCTGATCGGTTTCAACCACACACACCTCTCCGGAGTGGGCGTTGGGTCCTATGGGTTGATTACGCTGTTGCCTGTCACAGGAGACAAGGGATTAGGCACGGTCGTGACCAGCCCTCCTGAGAAGCGCTCCGCTGAGCCTGGGTATTTCAAAGCTGAGTTGGAAGAGGACAAGATCACGGCAGAGATGACCTGCACGAAGCGGGCCGCCATTCATCGCTACACCTATCCGGCGGATGCGAAGAATCAGCGCGTGCTGCTTGATCTGAGTCGGGCCATTTTCAACGACAGTAAAGGAAAGAAACCCGAGGTCTTCGATGGAGAGGTTTCGCTTGTCGGCGATCGAGCCCTGCAGGGTGTGGCTCACACCACCTCTTGGAGTGAGCACCGGACTTGGTTCTATATTGAATTCAACAAGCCGTTCACCTTTGAGAAATTGGACAGCAAGGGTGGGATTGTTCAGTTTGCCAAGGATGATGGCTCCCCGGTGCTCGTGAAGGTGGGCATTTCTTACGTGAGTGAACAGAACGCCCGTGAAAATCTCCAAGCAGAGATTCCCGGTTGGGATTTTGACGCCGTGCGAGCTGATTCCCGCAAGGATTGGAATGAGAGACTCTCAAAGCTCATGGTGGAGGGAGGTACGAAAGACCAGCGGGTGATTTTCCACACCGCGCACTACCACGCGCTCTTTCATCCCCAGCTCGCGAGCGATGTCAACGGTGAATACCGCGGGCTCGACGGCAATGTCCACAAGACAGATGGACACCAACACTACTCCGTGCTTTCAACATGGGACACCTTCCGTGCAGCGCATCCGCTGTACACGATCGTTGAGCCAGAGCTGCAGCTTGATGTCATCAAGACCATGATTGACGATTACAAGGACTCCGGTTGGGGGCCTCGCTGGAAACTGGCCTACAAGGAGGTCTTCTGCATGCCCGGAACGTGGTGCGATGTGATCATCCCCGATGCCTACATCAAGGGCATCCGCGGGTTCGACACCGAGGCCGCATGGGCACTGATGGAGAAGAACGCGACAGTCGATGGGCGGCGCGCCAATGTGGAGGAGTACATCAAGTTTGGCTATGTGCCGTCGCCGAGTCACTGGGGAGTCACGCACACGCTGGAGAGCGCGTACTTAGACTTTTCGATGGCGCGTTTCGCCGAGGCCGTAGGTAAGAAGGACAAGGCTGCGGAGTATGACCGTCGCGCGCTTGGTTACCGCAATCTTTGGGAACCAAAGTCGCAATTCCTGCGTGGGAAGGACAAGGATGGAAATTGGTCGAAGGTGGACACTTTCAGCCCATTCACTTGGGACGGGAAGGGCAACGACGACTATTGCGAGGGCAATGCCTGGCAGTGGCTTTGGCATGTCATGCAAGACACCCAAGGATTGATCGACTTGTTTGGTGGTGATGCGAACACTGCCAAGCGACTTGATAATTTTTTCACGGTGCATGGCGGCAACGCGACCGGGTGGCAGGAGGGCGCCAAGAACTTCGGCCAGTATTGGCACGGTAACGAACCAAACAACCACGCGATCTACTGCTACAACTTTGTCGGCCAACCGTACAAGGCAGCGGAGTTGATACGTCGGGTCTTGGAACTCGAATACACCAACGACACCCAAGGGATCAGTGGCAACGAGGACGCTGGGCAGATGTCGGCGTGGTATGTCTTTAGTGCGCTCGGTTTCTATCCATACACCCACGCGGTTCCCCAATATGCAATCGGAACCCCGCTGTTTGACAAGGCGACTCTGAATCTTCCGGGTGGCAAGGTGTTCATGACCGCCAAGAACAATTCAGCGGAAAACAAGTACATCCAGTCGGTGACCATCAACGGCAAGCCATGGGACAAGAGCTGGCTTTCCCATGCAGTCCTGCAGTCGGGCGGCACCATTGAGTTTGTCATGGGTCCAAAGCCATCGGCATGGGGCACGGCTCCAGATTCGCGTCCATTTTCCATGACACCTGCCGCTAAAAAGTAGCGTGGCTACATCGCGCTCTTCACGGCATTCGGTGTGATGGCCACGCCTGCGCTCACCCGCGCCGGGATTTTCTTGTAGAAATATGAAA
>JBBAOD010000191.1:3371-5078 GCA_040401635.1 Phycisphaerales bacterium
GCCGCGACGCACATGAATCCCGCATTGTTTAAAGCGATAGACACATATTCATGAAGCAACTACTACTGGTCGCATTATCGCTTCTGCCCTTCACATACCAATCCTTTGCCCAGCAAGTCTCGCCGGTCGATCAGGTCAACACCCTGATGGGGTCTGACTCGGAGTTCAAGCTTTCAAGCGGGAACACCTATCCAGCGATTGCGTTGCCATGGGGAATGAACTTTTGGACCCCGCAAACCGGAAAGATCGGCGACGGTTGGGTCTACTCCTATGACGCTTACAAAATTCAAGGGTTCAAGCAAACGCATCAGCCCAGCCCTTGGATCAATGATTACGGTCAATTTTCGATCTTCCCCCTCACCGGCGAACTGAAGATTGCCGGCGAAGATCGTGCCAGTTGGTTCTCGCACAAAGCGGAAACCGCTCGCCCGCACTATTACAGTGTCTACCTGGCCGATTACGACGTCACAGCCGAAGTGACGCCCACTGAGCGTGCGGCCATCTTCCGGTTCACGTTCCCGGAAAACGAAAAGTCATGGGTCATCATTGACGCCTTTGATAATGGCTCGTACGTCAAAGTGATTCCCTCCGAACATAAGGTGATCGGTTACACCACGCGCAACAGTGGCGGTGTTCCGGCGAATTTCAAGAACTACTTTGTCGTTCAGTTTGATAAGCCATTCGCCGAGAGTCCCGTGTGGAGCAATCACAAGATTGTCTTAGGGCAATCGGAATTGACCGACAACCACGTGGGCGCAGCCGTCAGGTTTGCCACAAAAAAAGGTGAACGGGTTCATGCACGAGTCGCCTCGTCATTCATTAGTTTCGATCAAGCCGAGTTGAATCTCAAGGAGTTGCGGCAAGACAATTTCGATCAGGTTTGCCAGGCTGGTAAAGACATCTGGAACAAGGAACTGTCGCGCATTGCAGTGGAAGGCGGAACCTCCGATCAGGTGAAGACTTTCTATTCGTGCTTCTACCGAACCCTGTTGTTTCCCCGCAAGTTCTATGAGTTCAACAAGGACGGCGCCATGGTGCATTACAGCCCGTACAACGGACAGGTATTGCCCGGCCCCATGTTCACCGACAATGGCTTCTGGGACACCTTTCGTGCGGTCTTCCCGTTCTTCAACCTGATGTACCCAAGCCTCAATGCGCAAATCCAAGAGGGTTTGGTGAATGCTTACAAGGAAAGCGGATTCCTTCCGGAGTGGGCAAGCCCCGGCCATCGTGATTGCATGATTGGCTCCAACTCCGCCACGTTGATTGCCGATGCGTACTTGAAAGGTGCTCGCGGATACGACATCAACACGCTGTACGAAGCCGTTGTCAAGAACAGCACCACCGAAGGTCCACTCAGTTCTGTTGGCCGCAAGGGAGCTGATTACTACAACCGGCTCGGCTACGTTCCGTACGACGTAAAGATCAACGAGAACACCGCTCGTACCCTTGAATACGCGTTTGCCGATTGGACGATTTACAAACTGGCGAAAGAACTCAAGCGACCGCAGGCGGAAATCGATTTGTTCTTGAAGCGGAGTCGCAATTACCGCAATGTGTTTGACCCGGAAACCAAGTTGATGCGCGGGAAGAACCAGGACGGGACGTTCCAGACACCATTCAATCCCTTCAAGTGGGGCGATGCGTTCACGGAGGGAAACAGCTGGCACTACACCTGGTCTGTGCTGCACGACATTCAGGGGTTAG
>JBBAOD010000192.1:0-5029 GCA_040401635.1 Phycisphaerales bacterium
CCACTCGCGCAACAAGGCGAGCAATGCTCCAGCCCGGGCAAATACAGCGCTGTGCGCGCGGAGGGTGCGCACGCGTTCATGCTCGGGGCGTGATGCAAATCGATCATCTGACTGCGGTGCTTCCGGCAGGCCTTCGGCAAGAAGCGCGCGCATAGTCTCGCGTGCTTCGCGGATTCGTCCGCGCCGGAACTGTGCGTCGGCCAGATCAAGGCGCACCAGATTGCGTTCGGGCTCCAACTTCAGGACTAATTCAAACTCAATGGCCGCTCGGTCAAAGCGCGCGGCGCGCAGGTCAAGGGCACCGAGCATGTGGTGTGCTTGCACATTGGCTGGCTCAATCTCCACGACGCGGCGCAACTTCTCCGCCGCATCGGATTCGCGACCGAGATGCGCGAGTGTCTCCGCACAACCAAGCAGCGCCTCAATGTAGCCCGGCTGCTCGCGCAGTACGTGCATGTAATTCTGGAGCGCCTTGGAGTGGTCGCCTTGATTGGCCAGGCAGCGCGCGTACATGGTGCGCACTTCCGCCATCTCTGGGTCATGGCGCAGCGCTTCGCGATAACCCCACGCCGCCCGAGCCATATCACCTTGTTCTTCAAGCCCGGACGCCATCGCAATCATTGAGAACGTAGGACTCTCAACGAATTCTTGTGCTTCATAGAAGGCATCGCGCGCATCATCATGGCGACCAACTGTGGAAAGAAGGCGAATGCGTCGTGCGTGCGACTCATCAGACTCGCGGTCGAGCGAAACGGCGCGCTCGACGTAACGCAGCGCTGATGCGGTGTCGCCTTCAATCTCATCCACCGATGCGGCCGCCAGCAATGGCTCAGGAGCATCGGGATCAAGTTCATGGCATTTCAGGTAGGACGCGCGCGCTTCTTTGGAGCGGTCGGTTTGTTCAAGCAAGCGCCCGAGATGGAAGTGCCATTCCGGTCGATCAGGATTGCGTGAAAGTGCTTGGCGAAGCGCAGCCTCCGCCTCAACGAGACGGCCGTCTTCATAGTGGCGGCGGGCCTCTTCGGCCAACTCGTCGCCATCCCGCCACTCGCCTTGAGAGTCTCCCATGGCCATGACGGAAATCGTAGCACCGCCTGAGTGGATGTCTCTATTCGAAGTCCAAAGGGTGTGAAGTCTGGGGATTTGGCACGGAGATCCCGGACTCAGGCCGCGCCCGGCTCATATTCCATCATGCAGGCGCGTCCGGGAACGGCCTCAGTAGACCTCAAGCATGCAGCGCCGAGTGGCATGGACGCGACGCTTCATCTGCTCCGGGGTCCACTCCTGGGGAGGGATTCCGGCCAACTCAGCTTGGACATCCAAGAACCCGCCGTGCAGCCCACGTTGCGCGAGGGTCTGGAACACCCCAACCTGCATGCCCGCAAGGCCGCAGATGTAAATAAGGGTCCGTTCGTTGCGCAGAAGTTGGTCGAATTGGGGCAGGGTGCGATCGAGGTAGTGATGGATGTACTCACCCTTGCCGCCGTCGAGCCGGGCTTCTCTGCTAATTGCTGTGTGGTAGGCGAAGTTCGTGTGCTGCTTGGCGACTTGACGGAAGAAGTCGTCGTAAATCAGGTCGCTGGTGTAGGGCGTACCCATGACGAGATGCACACGGGAGGTGCATGGACGCCAAGTGGCATGCAGCGGACTTCCGGCTGGCGGACCAACGAAGAGCTCATGAATAAATCCGCGGAACGGGGCGATGCCAGTTCCGGTTGCGAGAAGCAGGTAATCGTGCGCGTTCCGGTCGGTGGGCAGGATGAAACGCTTGCCTGCGGGGCCAGCCACGGGGATAGTGTCGCCCTCGCGCAGGTCGCAGACATAGTTCGAGCACATCCCGATGAAGAGGCGATGTTCGGTGGGATCGTCCTTGACAGTCTGCGGCTCCCGTTCGGAAAGCAAGCGCTTGCAAGTGGTTGAGAGGATCTTGCCGAACCCGTCTTCGCCGTAGCCCGGGCTCGCGATGGAGTACAGGCGAACTTTGTGAGGCTTGCCGTTGGCATCGGTTCCGGGCGGAATCACACCGAAGGACTGACCCGCGACCCATGAGCCCTCGAGTGGAGTGCCGGACACATCAACGCACACATGGCGGACGAAAGATGCGGACTTTGACTTGGTGCACAGTTTGGAATGCACCACCTTCCCGTTCACTGGAGCGGTCGGAAGGATCACATGCATCCGTGCCTCTGGCAGGATGGGCTCTCCGGGCAGGCGAGTGGGTTCGGATTCGGCGTTGGCGGCAGACACGGTGCTCATAAGTTGGATATCTTATTGGCTCGTCGATCATTGAGGGTTGACCGCGCGGAACGCCGATTGGTGTCAGAGAAGCGAGTCACGGATTGACTCGCACCGATCGGTGTTATTTAGGGGCATTTCCCATGGATTACTTCCGCATTCAAGGCGGCCGCAGATTAAACGGTCGCATCTCCGTCGAAGGCGCCAAAAACGCGGCTCTGCCGCTTATGGCAGCATCCCTCCTCACCACGGGGCGGGTCAAATTGACCAATGTCGGCCCCCTGGCTGATATCAAAAACCTGGGGTCACTCCTGGAGCGACTGGGGGTAGCCATTCACTTCGGTGATGACGACACCATCACGCTGCACACCAGCGACGAGTCATGCGTTGAGACTCCCTACGAAATTGTGAAGACGATGCGTGCTTCCATCTGCGTGCTTGGGCCGATGCTGGCGAGGCGCGGACGTGCCGTGATCAGTATGCCGGGCGGGTGCGCATTCGGAACGCGACCGATCGATTTGCATCTGAAGGGCCTCGCCAAGCTGGGCGCCAAGATTGAGATGGACGGCGGCAACATCATTGCTACGTGCGATCGGCTGAAGGGCGCAACCATCTTCCTTGGCGGACCGAACGGGCCAACGGTCTTAGGCACCGCCAATGTGATGAGTGCGGCCACGCTTGCTGAAGGTCGCACGGTCATTGAAAGTGCTGCATGCGAGCCAGAGATTGTGGATTTGGCCAACATGCTGAACCGCATGGGAGCGAAGATTCGCGGCGCTGGTTCGCCCCGCATCATCATCGATGGCGTTGAGGCTCTCGGTGGCTGCGAACATCGCGTGATACCTGACCGCATTGTGGCTGGTACTTACGCCATTGCAGCAGCGATGACGAACGGCGACGTCACGATTGATGACTTCCCGTATGACAGCTTGCTTGCGGCCGTCAATCACCTTGAGGAGGTCGGCGTCCATGTGACGAAGGTGAATCCGAATGATGAGGATGCTCGCTGCAGCGTGCGCATTTCATCGAATCGCGTGTTGCGACCGACGATCATTACCACGCAGCCGCACCCTGGATTCCCAACGGATTTGCAGGCGCAATTCATGGCCTTGCTTTCCATCGCTGACGGCAACTCGATCATCACCGAGAAGATTTACACCGAGCGTTTCCTGCACGTTGCGGAGCTCTCACGTATGGGCGCACAGGTATATCGCCAGGGATCGACTGCGGTGATCTCTGGAGTGCGTCACCTGCATGGCGCGCCAGTGATGGCCAGTGATTTGCGTGCGAGCGCGTGCTTGGTCTTGGCGGCACTTGCCGCTGAGGGCGAGACCACGATCAGCCGCGTCTACCACCTCGATCGTGGATACTCGGGGATGGAGCGCGTGTTGGCTTCGTTGGGCGCGGATATTGAGCGTTGCAAGGAGACGAAGGCCGAGCCTGCAGAGGATGCGGTGCCGGCAATGCTTCCGTCAATCCGTGGTGCAGGTCTGACATCGCGTGCAGCGCAGGAGCCGTTGGCGAAGGCCGAGGGCAACTGAGTGAAGCCTGAAGGCAACTGAGGTCAGCGGAATATTGCCCTTTTCTCGCGGGACGTCCCTTCAAGGGGGCGTCCCGCGTCATTGAGGCGGCGATTCGGTTTGCTCAAGGGTCGATCCGCGTCACTCCGGGGACGGCGCCCGTTACTTGCTGGGCTTCTGAGTGCTCGGCGGACCGATGATCAGAGTCTCCATCCGCTTGGTCTCTGCTTCAAAGATTGCAGTGGCGGAGTCGAGCCGCGTGCGGAGGAGCTCAGCGAGGCCAGGGACCGTATTGAGTAGCTCGCCATCGCGGCGGAGCGCGTCTTCAATGCCCTTCATGGCGAATTGGTATTCCACTGCGGCGGCCGTGTACTGGCGGACGATCTCCCGATTCGCAAGGTCGATCCGTTCTGATCCGACGTCTTCAGCGCCGCCGCCAAGCAGGAGCCATGGTTTCCACATGACTTCTTGCCCGGCGGCATCAAGTTCCTGTGACGCGATGGAGAAATCGGCAGCACCTCGACCGAATGAATGATCCGCCGAGGTCATGCTGCTGCGCAGTGAGCCAGTCTGCTCCCCGAGTTCCTTGATGGATTTGACGGCGCGGTCGAGCGTGTCTGCAAAGTTCGTCAGTCGATGGCTATCGATGCGTGGAAGAGTGTCGGCTTCGGCGCGGGCAGTGCGAACCAGCGACAGCACTTGCTCCGGGGCATCGCCCTGGGGAGGATTGGCCGGAGCGTTGGATTGCGTGGATCCGAGTTTCGCGAATGCGGCGGTTGCTTGATCGCGCGCGGTGGCGTAGTCAGCCTTCCAACGCTTGAAATCGGGAGTGGCTCGTTCGGAGAGCGCGGCGACTTCGGTCCGGGATTTCTTCACGCGCATGGGGACCTCTTCAGTGATCGCCTGCAGGCGATTGCTGAGAGAGTCCTCGGTGGGGTGCTCGGGGCTCCATACAGCGAGCAATTCGCGGACGGACTGAGACATCGGGGCACCGAAGAACCCCCGGTACCGCGGCGGTGACGTCCCGGTGATTTCCGATCCGGCGGCGAGCAATGGTTGTGCATTGGCACCGGACTGCCCATTCCGGTTCTTCTGCTGGCCACCGAGGCCGCGAAGTTCAAGTATGGCTTCGCCGTTGATTCCTGCCTCTGATGCCTCGCAACGCACGTTGGAGGTAATCGGAATGCCGGCTTCAACCAAGAGCACGATTTCATATCCAATCAGCGTTTCATTGGTGAAACGGGGAGTGATCGACTCAATGCTCCCCTTCTTCA
>JBBAOD010000193.1:0-4980 GCA_040401635.1 Phycisphaerales bacterium
CGTCCGAGGGTCCCGCGCGCAACGGAGGGGGCGGTCAACGACTCAACTCACTTCACCCGCGCCCCGAAAATGGGGACAGGGGTGAACGGCACCTATTTAGTGGGGCATCGGGAAGCGCGTGCAGAAGGCGCGGATCTCCGCGCGTACGGTGGCGGTTTCGGCCGCTGCACCCTTGGATCCCATGATGCGGTCGAGCCATGCCGCGACTTGAATCATTTCGGGTTCCTTGAGACCGCGCGAAGTGAGTGCGGGGGTGCCAAGACGAAGACCACTGGTCACCATTGGGGGGCGCGGGTCGTTCGGGATGCCATTCTTGTTGCAGATGATTCCAGCGGCTTCGAGCCACTTCTCGGCGTCGGCGCCCGTGAGGTCCGCACTGCGTTGACGAAGGTCAACGAGCATTAGATGGTTGTCGGTGCCGCCCGCGCACAGGCGGTAGTTGCGCTTGATTAGTTCCGCTGCGAGCGCCTTGGCATTGGCGACCACTTGCTTGCTGTAGACAGTGAACTCCGGTTGCAACGCCTCGCCAAATGCAATGGCTTTCGCGGCGATGATGTGCATGAGCGGACCACCCTGACTTCCAGGGAATACTTTGCGATCAAGCTTGGTGGCGATTTCCGGATCGTTGCAGAGAATCAAGCCGCCGCGCGGTCCGCGCAGGGTCTTGTGCGTGGTGGTGGTGACCACATGCGCGTGTGGAAACGGACTCGGATGAACGCCGGTTGCAACCAGACCCGCGATGTGCGCGATGTCCGCCATGAGGTAGGCGCCGACGGAATCAGCAATGGCGCGGAAGCGTGCGAAGTCGATCACGCGTGAGTACGCGCTGTATCCACAGATGATGAGCTTCGGCTTGGTTTCAAGCGCGATCTTCTGAATGGCGTCGTAATCCAGCAGCTCGGTGGTTGGGTCGAGTCCGTACTCGGCGATCTTGTAGAAGGTGCCGCTGAAGTTTGGCTTGAGGCCGTGGCTCAGGTGACCACCGCTCTTGATTGGCAGGCTGAGGACCAGATCACCTGGATCAAGGAGTGCCATGAACGCCGCGATGTTGGCGTTGGCGCCGCTGTGCGGCTGCACGTTGGCGAACCCACACTTGAAGAGTTGCTTGGCGCGGTCGCGGGCGATGTCTTCAATCTGGTCGTGAAACTCACAGCCGCCGTAATAGCGCTTGCCAGGGTAGCCCTCGGCGTACTTGTTGGTCAGCCAACTGCCGGCCGCGTGCATCACTGCGGGGGTGACATGATTCTCGCTGGCGATCAGTTCAAGCGTGCTCGCCTGACGGTCGGCTTCCTTGGCCATGAGTGCCGCGATGTCGGGATCTTGCGCGGAGACAAGCTCCACCAATTCGCGGGACATGGCATCAAGAGAGGCGGGCGCGGCGAACGCTGATGGTCGGGCGGCAGTAGTCATTGAGACCAAATCGTACTCCGGCGGGCAGGTAGGCTTTGCGGTGCAATGAGTGCGATTGCTACTGAAATTTCTGCTCGAGTTTGTGACGCCGAGGGCGCGGCGGCACGTGGCGATGGCGAAGCCGTCGGTAAAGCGGCGATCGGCGCCCGCGTGCCGCTCGTGGTGCAGACGCCGGGAGGTTCGGTCACCCTGCTCACCCGGGATGCGCAACAGGCGCTGCTGCTTCGGGCACGCATTGAGGCGTGGCTTGCGGGAAGTGCTGATGACTTTGGTGATGTTCCGCTTGCTGAAGGAACTGTGTTTCAGAAAGCATGCTGGCGGGCGTGTTGCTCGATTCCCCGCGGTGAGACGCGCAGTTATGCCTGGCTGGCAGCGGCGGCCGGTAGTCCACGGGCTGCCCGCGCCGCCGGGCAAGCCATGCGCAGGAATCCCATGCCGATCGTGGTGCCCTGCCACCGGGTGGTGGGTTCGGGCGACTGGATCGGTGGTTACGCGGGAGATGCGCGGCAGAGCGGGCCGATGCTCGGAATCAAGCGTGCGTTACTGCAACTAGAGGCACAATCATCTGAGGTAAACGCTCGCGCCTCGTGACGGGTTTCCCGGCGTTGCGTATGCGGCGCACGGGAATCACAGCACGCGCAGAACTCGTACATCAACCGCCTAACGGCTACTCAGATCTAAACACGCACACGGAGTCGAACGAATTATGAAACTCACCATGGTTGGCACTGGATACGTTGGACTCGTCACGGGTGCGTGCTTTGCAGAGACCGGCAATCAGGTGACATGTCTTGATGTTGATGCGCGGAAGATTGAGAAACTCAAGCGCGGCGAGAGCCCGATCTATGAGCCGGGCCTCACGGAGATGCTGGCGCGCAACATTCAGTCCGGGCGTATTCACTTCACGCTCGACAAGCAGGCTGCGTATCAGGATGCAGAGACCATCTTCATCTGCGTCGGTACGCCAAGCGATGAAGACGGCAGCGCGGACTTGCAATATGTGCTGGCTGTCGCGCGGGACATTGCTGGTGCGCTTGAGAAGATTGGCCCAGTTGGAAAGCCAAAGACAGTTGTCGTCAAGAGCACCGTACCGGTTGGTACGAGCCATGCCGTGCGCGACCTGATCAAGAGCCTGACCAAGGTGCCATTCCACATTGCCGACAATCCGGAGTTCTTGAAGGAAGGCGATGCGATCAGCGACTTCATGAAGCCCGATCGAATCGTGTGCGGCGTGGAGAGTGAAGAGGCCGCCAATACGATGCGCGATCTGTACGAACCGTTCGTTCGTAACGGGAATCCGATCTATTTAATGGATGTTCGCAGCGCGGAAATGGTGAAGTATGCGTCGAACGCCATGCTGGCGTGCAAGATTTCCTTCATCAATGAGATTGCCAACTTGTGCGAATATATGGGCGCTGATGTTGCATCAGTGCGCGAAGGTATGTGCGCCGACAAGCGAATTGGAAATCAGTTCTTGTATCCCGGCCTTGGTTACGGCGGCAGTTGCTTTCCAAAGGACACGCAAGCAGTTGTTGGCATGGGGCGCGGCAAGGACTTTGATTGCAAGCTGAATGCTGCGGTGCATGAAGTCAACCAAGATCAACGTGGGCACTTCTGGAAGAAGGTTGAGAAGCGATTTGGCAGCGCGGGACTCAAGGGACGCACGCTGGCGTTCTGGGGCGTTGCGTTTAAGCCACGCACCGATGACATTCGCGAAGCACCAGGAATTGTGCTGATGAAGTTTGCGATGGCTGCCGGTGCAACGGTTGTTGCGTATGACCCAGTGGCGATGCCAAACTTGGCTCATGAGGAGCCGCAGATTCCACAGTCGAAGGACATGTATTCCGCGCTTGATGGTGCTGACGCGCTGGTGATCTGCACGGAGTGGAACGAGTTCCGCTCGCCGGATTTTGCGGAGATCAAGCGCCGGCTTAAGCATGCGCTGGTGTTTGACGGGCGCAACCTGTTCCGCCCGGCGCAAATGGCTCACGAGGGGTTTGAGTACCACTCAGTGGGCAGGCCGACGACCGGGGCGGTGAAGGCCTGAGCCGGGTGTAAGGGGCTCCACCGGACCTCGTTTCCGGGTTGAGAAACCGCCAAACCCGGTGTGGACGTTGGGGTAACCACTTGAAACACGGGAAAATCTGCGAAATCGAGGCAAAACCACTAGACGGAGGTGTGTTACCCCTTGCGTCCATCCTAAAAAACCCTATATTTGCCTCCGTATCTGGGCAGTGAGCCCAGTTTCGCAAGCTTTCCGGTCTGTCCGCACACATATATGGACAGCCCGGCAGAAAGGACGTCAGGATGGCAACCGCAACGAAGCCCCGCAGTAAGGGCGAGACCCTCAAGATGATCGCCGAGAAGACCAAGCTCCCAAGGAAGCAAGTGGTCGCGGTGTTCGAGGAACTCGGAAACATTATGAAGAAGGACCTGAGCAAGAAGGGCTCTGGCGTCTTCGTGGTGCATGGCATGATGAAGATCATGGTCATCAACAAGCCTGCGACCAAGTCGTACGAGAAGGACAATCCGTTTAAGCCAGGCGAGCGCATGCTCGTCAAGGCCAAGCCGGCTTCGCGCAAAATCAAGGTGCGCCCGATGAAGGCCCTCAAGTCGATGGTTGGCTAAACACCACCGTCGATTCGTAACTGAATCGAACCAAACGAGAAGAGCTCCGCATCACGCGGGGCTCTTCTTGTTTTTGGATTTGCGACTTACGGAGCCGGGGGGGGGGGGTTGGCTTGATAACTTCTCAAGCCGTCCACAGCCATGAGCCGTCACCGGCGAGGAGCAATTTTCTTTGACCACGGCGGCCACTGCCCGTAACATTTCGGGATGGCGACTAAACGGGGTCAACTGTTCTGTGCCGTTTGTTTCTCTCTGTTCACTTACTACTCGAGTGGCCGCGCGGTCGCCGCCCCCCCGGAAAAGTCTTCTATTGTTGGATTTGCGAAACTGGAAGGCACAGTGGGATTTTCATCAGGGTTTGGAGGGCAGGCAGCGTTTGACGCAAAGACCCTGCGGGCAATTCTTAACAAAGCAAGTGCTCAGAAGTGTGAGTGCCTCATCCTTGAGATTGAAAGCGGCGGGGGCTACGTCGACGTGGGCGAGGCAATTCTCGACGAACTACAGTCCCCGACGGCGAAGACAATGAAACTTATAGCGTGGTACGGGGTCGCTGGTAGCGCCGCGTCATGGATCCCATTTGCATGTTCCACGGCTGTTGCCAAGGAATCAAGCTCCTGCGGTGGATCGGTCATTTTCTCCGTTGGACCCGATGGCAAGCCAGAGGCGGTTGCCGCCAAGATGGCGTCGTTCACCATCGCGCGCGTAAAAAATGCCGCATCGGCAAGCAAAAGATCACCGATCTTGGTCGACGCGATCTTTGAGCAACCGAAGGAGGTTTGGATCAACGACGTCGGCACACTCGCTAGCGCTCGGCCAGTCGAAAATGCAAGTGCATGGCGTTGTATTGATACTGCCGGGAGCGTTCTGAATATGGACACCCAAACCGCTCTTCAAGTCGGATTTGCGTGTGGCACTGCGACAGATAGAAACGGGGTCGCGCGG
>JBBAOD010000194.1:0-908 GCA_040401635.1 Phycisphaerales bacterium
CAAGGGACTGTGGTTTGTTGTTCCGATCATCTTCACTGTTGAAGTGCTGGGCTTGATCATCAAGCCTGCGGCGCTTGCAATTCGACTCTTTGCAAACATGGTTGGCGGCCACACTTTGATGGCCACACTTATGTTGTTTGGTGCGATGGCCGGCAGCTTGGGCATTGCCGCAGTCAGCGGAATTTCGCTGGTTGCTGGCGTAGCCGCTGTAGTCATCTCATTCCTCGAACTCTTCGTTGCCTTCCTGCAGGCGTTCGTCTTCATGTTCCTCACTGCGGTGTTCATCTCACAGATGTCACACGGCGAGGAGCATCATGACGAGGAGCACGGCCACGAAGATCACCACGGTTCCGTCAGCGCGGATTCTCATTCGCCGAAGGCTGCGCACTAGCACTGAACCAGGGCTGAACGCCCAACAATTTCTTCCCTTCCCGCCACGTGGACCGCGGAAGGCCATTCTCGATCGACGCGGTTCACGGCGTCAAACCAAACCTCGGAGCACACACATGAAGAACATCACCACCCTCGCCCTCATCGCCGCAGCCGCGGCAACCGCCTCAGTCTTCGCCGATGGCGCAGTTGCACCAGTCGCTGACTTCAAGGGCATGGGCGTCGGCATCGGCGCCGGCATCGTCGGCGGATGCGCAGTTCTCGGCGCTGGCATCGGCATCGGCAAGATCGGCACCTCGGCCAACGAGAGCACCGCTCGTCAGCCAGAAATGGGCGGCCGCATCTTTACCAACATGATTCTCACCGCCGCACTCGTCGAGGGCGTTGCCCTCTTCGCAGTGGTTGTTTCGCTGCTCGGCATCAACAAGTGATCCGCGCGGCTGATTGATCGGCCAAACACATTCGGGTTCCCGTCCTGAAAAGGGCGGGAACCCATTCACGAAGCCCGCACCCCGCGG
>JBBAOD010000194.1:918-3740 GCA_040401635.1 Phycisphaerales bacterium
AACCACGCTTGGAACCATATTTGGGGCCACCCATGAACGCTCTCCTGATTCTCGCCTCCGAAGGCGGCGCCAATCCGGTCTCCTTCCAGATCCTGCCAGCAGCCACAGCATTTGTGGTCTTCGGCGCGGTCTTCATCGCGCTTGCGTACTTCGTTTGGCCCACGGTCGCCAAGGGTCTTGATGACCGGAATGCGAAGATCGTTGGCGAAATCAAGGGTGCAGAAGAAGCCCGAGCCGCCGCGAAGGCTGCCCAGGCTGAATTTGAACGCAGCCTTGCCAACGCACGCGAGGAATCCGCCAACATGATCAAGCAGGCGCGTGCCGATGCACAGCGCATCGCTGATGAACTCAAGGCGAAGAACGAGCAAGAGCTCGCCGAGCGCGTGGCCCGCGCCAACGCAGATATCGAAGCTGCTCGCAAGGCTGCCGTTGCTGATCTGCAAGCGCAGTCCGCAATGCTTGCCACCGAAATTGCCAGCAAGATCCTGCGCCGTCAGGTGAATGATCAAGACAACCAGCGCCTCGTGCAAGAGTCGCTTCAGGAACTCGGCTCCGGCCGCCGCTGAGGAACGCACCATGGCCACTCAGATCGACGAAGTCGCAAAGGTCTATGCACGGTCACTGTTTGAGCTTGCTCGCGAGCTCGGCGGTAATCCCGGCGTGGCGGCAATGGGCGAAGAACTCCGTGAAGTGTGCGCGATTGTGCGCGCCGACCGCGGTGTGCTGGAGTTGTTCCGCTCGCCGATCGTTGATCCTGGACAGCGCGGCGCATCACTGACGCGGATCTTCAAGGGACGAGTCACCGACACGTTCTTGAATTTCATCTTGGTGCTCAATCGTAAGGGCCGACTGGCTCAACTACTTTCCATTGAGGATGCGTACGACGCCATGGAGCAGGACGCATTTGGACGCATCGAAGTTGATGTGTTCACTGTGTCTGGTTCGATTGATGCAACCACGCAGGCGACCCTCGTCGACGATCTCACTCGTTCGCTCGGCAAGCAGCCAGTATTGCACTTCTATGCCGACCCGGCCATGATTGGCGGTTTGAAACTCCGCATCGGTGACCAATTGATTGATGGCTCCGTGGCCGCCCAATTGCGCCGCATGCGTTCCACGCTCCTCGACAAGGGCCTTGCCGGCCGCGACGCGGGCGCATTCCTCTCCTAAACAATTCACACTGCACTCCGCGCCTTGCGCGCACCAAGCCACGCTTCTTTCGAAAGGCACACTATGAAGATCAAGACCGACGAGATCACCTCCGTCATCAAGCAGGAAATTCAGAACTTCTCCTCCCAGCTAGAGATCTCCGAGGTCGGCCAAGTGGTCGAAGTGGGCGACGGTATTGCCCGCGTCTACGGACTCGGCAAGGTCATGTCTGGTGAGCTCTTGGAGTTCCAGACCCAGAGTGGCAAGTCAGTCACCGGTCTCACCATGAACCTGGAGACCGAGACCGTCGGCGCCGTGCTCTTTGGTGACACGGACCTGATTCGCGAAGGCGATACCGTGAAGGCCACCGGCCGCATTTTGGAAGTGCCAGTCGGTCCAGAGTTGCTCGGACGCGTGGTTGATCCGCTCGGTGTTGCAGTCGACGGCGGTCCGGCGATCCGCACCTCCCAGACCCGCAAGGTTGACATTGTTGCGCCCGGCATCGCCGCGCGTCAGCCCGTCAAGGAGCCGCTCCAGTTCGGAATTAAGGCCATCGACAGCATGATTCCCGTGGGTCGTGGTCAGCGCGAGCTGGTCATCGGCGACCGCAAGACTGGCAAGACCGCTGTCTGCCTCGACTGCATCATCAACCAGAAGCAGTACTGGGGCACCCCGGAAGCCGTGGTCTGCATCTACGTTGCCATCGGCCAGAAGGATTCCACGGTAGCGAGCGTTGTTGAAATGCTCCGCAAGAACGGCGCGATGGATTACACCATCGTCGTCAACGCTGGTAGTTCCGCTCCTGCTCCGCTGCAGTACATCGCCCCGTATTCGGGATGCGCCATGGGCGAGTACTTTATGTGGCAGGGCAAGGAAGGCAAGACTCCGAAGCACGTGCTGATCGTCTACGACGATTTGTCGAAGCAGGCCGTTGCGTACCGCGAGCTTTCGCTCCTGCTCCGCCGTCCGCCAGGACGCGAGGCATATCCCGGCGACGTCTTCTATCTGCATAGCCGCTTGCTTGAGCGTGCAACCAAGCTTTCCGACGCCAACGGCGGTGGTTCGTTGACTGCTCTGCCGATCATCGAGACGCAGGAAGGCGACGTGTCTGCGTACATCCCAACCAACGTGATCTCCATCACTGACGGTCAGATCTACCTGCAGCCTGAGTTGTTCTCGGCAGGTGTTCGTCCCGCCGTGAACGTGGGTATCTCGGTGAGCCGCGTCGGTGGTAATGCGCAGATCAAGGCGATGAAGGAAGTTGCCGGTTCGCTGCGTCTTGACCTCGCGGCGTACCGCGAGCTGGAGGCCTTTGCTCAGCTCGGAACGGAACTCGACGTTTCTTCGCAGCGCCAGCTTGACCGCGGCGCGCGCATGGTTGAACTCTTGAAGCAGACCCAGTTCACGCCGTTCACGGTCATCGACCAGTGCATTTCGCTGTTCGCTGCATCGCGTGGCTATCTCGATGATGTGGCCCTCACCAAGGTCAACGCCTTCGAGAAGGGGCTTCAGGAATACTTCCATGGTCCAGCCAAGTCGCTCCGTGACCAACTCACGGAGAAGAAGTCCTTCAAGGGACTTGAGGATCAGTTCGGCGCGGCGGTGAAGACTTTCAAGTCCACCTTTAAGTGACCTGACGTTTCATTACATCAATCACACAGCGCTCGGATCTG
>JBBAOD010000194.1:3750-4947 GCA_040401635.1 Phycisphaerales bacterium
TTTTGCAGCCCAGCACATGAAGCTTCGTACACGCTGTAAAAAAAGGAACCGACCGGGGCTGCCCACACCGCTCGGGCAGCACACCGGTCATTGTCCCTTCCACATCCTCCCGTCACCTTAACGGTGCCGCGGGCGGTGCGGCGAGTGATTCGTGTTCCGTGCACGGACGCCGACCGGAATCGGTCGTGGTTGCAGGTGGCCTCCAGAAGTTTCGTTGCGACTGAACTTGTGGTTCAAGTGCGCGGCGATTTGTTGGAAGATGTGCCAGATACTGCGCATGTTGCCTCCGTGTAGGAACAGAAGAAGGATGAGATGCGGCAAGGCGGTATGCAAGCGATGGAATGAAAATCGCGCACGTTTTTTTCGTGCGCGATTGAGGTTCATTCAGGCTTGTATGCGTCACATACGGGGTAGCGCGGCTGGGCTAGGTCGATTCGCCCGCCCGTACCGCTTCCTATTCCCCGATGTCCTCTGCCCACAGATCGGGCTTCTCGCGTTGTAGGCGCTCCATCAGTGCAATGCAGCGCGCATCATCAACCACGGTGAGTTCAATGCCATTGGCGCGCATCCAGGTCTCTGCACCCATGAAGGTTCGGTGTTCACCGATGACAACGCGCGGGACTTTAAACAGGATGGCGGTACCAGAGCACATCGGACAGGGGCTCAGCGTGCTGACGAGCGTCAAGTGGCGCCAGTCGCGGCGCCTGCCAGCGTTGCGTATGCAACTGACTTCGGCGTGTGCCGTTGGGTCGCCGGATTGCACGCGCATGTTGTGACCAGCAGCAACCACATTGCCGGATGCATCAAGCAGTGAGCTACCGATGGGAATTCCACCTTCACTCCAACTCTTCTCGGCTTGCGCGATCGCGGCATCCAGACCGCGGCGAATCACTTCTGGGCTGAGCGGGGCGATACTCATGCGCCTTCATCCTTTCCAGTGCCATTGTCGAACGAATCTTGGAATGCATCGCTTTCCTGATCGACCTTCGCTGCGAGTTGGCGATCGCTGTCGGTGAGTTCATTGCCACCTTCTGCTTCGATCTCCTTCATGCGATACCACTCTTCCATGGTGATCAGTACTTCGCGCGGGCTTGCGCCCTTGGACTCGCCAAGGATGCCGGCTTCAGCCATCTGGTCCACCAGTCGACTGGAGCGGCCGTAGCCGATCGACATCTTGCGCTGCAACATGCTGACGCT
>JBBAOD010000195.1:0-4931 GCA_040401635.1 Phycisphaerales bacterium
CCGCACGCCACCGTCCTGCCGGAGCGCGAGGCTGTGGGCATAGCCCGCCGAGACGGCGGTGCACGCTCCGAGGTCAGTGGGAACGGTGCGCTGGCCGAAGTAGTTGTCTCCCCACGCTCGCACGCCACCGTCCTGCCGGAGCGCGAGGCTGTGGCTATAGCCCGCCGCGACGGCGGTACACGACCCGAGGTCAGTGGGAACGGTGCACTGACCAAAGTAGTTCCATCCCCACGCCCGCACGCCACCGTCTTGGCGCAGCGCAAGAGTGTGGTACTGGCCCCCCGCGACGGCAGTGCACGCCCCGAGGTCCGTGGAAACGTTGCATTGGCCGTCGCCGTTGCTTCCCCACGCTCCGACGATGCCACCAGCGTGCGCGGTCTGCACCGCCCCTGCCACGGCGAGGAGCGTCACCATCGAGCCGGTGCGAACGGAATTCGCCAAGGCCATGGAACTGTTGTTCGTGAGCGTGGTCTTCATGGTGTGTCTCGTCTCGGTGCAAATAACCGCGCAAGGGAGGCGCGGCTACTCACACAAACGCAAGTTCCATCCCTAACCCATCAGAGCAACCGCCTCCCGAGGCGGGCATTCCAAAATATTTCTTGAGGCAGCGCCCCGTCACCGGCGAACAGGCAGCGGCCAGCCGATCACGCACACCGAGGAAAGCGGCGGATACTCGATGGCTATCCGGTAGACGCGGAAGTCGGCGAGCGTGGTGCCCAGCATGGCTGCCCCATGTGCAAGCAGCGCCCGGTATGTCTCGCCCCGGCGGCCGAGCGATGCCGCGAGCGCAGACGAATCCAACTCCATCAACTTCGCATTGCAGCGCAGGCGGATCTGGCGGTTGATCTGGTCGCCGGCTTCGCGCGGGCGTTCCGCTTTGTAGAGATCACCCTCCACCGGACCGCCGAGCGGTACATCGCGGTGAATGAGGACGTCGTAGACCATGCGGCCGCACGGGATCTCGATGGGATTCGCAAACTCAGCGCAATCGTCGGGATCCACGCCGTCGGTCCACATTGGCCCGACCGCCGCACTCATCTCTGCGAAACTGAAGTACATCGGCTCGCCACGAGAGGCACGCCCGCCGAGAAAGTCGAACTGAACCCGCTCGTTCTTGCGGCTCACTTGAAGCTCATCGTCGGTGATGCCTTCGGAGGAGAGTTCCGGCACGAGCGGCGCGCGGCTCGCATCAGGCGGAAACGAAGCTTGGCCCGCCGACCGCTCCACGCTGTCCTTGTTCCACGTCATCATCTGGCGATAGATGGGGTTCGGTCCGGCAGACAGGTGGCGCTCCGGTGCATCAATGAGCCGGACCGCCGCCACGGCCGCGAGCCCCGCGGTGCGCGAAGGGGCAATCAAGGACGCGGACAGACAGGCTTGGTCATAGATGCCGAACGATGCGCAGTTTGCCTCGGCAGCCTGCTTGCGGAGGGCAACCATCCGTTGCTCTGCGCTCTCCGGTTGCTCCATGGTCTGCATCCACTGCGAGAGATCATTGCGAGGAATTCCGTTGCTCGCGATGAACCGTTCAAACTCATCGAGGGCGCGCTGCAACTCCGCCATGTCCGCTGCCGGGAGATTGAGTTGCGCCAGCGCCTTGTTCACCAGTATCCACGCGCGCTGTCCAGGGAACACGTCAAGCAAGCCATACTCGTCTTTGGAGAACGCGGTCTTGAAGACGCGCCAACCGAGTGTCTTGTCGAGTCCAAGGATTCGAGCCGCCGCGCGACCGCCGTGATGCACCTCGACCCGCTGCCCGATGGCACGCGCGAGCGCCGTGCGGACATCCCCCAGCAAATCATTAAATCGCTGGACGAGCGCGGGCGGAAGTGGGATGTCAGCGGGCACTTTGTCGGGGGAGATTACCGCAGTTCGCGCTCGCTTTCGTGCATGAAGTTGGGCATCAAATCGGCGGAGTGGTCGCGGTGAGGGCCGATGGCGTGACTCGGTCGACGGCCACGCCCTGGATGCGGTGGATTTCATCGCTTGGCTCAAACATCTTGGTAATGACTAGACTGAAGTTGTAACGGGGTGCCAGGGGCTGTCATCCACGGGGTTTCGGTAATTCTGTTTACAACGGGGTACACGATGAATTCAGGAATCTATTGGGGTTTCTTTGGGTGCTTGTCTGCGCTCGCAGTGGGGCTGGTTGCCGGGTTTACTTCAACGCCAACACAGTCTGGGGTCCAGCCGAGTACGCGTGTGATCGCGACGCTTTCGGCTGAGGATTTACAACTCGGGATGACCTTTCACTACCAACTGATCGCAACGAGCACTGGTGATGGCGCGGATGTCTCATACGAACTTCTCGGGACGAGCAGTGGAAGTGTTGAGTCACCAATGGCAGTAACGGTGACATACCAATGTCTTGAGCAAGTGATCCCTGTCGATGTATCGCCTACCGGCGAGAACAAGTTCAAGATTTCCAAGGGTGGTTTAGAAATCACGAGTGTTCACGCGCACTCCGATGCGTCAGGAATGACGGTGTATGACTTGTCCTTGAACAACCGAGCAACTTCGCGAGTCACCGCATCGGCGATCGAATGGACGATGCGTGGCGGAACAGGTCCCTCGCTTCCAACGATCCTTGCAGTGCTTTCCGCATCCGATTCCGCATCTGCTCAAGTGGTGCCACCTCCAGATCCATCGACCATTGGGTGCGATCCGAGCCGAAAGCAGTGCGTGGAGGATGCGAAGAATGTCTGTGGTGTCGGGAACGTGGCGAGCGTTTCGTACTCGTGCGCCCCACTGACCGGAGCGGTCTCTTGTAGTTTCACTTGTCATCCGCCGCCGAAGCCGATCACCCCCTAGTCGGTCTGAGTTGATGACATCACCCTGTTTCCGGCACTCTCGTCCGCGCGCCTATCATGCTGATTCTGCCGCGTGGTGGCAGACCCCATACACCGCCTTGGAGATCTCAGAACATGCGTACCCGACTTGCACTCGCCTTTGCCGCACTCGCCACCTCTGCCGGACTTGCCATGACGGCCGCGGGTCCCGCCACCTTCTCGGGTGAGGCATATCCGCTCGAGACCTGCCCGGTCTCCGGTGAGAAGCTTGGGAAGGACGCCACGGTGGTTGTCCTTGAGGGCATGAAGGACAAGACCTTGGACGGCACGCAGGTGAAGTTCTGCTGCGGAAAGTGCGCCGCTTCGTTTAAGGCTGAGCCAGAGAAGTACCGCCCGGCGATGAATGACGCCATTGTGAAGGCCTCTCCCGCGTACCCACTGAAGACGTGCTTAGTGATGAACGGCGATGCACTTGATGCCGACGCGAAGACTTTTGTTTGGCAGAACCGTGTCTACAAGTTCTGCTGCGGAAAGTGCGTCAACAAGTTCAAGAACGATCCAGCCAAGTTCGCCGCTGACTATGAGAAGCAGGTGGTTGCTACGCAGAAGACTTCCTACAAGGCCACCACGTGCCCGATCAGTGGCAAGCCACTCGGCGATGGCGCCGTTGACGTGGTGGTGAACTGCTCGCTGGTTCGCACCTGCTGCCCTGGTTGCGTGGATGCAGTGAAGGCCGATCCAAAGGCGGCCATCACCAAGGTAAGTGGTGCAGTTGCTGCGCCCGCGGACACCAAGCCCGCCGACAGCAAGAAGTGATCTTGACCGCAATCACGCGTGCGCTGGAGCAGGTGCTCCACGCACGCGTGATTGTGTTTTTGGGGCGTGATGGAAGGGGGTTGAGCTCGTGCCGGGGTTCAGGCAGAGCGCGCGGTCACGTGTCTGGATACGTTGCGACCGAAGGCGAGTACAAGGAATTCATCGTGTTGCAACCGTACGGGGCTTGCGCACCACAAAAAGCGGTGTATCGTATGAGAGACAACTTAGGTGGTATCCGTATGACCCTTCGCAAGCACCCAAAGCCAACCCACCGCCGACAACCGCGCCCCGTCAAGTTGACACCGTTCGATCCGGTGCGCTACCTGAAGAGCGACGCGGCCATTGCCGAATACCTGAACGAGGCACTGCGCGTTCAGGATCCGAAGTTCTTACTCGTCGCGCTTGGCGACGTGGCCCGCGCACGCGGCATGAGTGAGATCGCTCGCGACACTGGCCTCGGGCGCGAGAACCTGTACAAGGCACTCTCGTCGCGTGCGAACCCAAGAATTGAGACGATCTTTCGAGTGGCCGCAGCACTCGGAGTGCGGTTCGAGGTGCGCGTTGCGTAGGTGCAGTGGTGATGGCATATGAGTTTGAAGATGTTTCACTTCAACAGCATCGGGCTTCGGTTCGCCCCAATACTTATCGATACTGCGCAGACACCAAGCGGCAGGCGTCGTCATCAAACCGGTCATCGCGGCGCATTTGGCTGAAGAGCGCTAGGAGTTCGGTCTCCGTAAGACGCTGCTTTTCTGCGCCGGAGACATCCAAATAGACCTGCCCGCGGTGCATGGCAATCAGGCGGTCGCCGAGTGTTGCTGCTTGCTGCATGGAGTGGGTGACCATCACCGTGGTGGCGCTGGAACTGGCAACCAGTCGCGTGGTGAGTGAAATCACTAGCTCCGCGCTGCGCGGGTCGAGCGCGGCGGTGTGTTCGTCAAGCAACAGCACCTTTGGACCAGTCAGCGTGGCCATGAGAAGAGTGATCGATTGTCGCTGGCCGCCCGAGAGTAGACCGATCGGATCATCAAGGCGATCCTCAAGACCAAGGCCGATCTGCGCCAAGAGGTTCTTCCATTCGCCGCGCCGCGCGCCGCGCAGCAGCGGGGCCAGCGTTCGCCATTTGCCGCGCTTTGATGCCAACGCCAAATTCTCTGCAACGGTCAAGCTTGGAGCCGTACCAGCAAACGGATCTTGGAAGACGCGCCCGATCAGGTGCGCGCGGCGGTGCTCTGGCCAACGAGTGATGTCCGTGTTGTCTACGGAAATGGAACCAGCGTCAAGTTCAAACGCGCCAGAGATCGCCGCCTGCAGCGTGCTCTTGCC
>JBBAOD010000196.1:0-4901 GCA_040401635.1 Phycisphaerales bacterium
ATCGAGCCACAAAGTTGACGTCTGAGAGCACCGAACGCGTGCCGTATGAAAAACCGATTCCCTCTGCGCGAGCCAACGGCCGCCCCGTGGACTGCAGCTGTAACGGTCCTGGCACACCCGTGAGAACGAACCGTGCGCCCCGCACCCGACGTACTCGGATGTCCAAGAGCCCGGCGGCTTCGGCTACAGCACGCGCCTCTCGCATGGTGAAACTGCGGCGCACGCTTACCACTGCATCACGCCGCAATTCTTTGCTGGCGACGATGGTCGAAAGCTGCGCTCCCCAGATACCGAGTGAGTCACGGACCAAGTCGTTCCACACGACCAGTTCGCGCGCGACTACTGCCATCGCGCGGAGACCGGCTACCGCGGACTCGTCGTCCAGGTGATGCATCACTAACGATGCGTGTGCCACATCAAAGCTACGCGCACCCAGGACGCGCTCCGCCGCAAGCAGGTCCACAACGCGGAACTCCATGCGCGCATCGCCCACTGCACTTGACTCCAAGTGCGAGCCAGACTGAGAGCTCTTCAACACGCGCGACCGCCCCATCTCGATAGCGTCCTCGTTTCGATCCGTGCAGAGCACTGTGCAATCCCACCCGCGCGCGCGAGATAAATTCAGAAATCGCTCCGGGATATCTGCCCCACCGCATCCAAAGTCAACCAGCGAGATCCGCCGCGAGCCCGCCCCGGGAATGCGGTGTGCCACCGCATCGACGATGGCATCCGCAGCAGCAGTCGCCCGATTCAGGTGCCGCAAAAATCGATATTCGTTAGTGAGCACCAAACGGCTCGGAGAAGCATCGTCCATGCTCTCTTGCTCCGTTGACCGATGGCGCAGTTCTGGGAATTCCACAGCGGTTGCACCATACCGGAACCCGCCGCAGACAGCCCCCTGCCACGGCACGAAAGTGTCCCCGCATATCATGGCGGCATGAAGAACTCTGGCTCCATCGCCTCTGCATTGATTGCCATCATCATCCTGGCCGGCTGCGCAACCTCCGACTACGTCCGGATCACTGACAAGATTGCAGCCTATGAAGTGCAAGCAGTGACCACCCGAGAAAAGTTGCAGAGTGCAAATTCACAGGCAAAGATCACGCTGTACCGAACCTTGGTCACTATCAACAACAATCAACTGACCATTGCGCGGCGCATCAACCCGGAGTCAAACCCGGCGTACACGAGCGGCGCTATGACGCTTGAGCAAGCCAAGACTGAGAAGAACGAACGCGTTGCCACGCTTGAGAAGCAATTGGAAAAGGCGTTGAAGGACCGCGATAGCCTTGTCATTGAGATTGCCACGCCAGCAGCGAAGTAATCGCTACGCATTCAGACGCGGCTGAGGCCCAACCCGGTGCGCAGCATGTTGCTTGCTACGGCCCCCATGGCACCGTAGAAGCGACCAGATGCAAGCGCTCGACACGACGCGCCGGTAGCAGCAACGATCGCTTGCACATCTCCTTCATTCACAATCAGCGGCGGCACAAACTTGAGTAGTGGTCGACGCGCGCCCGTCGTCTGCGCCAAGATCGAATGCACTTCGAGCAACTGCATGATGCCTGCTTGACCGATCATCGGCTCGGTCATGCGCCCCAGCATTGGAATCTTGGCAAAGCTGGGAATCCTGCTTGTATCCAGGTCCACTCCAACCATCAATCCCTTGCCGCGGATCTCCCGCACGCAGGCGATGTCCGCGCACTCCGAACGAAGTTGGCGAATGAGCGATTCTCCAAGCTCTGCAGCCCGAGCAGCCAACTGGTCCTGCTCAACGACCTCCAGCGTTGCCAGCAACGCCACCATGGCAAGCGGCCCTTCATGGAACGTCGAGCTGTGAACAACTGATCGATCCAAGGACGAGTAGGTGGATTCCCACACATCGCTCCGCACCAATCCCGCGCCAACCGGAACGAATCCGCCCGATAGTGCTTTCGCGAGCACCACCATGTCGGGCTCAACACCATCGTGATGCACCGCCAAGAATGCGCCAGTACGTCCACAACCGGTTTGAATTTCATCAGCGATAAGTAGCGTCCCGTAGCGTTTGCACAGCGCGTGAGCTTCTCGCAATACTCCTGGCGCGAGCGACCGAAGCGTCTTGCCCTGCACTGGCTCCACTACCAGCGCGGCGACATCTCGACCACTCAGAGCGCGTTCGAGTGCTGCAAGATCTGCAAATTCAACAATCGCAGCGCCGGGGAGCAGTGGGCCAAATCCGCGCTTTAGATCTTCGTTGCCATTGATGGACAGCGCACCGTAGGTGAGACCATGAAAGGAGTCTGACCACGCCAACAATCCCGGCCGACCCGTGTGCTGCCGCGCGAACTTCATAGCCGCTTCGATTGCTTCGGTTCCGGAATTAGTAAAGAACACGCGGTCAGCTACACCGCCACACTGCAATTTCAGGCGCCGGGCAGCTTCAGCAGCAAGTGGGTTCAACTCCCAACGCACCCACGCCGGCGGCGCCAGCGTCAAACATTGCAACAGCGCGTCAGTCACCACTGGATGCGCCCGACCAAGCGCCAGCGCCCCGTATCCCGCCAAGCAGTCCAGCACACGATGGCCCTGAGCATCCCACAGGTACTGACCTTCGCCGCGAACATAGCTGCGATCGAAGCCAATTAACTCCACCAACTTTGCGAATGCTGGATTCATATGCGCAAAGTGCGAATCCCGCGCCCCAGTTCGAGCGTTGGCAAGCAGTGCTGCAACATCAATCCGTTCCGCCATTGCGTTGCAGACTAACCTATGCAGCGCATGTCCTCCGTTGTGGGAATCGTTCCCCTTTACAACCACGCATTGACGGTTCCGGAGGTGCTCTCCGGCCTGCAGGCGCACGGTCTGTATGCATTGGTAGTGGACGACGGCAGTACAGACGGCGGCGCTGATATCGCTGAACGATGGCTGATTTCCAACGGCGCAGGCGGCCAAGTGATCCGACTTGCTCACAATCAGGGAAAGGCGGCCGCGCTGCTCGCTGGATTTGCAGCCGCCGCGAATCGGGGCGCGACACACGCCCTCACCATTGACGCCGATGGCCAACACGACACTGCACGAATTGCGACCTTTCTCAATTCGCTTCCCGCGGAGTGCCCCGAACAGACGTTGGTCCTCGGTGATCGTCGTGCCCTGCCGCGCAACTATCCGACTGCGCGGCTGTTCGGTCGATTTCTGAGTGGACTCGCGGTACGCGCTGCCTGCGGAGCAATCGTTGGCGATGCAGCGTGCGGTATGCGGTTGTACCCGCTTGCCATGACGCGCACCTTGCAGTGCCGTAGTGGCCGCTATGCATGGGAAGAAGAAGCGATCATCCGGCTCGTCTGGGCGGGCGCCAGTGTCCAACAAGTAGAGATCCCGGTCATCTATCGCGACGCCGCCATTGCGCCAAGTCATTATCAATTTGGACGTGATTGGACTGAAGGAACGCTTGTCCTGGTGTTCAGCATCATCGTGCGGGCGTTCAGTCATGGACGATGCTGGGGACGCGATGGATCCACACGCATCGACCTGCTGTGGCCGCTCGGCAAGCGCACCAGCATGGCAGAATGCATGATGAACATGTTGGCAGCGTTCACCCTTGCCGTCACTGGTTTCACCGTTGCTGCCCTCACCGCTTTCGATGCCCCAATCCCTGCGACCGCATCCATAGTTGCCATCATCACATGGGTGGCTTGGCGAACCAATGCGCCGATCGTGCTGATTGCCATCGGAGGGACCGCCGGAATCATGGCTCCCGTTGCAACGTTGTGTGCAGCACCAGTGCTGGGCGCGGCGTGGAGTTTCATCGCGGTCCGCCGGCGGCGCAGCGCTGGCAACTAACCGCCGCGCAACGCTTCAATCTCTTGACGCATCCGGGCTAGGAAATCACCATTTGATTCATCCGCGCCGATCCGCATCGGCGTCCCCGCATTCACATGCACTGGGCCCGGATTGATGAACTTCCCGCCCACGGGCATCAACCCGTCACTCCCCTCAATCCAAATCGGCAGCACCCGCACATGAGTGAGACGTGCAATGTGCGCAACGCCCATACGAAAGCGCCCGAGCGTTGCGCCCCGTGCTCGCGTTCCTTCCGGGAACAAGATCACATTCCAACCTGCCTGCAGCAGTGCGGTGATCCGCTCGACACCGTCACCCATGTCATCACCACGACCAATCAGGCACACGCGGTATGTTCGTACCACGTACGCACACAACGCTGTACGAAACCACAGCTTCACTCCGCGATCCGTGGCAGCAGGCGAAAAGAAATCACGCGCCCCCACGGTGGCAGTGCGTGCACGGATCATCGCTGGTAGCGCATGGCGAATCGCCGCGGTATCAAGCAAGCTCCGATGATTGGCAGAGAGAATCATCGGACCCTCCGCAAATTTCGCGCTATCAAAGCCAGCCGACGTGAACCGCACGCGACAGGCGTGCTCAACCACATCACTACTGCGGTCGCCGATCCATGCAAACGCGCTGGCGGTCGGGCCGGTCAATGCGCGCACCGACTCTGGCATAGTGGCTGATTCGTTGGCGCCGGAGCCTGCCATGGTCAGCGCGCCTTTCCAATCAAATGAATCTCAACGCGATTGTCACCCGCCACCGGCACCATGGCACAGGCACTCCATGACGGCGGCAACAACGGCGCAGGCTTGCCACTGAATCCCCACGGTTCATTGGGAACTCCCAAGGCGCCTCGGTTCAGTTCTTCATTGGAGTCGAGGTCCTGAAAGACGGACACCACCACCGCCTGCCCCGAGCGTGCATGCAATTCAAACTCGGCGCGTTCGGATGTTGCAGAAACACTGAAACCCTCAGTGATTCCAACGCGGGTCAAGAAGGCGGCACGATCGGCGTAGAGCGCACAGCGCACCACACCGCGGCCGGGAGTGATACCCAAGACCGTGACATGA
>JBBAOD010000197.1:0-432 GCA_040401635.1 Phycisphaerales bacterium
TGATGCGCACAGCCACCAATTGCCGCGTGCTGCGATCACTTGAACTTGGAGCTGCAAACCAGAAGGAGTCCGTCCAACCGTCGCCGTCGGCATCCGCAAGCGTGCGTCCGATCAGATTGCGCGAAGTTGGGACATAGGTTCCACCGGAAAGAACCTGCTTGAATTCGTCAGAAGGATCGCCGAATGCGCCCAGTTGCAGGAAGTTCGGGAGCGCTTCAATGCGTCGCGCGGGCGTGTTGACGCCAGTGCCATTGACCCCCTTCACCATCTGCGCATGCGGCGGCACGAGGTTGAAATTGGTGGTTCCAACGTTGAACCACTGGTTCACGCGCGATTGCCAGTCCGCACTATCAAGCAGCAGATACCCGCGCGCATCTTTGCCCGTGACAATTGGCTCGCGCGGAGCAATGAACGGTAGCCACTGTTCATAAG
>JBBAOD010000197.1:442-4894 GCA_040401635.1 Phycisphaerales bacterium
GATTGAGTTCCCCTGCCGCCCAACGGTCCGCGGCGGCGGTGGCAGTGGGAAGCATGTGATCCCAGTTCGACTCAACATTCGAGATGTTCCAGCACAACCGGAATCCATTCTCAGCCGTTGGAATCCAACTGAGGTGCGGCCAGTGACTGAATCCCAATCCTTCTGGCGAGAGTATCGGCGCGCCGTTCAACAGCGCGAGGTTGCCCCAGTTGGCGTTGGATGGCAGCGGAACCTGCGGATTCGGCGGAGCGGGTAACACGGGATTCTGCATCTGGGTGAACAGCATCGCCCGCACGGGCTCCGTACTTGCAAGCCACCGCGTATCGCCGAAGCCCGGGTTACCGATCGGGTTGCCTTCACCCGGAATGTTGCCATAGCGCGCGGGCCAGTTCGTGAATGGGTTCACGGAGAATGGCGCGAAGTTGTAGCCGTCCAAGTAGCCGTCACCAGCCGGGACTGATGTGAAGTCAAGATTCGAAACCGAGTCGAAGTAATCCACCCCGTAACGAATGGCGAGCGGCTCGGCCGGAAGGCGCGGGAAGTCGCTCCGCGCCATGAACTCACCGAACGCCGGCTGCCCGGTCAGACCAGTGGCCTGATTGGCGGCGATCTGCCCAGCAGCCGCAGTCATGCTCGAACTATCAATGCGCTTCACAAAGAGTGCGTTGGCCACTTCTTGGGCGATGTCTGCAGCGACTGATTCAACACGCGCCTCGCGACCGGTGGCTTTCTGCTGCGCGGCGGCCTGCGCGCGACCACTCTGCGCTCGCACAAGGAATGCAGTGGCAATGATGACCAGCAGCACCAAGATGGCGGTGACTAAGACAAGCGTATTGCCTCGAGACTTGGTGGTGGCGTTCATGGGGTACTTTCGCGGAATGCGATCAGCAACACTCAGTCCTTGCGACGCTTGGGGACATCAAGCACAAATTGAAACTCACGACCGCGGTCCAACACCAGGCGCGGGTCATGAATCGTGGCGGTGATACGAATCTGCGTGGGCCACGGGGTGTAATCCTCGCGCGCCACAATGAATCCGTCCGGCGTCACCGTGTATGCCTCATCTTGGTTGAAACCAAAGACGGCGGTGTAGACGCGAACAGGGACACCGTTGCCGAATGGCGCAAGAATGGCGGCGGGTGAGTTGGCTCCGGCGCCGGATGTTCCTTCAATCGCCTGCGCAACAGCACGCATGTGGTAATTCGTATGGTCGGTGCCAGACCCGCCGTGCGCGACGTCAGGCATCACGGATGTGCTCTGCGCGAGCGTCACACCAAGTTGCTGAGATGCAGGGATCACCACCGGACCGTCACCTGTATCCGGGAACCCAAACCACGGCTGCTGACGCACGCGCTGCGTGGGGTCTTCGGCGTTTGCGGGCCATGTATCGGCAAACGGCTCATAGCCGCGCAGGATGGTCGTGGCCGTCGATGTCACCGGATACGTGGGCGCAGCGCCGATAGAGAGACGCGCAGCAACCGGCAACAGAGCGCCTGAAGAATCCGTCTGCCGGCCAGTCAATGGCTCCCACGTCCAATCCACTTGGAAGGTGCTGCAGTTGGTCACCAGCGTTGGCGAGGTGAGCATCTCGCTCTTGCGATCCGTATTGCCGATCGACTTCTCCGAACGCGGCCAACCAAGCAGTCCAAAGGTGTTACTGATGCTTGTTGCCGCCGGAATGCCAAAGGTGCCGCGCATGATTCGGTCACGCTGCGTGGAGAAACTATTGATCGCGCCCGTATCCATGTTGCCGCCAACCGCGACAATCGGACTGCCACTTGGCCACGCCGGTGCACCAGCCCCGACCGGCCACGAAATCGGTGCGATACCGTTGCCGGGCGTATTGAATGGCACGGACATGGAAGAGAGCGTCACTGCCCCACCGCCAACGGGGAGCGGGGTCTGCAGCCGAAGCGTGGGTGATATCTCGCGCCGCACTTTGCCAAAGTCACTTGCCGCAACGTCCACCCATCCGGACTGCATCACGGGGCTCGGAATGAGATTCGTACTGGTCGAAATGCGATTGCGGTCGCGCATCTCCTGGAAATACGCAGGATCCGATCCCGCAGCGCCCGTGTAGGAACGATCACCAAAGATCGATGGCGCGGAACTTGGTCCTTGCGTTCCGGCGACTGTGAGATTGGTTGGCTCGGGGTAGTAGATCGCGCGACCACCATCATCAGAGAGCAGCACTGACTTGCGCGCGAGCACCCACTGGCGCGCTTCGGGCTGATTGGCGAGCACGCGCGGACCGGCTGTCTGCGTGGTCGTTCCGTACTGCCATCCAAGCTGCGTGGTGAGCGGGTCAAACCATGTCCACGGCACTACCTGCTTCACGCCGCTCGGAGCAGGTGTCACGCCCGTGATGATCGGCTTGATGATGGAACTGGGGTTTGACCCGGGTGGGTTACTGGTGGGGTCATTTGGAAGTGACGGGAACTGCACGCCGTGCCCGTAGTAAACGCGCGCGCCACGCGACTGCTGACCTCCGCCACCGGACACCAAGTCGCCCGGACCTGCCCAGCGCGCCGATGTTTCTGTGCCTGCAGTGAAGAACACAATCTGGTCGCAGCGCAGAATTGCGTTTGCATCCAGTTGCGGATTCAAGAGCGGTGCATTTGCAGACGGCGAGATCACCTGATTGACATCGTTGCGGACCGCCACGCACTGAATGGCCATGTAGCCGTCTCGGCACAGGCGCTCTAAATCACGGCGCATCTGCTCTTCAATCACGGTGCCCTGCTGCAGCACATCCGCGTTGGCTTCGCCGGTACTGGAGACCTTGCTTGCCGTATTGAAGATCTTGCTAGTGGCAATGATCACCGCCAGCATGACCACCACAGCGATCAGAAGTTCAACGACAGTAAATGCGCGACGCATCAGAGCTCCCTCACCGTGGCGTAGACCGGAACCAACTGCGTTCCATTGGCGTCAATGATGGCCGGCACATAGTGCATAGTGCGAATGCCCATCGGAACAGGGTCGGTGGTTCCACTCTGTAGCAGTTCGTAATCGTCGTAGATCTGGGCGTTGGGAACGCGCGGCACCGGGGCGCTGAACCGAACCTGCAGCGGATCGGTGGCATTGCGCCGACCTTGCGCTACGCGATGAACATGGCTGTTGTTGTCGATGATCCACTGACCGGGCATCTGCCACTGCTCGCTCACTTGCGGAATAGATGCGGCGGTGAAATCCGTAGCGGAAACCCCTTGATTTGCGCCGAAGAACCCGGTGGTGAATGGGGCTTGGCCAGTGAGAGAAAGCGTTGGAGGCTGCTCCCAGCCAGCGCGCACCTGCAGGCCGATCGGCGCGCCTGTTGTGCCTGTTCCGCCACCAATACCTGACTTCGGAACGCGGCGGTACGGCACCGGCGGAAGATTCGGATATCCAGTCGCAATCACCGCTGGCAGTGCAGGCGCCCCATTTGCGGGCGATGAGTAACTCCGCACCGATCCACCAACGCCGATCACTCGGTACACGAAGATCGCCACTTGAATGCGCCCACCTATGCGGCGGAACATGCAGTCCCATGAGTAGGTGGGCGGCGTGAAAGCCGTTGCACCTTCGGGCACGGATGGCCACCAGCGTTCGCGCTGAGTGACGATGATCGGTGGCGCCAGGCTGGTTCGTGCTGAGTTGTAGGGAGCACCCCACAGTTTCAGATTCCCACCGCCAGTGCGGCTGACACCTTGATTCGGGAACTCGCAGAACTCCTGCACACTTGAACCGGAATTCTGTGCCAGCGTTGAGAAGATGTCGATTGCGCCAACATCATCAATGGTGGTTCCGCTCTGATTGGTGCGGATCACGCCGGGGCGGATCCAACTCCAATCCCCTGCGCTGGGGCGGAAGACGTAGCTGCCATTCGCCACTGACTGTGCAAAGAGGTTGGTGACGCCGAACTCTTCGAAGGTGCCGAAGTCCTCGGTACTCACACGACTACGCAGCAGACCAAGCGCCTGCTCCGCAACTACTGGGCCAAGCTGATCATCCGCGGTCTGTTGCTGCTGAGCGATGCCCGCAGGAAAGAGCGCCGAAACGGAAATGATTCCGATCGCCAGAATGAAGACGGACAGCAGCAATTCGATAAGCGAGAATGCACGACGCATCACTTGGTACCGATCCCGGGAACGCCCGTGTATCGATTGAAGGTGATGCGGTCGGACTGCTCTTCAATGAACAGTGACTGGTCACGAATCCGCGGCGGCGGGTTGCCGTTGCCACCGATGGCTGTGCCCTTCCACGTGCTGGAGTTGAAACGGTCGCGTGCTTCGGCGTCATTGAAGACGGCGAGGTACGGGACATAGTCAACCAAGGGCTCGTCCAGTGGTTCGTCGTAGATGAAGTAGTCCACGTTGACAGCCGCGCCACCGTAAGCGCTCGTTGTTCCGCGCTCCGGGACTCCATTACCGTCGTAATCAACGAAAGACTTGACGTACGCGTTCTGGTTGC
>JBBAOD010000198.1:0-4877 GCA_040401635.1 Phycisphaerales bacterium
GTTGGGTGCCTGGCGCGGCCGCGGGCTCATGGCAGTTCACTCCTCCCGGATATGTGACGACTGACTCTCGGGCGATCGCCGCCGTTCCGGGCGCGGCCGCAGGATGGTCTCGGAGTCGCGGAACCGGCAGCAACAACGTGGGCTCCTTTCCGTGCTCGGCGTCACACGGAACAGTACTTGCCTTTGGTAACGGATTCCAGGCGTTCATGGATGTGCACTATGCGCTCAACGACTTTGAAATTACTGATGTAACGCGGACCAACTCGCGCGTTGCGGACATTTCAATGGCACCAATAGGTTGGTGTTCGGACTCAGAACCAAACTCGTGCGCCACTTGGATGTTGGTTGGCGCGCGATTCGCCGGGGGCGACGCGTCGCCACTCGAGTTCGGGGGATCCTCGCGAGGGGTAGTGTGGCAAGGAAATGCGGGCGGGAATTGGTGCGGTAAGCGGGCCGAAGCACTCTGCGTGAATGTGCCAACAGGTGATGACGCCCGACTTTTGCTCGAGGTACGTGCTGTGCACGCAATCGGTCTCGGGGGTACTGCCGTTGCGATCGGCTACCTTGATATTGACCAAGGTGAGCAGGTCCCCAACTGGGGAACCCGGGGACCGAAACTCATCCTGATGACACATCCCGCGGATTACAACGGAGATCTTCATGTCGATGGTGCGGATCTGGGACTTTTCCTTTCGCACTGGGGTGCAAGCGACTCGCAGTACGATGTCAATGGGGACGGGACGATTGATGGTTCGGACTTGGGACTGATTCTTGGTGCTTGGGCTGTTGATGCGTCGTTCGTGTCGATTCCGAAGTGGGATTGCGACCGATGCTGGCACACATTGCCGGTGATTGCGGCTGGTACTTTGGCTGCACAGGTCCTCGGATTCGAGGACCTGGACGAACTCGGGGACTTTGCCGCAGCCCAAGATCCTGCAACCGCGTATGTCTTGGCATTTGAAGCCGCGATCATCACGCAATCTATAAACAATTGACAGATTTGGTTAGCTCATTCGTATCAATCAAGGAAACACATCATGATCATGTCGCCCTTTTCTTTGTCGGTCGTTGTTCCGGTTGTAATTTCAGTCATGCTTGGTTCGACCACGTCCGCGGGTTTCGTTTGGGAAGGCTGGCTCGGTTGGCAGGCAGCCACGGCTGACCAAGAGGTGAAGCAGATGCTCATGTGGGACATTCTCCCGACCACGTATTCCCCTGGTGACGCCATCGCCGGGAACGCATTCCGGTCGGAGTGGGGAGTGACTTTCACGTCGCCAAGCCTGTTAGTCATGAGCCCTCCACCCCAGTACATAGGGATCATGGCTCAGTCCCCCGGGGTCGGTGCGTCAGTTACCTGGGACGCGCCGATCAACAACGTGTATTTCGCTGCCATCGGCTACGGCGCAGTCAATTTCTGGAGGGATGACACGCTGGTGTACACACATCAGATTCACGTACTCGAAGCCGGCGTCATTTCGACGGAATCATTCAACCGATTGGAGTTCGTTGCACGCGCCCCGGAAATGAACCTCAAAATCATTGCTCTGGCTTGGGCGGTTCCCGCACCAGGCGCCGCAGCGTGGCTCGTGTGCGGACTTGCGACGGGGTCGCGGCGCCGCAGGCGTTCATCTTGACTGATGGCGTTCGTGGTTCCTTCGCCGGTTCACTGGTTCAACCGTCCAACATCTCGCGCTTGAACTTCTCCAGCAGTCGCTGCCAACGCTTTCGGGCCGCCTCTTCGGTGATCTCGAGGCTGGCTGCGACTTGTTCCTAGCCCGCGCCGCGTACTGCAGCAACGCCCACCGACTCAGCGGGAGATTCGCCTAAACAAGCTGGCGAGGCGATCAGGGGGGTGCTTGCAAGGCTCGCTATACAGCCATACGGCGAAAGTGCCTCCGCCAAGCGCAAAGAGGCAGAGAAACCAGCCCAAGAGCTCGTTGGGCCACCAGTCTGGGTTCCAGCTCGTGCCGGAAGGATTCAACCCAATGGTGACTGCGGAAGCCGCGCGGAGCGCCACTTCAATCGCCAGTCCGGCGCCGGCGGTTCCACAGATGGCGAGTGCCGTGAAGAGCAAGAACCACGAACGCCGCGAGATTGCGAGGGCGCGGTCCTCCGCTCGTTGCGCCTCTCCACACTCTGGGCAAGACACGGGTTCCGCTCGCCCTTGCAAGGCGTATCCGCACCGATCGCATTTCTGCACCAGAGCTGAATTCTTCACGAGCCAGCGCACAACAAACCATGCCAGTAGCACCCACGTCAGGGACAAGGCCACATCCAGCAGAACTCCAAACAGATCGACGCTCCAACTTCCGAAACCCGCCGAAGCGGACCGGGCGGCGTCGCTACCAATCGTTAGCCAAGGGGCGACGCCCAGCTCGACGATCCATCTTGCCGGCTGAGCTGGGGAGACGACATGCACGGCGTGAGACACCCACACATAAAGCAGTACAGGTGCCCACGCCATTGCCACACAACAGCCGACCGCGATCGTTCGATTCCGCATCATCATGTGCTGTGATCCGCAAATCCTAAAGTTGCAATGCAACTGGGTGATAGAGCCACATAAGTATCCCGCGTCTCACTGCGGAGCCAAGTAGAGGTCTAACCAGTGACGCCATCACTCAAGGCGTGGCTGCTTCGAGCATCACCCGATAGCTGGAGGCATCCATACGCCAGGAGTCCCACCCCAATTGCTTGGTTGAAATTGAATACGCCTCAATTGCCTTCCGCTGCCGTGCATCGGGCACGAACAGCTCTCTGGCAGCATTTGCGGCCGCCAGTTCTCCGCGCTCCCACTCCTCGCCTGCGCGTTCCATCCGCTCAACCGCCTTGGACATTTTCTCACCGCGGGTATTGCGCATGACGTGCATCGTCACGCATTCAAACGCAGCGTCGGCTAGCGCCCGCAACCGAACATTTCGCGAAGCAAGATACGTCGCGACAAAGCCATCCAACGAACCTGGGATTACAAGGTCCGTGCTAGTCGGCTTCATGTCCGGCGAACGAAGCAGCGCAGACATGCTCCGCATCAGCCCGAGCACTTGGGGTGACGCTCGGCACTCAGTCTCCCCGATCCACTCAAGCGCAAGTTCTGCGGCTCCAGCCTCTTCTGCGAGTGCCAGGAGCGCATCTTGAAATCGCCGGTTCAGATCCCACCAATCCCTAGTTCTTTGTGCTTCTCGCCGAGTCACGGCGAGCTGCGCCGCTGAGGGTGCATCAGTACCGAATCTTGTTGCCAATCGACCTTCTGCGCGCTCGCTCGACAGGTGCATCACGCGCATCGCGGAGGCCTGCGAGTCAAAGGCCGCCATCGACGCGACGAACTTGTCAGCAGTTTTCGGGTTGCAAGAGAGCGCCACCCTCAGTGACGCTGAGCTGTCTGATTGCGACTCCGCGATTGCAAGACCTGCATCAACGCCGTAGCGCCTAAACATGCCATGTTGGTAACCAGGCGCGCTTCGGACACTCGCCCTTCGTACAGCGACTCCCCAGTTGGCATCGCTTACGTTGGATTCCAAACGCAACCTTGACTGGGCTTGGTCAAGTGAAGCAAGCAAGCCGGCGTGCTTCTCGTCAAACACCTTCCGCCAGGCTTCCGGAGAGGGCTTCTCTCCTCCTGTCTCTGCTTCAAGCCGTTGTGTGACTGCGAGAAATGCAGTCCGAACAAGTTCCCGATAGCAGGCAAAGCCGCATGTGTTCGAACCAGCCGGGGCGAGCATAGAACCTCGCACAACCGGATTACCCATGAGGAAGTCCGACCCTTCAAACACGACCGACTCCAACCCTGGAAACGCCATGTCGCGGGATTCGTCAGGGATGCCGCTGAGGGTGGAGTCAGCGTGATGTGGGGCGAGGACCAGGATCGCGACGAGCGTTGAGGCGAGGGGTGATGGCATCACTGTGCTCCAAGAGTTCTAGTAGCGGAGATGTGTCCTACTGAATATCCGAGGGTCAAAGATGGAAACTGGTTCGTCACCCTGACCGTTGCATCGACCACCGATCCTGCGGCAACCTCGCCCAAGGAAATCTCTATGAGCTGTGCGATGTTTGTCGGGCGTGCGTCGAGGCGGAACTGCCGCAGTGGAGCTGATCCCCGACTTTGCGGAGCCGAAGCAGTATGGGAGCAAGAAATCATGAATAAACTCGCTACCACTGCGAGTGCCGAAGACGTCGTTTGCAGGAGTCGTGTGGTCATCCCGAATATCCAGTTACCGCCGTGGACCGTCCGGCGGGCGAAGATGCACGTAATTGACGGGGTCGGTCTCATCGGTCTACCTCGCGGGACAGTTGGGTTTGCTGACTTGGCGGCGGCCTTCGCTGCCCCGGTGTCCGCGCAGCCCCGGTGAAGGGCGGCCTTGCGCGGGATGGAAGTACACGTTCCATCACCCCCAACACCGTTTGACTCGCCCCGCTGTGACAGGCCAATCCGCCAGATTTTGAATTTTTTTTAACGGCCCCTGATCGCGCTCTCCGGTTCACGGCCGACCGAGCGTTTGTGGGGCAGGGCGCCGCATCCGGCGCTGCGCCGACGCTACCGCGCCCTCTGCCGATGCTTGGACGGCTCGCGATAAAACCACACCAAGAAGATGCAGTCCCCAAGAAGCAACGCCCCGACGAGATACGACGTCAGATCGGCGGGCGACCAGCCTGGCATCCAAGGCGGTTTGCTCGGATTCAGGAACTGTGATGTGGTCGATGTCACATGGAGTGAGTGCGTGAGCGCCAGCAGTGCGCCGGGAGCAGCCGTCGTGACGAGCGCTACGAGGAGCAGCAACCAGGAAGAAGGGGAAATCGCACGCGCTTCATCTGCCGCTGCGCGCAATTCACCACACTCGGGACATGGGCGGGCCGCGGAACTCAAGTCCGTCGGAAAGCCG
>JBBAOD010000199.1:0-4849 GCA_040401635.1 Phycisphaerales bacterium
AGAGGAGGAGGCAGCCCGGGTACTCCCGCTTGAAACGGTTGTACTGGCGCATCGCCGGGGTATCCCGGTTGTAGGCGCGCGGGGCGGTCTCGGCGGTGTGTTCGCCAGCGGACATCAGGGATGCGATGGTACGGCGGGCGGGCACGGAATCGGGCCAAAAACGACGCAACCCGCGGGTGCGGGTTGCGGCTTGGGCCGGGGCCCTTCAGTGGAGTGGGAGAGGATCGAACTCTCAACCTCCTCGATGCGACCGAGGCGCTCTTCCAATTGAGCTACCACCCCAGTGGTCGGACAAATCAGTCTATCCGGCTCAATAGGGCGCCGCAAGGCGCTACGGGGTTTCGCCGCTGCCCGATGAGTGAACAGATCTTTGATTGCGCTGCTTGAATGCCGCAATTTTGAGCCGGAGCTGCAGTATCGTGTAGCCCCCGACCCCGGTGCGAAGGACTGCTTCGCCCGGCATTCCCGGCCGAACCATGGGTCCCGAAACCGCTCTCATCGTCTTCTGCGCGTGCATCGTGGTGGCGTCCCTTGCGGGCGGCATGGTGCCAGTGGTGCTGCGCCTCACGCATCGACGATTGCAGTTTGGATTGAGCTTCGTTTCTGGCGTCATGCTTGGGGTCGCGCTCTTTCACATGGTGCCGCACGCGCTGATGGCGCGCATGGAATCGGCGCCTGCTGGTGGCGACCCACACGGGCTGTTCGATCCGTTGATGGTGGCGCTGGCGCTTGGATTCCTGACGATGTTCTTCTTGGAGCGATTTGCGCATTTCCATCAGCATGAATTGCCCGAACCAGCGTGCGATGATCCGATGCACGGGCACGAGGGTCACCATCACGCTGCGCATGATCACTCCGGGCACAGTCATGGCGGTACTGCGGCTGCACACGCGCCGGTTGGACGGCTGACATGGACCGGCGCTGCGGTCGGCATGGGACTTCACTCGCTGCTAGAAGGCGTGGCGCTTGCCGCCAGCGTGGCCGCTGTTCGTGAAGTGGAGCCAGGCGTGGCACCGGCCCTTGCTGGGCTTGGCACGTTCCTCGTGATCTTGCTGCACAAGCCGTTTGACGCCATGACCGTTGCCACGCTGTTCCACGCGGGTGGCGGCAGCCGCGGCAAAGTGCTGTTGGTGAACTTCCTGTTTGCCGGCTTAGTGCCGATTGGTGTGGTGCTCTTTATGTTGGGCGCCGCCGCGACTGGCAGCACGGCCACCGCCGTTCCGTATGCATTGGCATTCTCAGCGGGCACGTTCCTTTGCATTGCTGCTGCGGATCTGTTGCCGGAAGTACAGTTTCATCGCCATGACCGTGTGGGCTTGTCCATCGCGCTGGTGCTTGGATTGGTGTTGGCACTCGCTGTCGGCCGCATGGAAGCGCTTGCGCACGCTGGGCATGAAGGGCATGACGGGCAGCACATGGATCATGCTGGTCATGCCGATCATGCCGACCATGCCGATCATGCCGATCACGCCGATCACGCCGATCATGCCACTCACGATCACTGATTTACACTTCTTATTTCCACGGAATTGATATGAAAGCAGAACGAGTACTCGCTGAACTGAATCGCCTGCGGCAAGACCTTGATAAGAATCCCAAGGATTCCGAATGGTTCACGCTGCATCATGCATTTTGCTTCATCTCTTACAAGATGGGCGACTTTCAGAAGTACCTCGACGAGAACATCAAGCCTGGCGATGAGCCCGAATTTGACTGAATGCTGAACCATGCCTGACTACAAGAGCACGCTCAATCTCCCCAAGACCGACTTCGCCATGAAGGCGAACCTCTCGCAAGCCGAACCGTTGACGGTGAAGCGCTGGCAAGAAGAGGCGCTGTATGACACGGTGCAAGCGGCGCGCGCGAATGCGCCGCTCTATTCATTCCATGACGGCCCTCCGTACGCGAATGGATCGATCCACCTGGGGCATTTGCTCAACAAGGTCTTGAAGGACATTGTGGTGCGCTCGCGGCTGATGGATGGCATGCGCGTTCCGTACGTGCCGGGTTGGGATTGCCACGGATTGCCTATTGAGCACAAAGTAGTCACGGATATGAACGAGAAGGGCAAGCTCCAGAAGGTCATGGAGTTGCCGGACGATCAGCGTCGCATGATCATTCGTCGTGAGTGCCAGACCTATGCAGACAAGTTTGTAAAACTGCAGGCCGGGCAGATGCAGCGCCTCTTGACGCTTGCTGATTACGCCAATCCGTACCTCACCATGAAGCCTGCCTTTGAGGGTGCGGTCATTGAGGACTTTGCGGACTTGGTGGAGCAGGGCTTGGTGTATCGCGCGTTGAAGCCAGTGCACTGGTCGATCGCCAACCGCACGGCGCTTGCTGAAGCCGAATTGGAATACGAAGATCGCCAAGATCTTTCGGTGTACGTGGACTTTGAAGCGGCGGACCGCGAAGCAGTGGAGCGGGTGTTTGAGTGCGAACTTGATTGCACCCCCAGTTTCACCATTTGGACCACTACGCCCTGGACGCTGCCAGCCAATTTGGCAATTGCTGTTCACGCTGACTATCGATACGCGGTGGTTGAGGTGGACGGCAATCTGGCGATCATGGCCAGCGACTTGGTGGCCAAAGTCACCAAGCTTGCGGGCAGTGACAAGGTGCGGATTGTTGCGGAAACTGACGGAGCCAAGTTGGTTGGCTTGAAATACCGGCATCCATTTTGCGACCGTGAATCATCAGTGGTTGCAGCTGACTACGTGACGCTTGAGGATGGCACCGGTCTGGTTCACACGGCGCCGGGACACGGTGCAGAGGACTATCGCACTGGACTCAAGGAAGGCCTGGAAACGTACTGCCCGGTCCGCGATGACGGCACCTATGACGACACGGTGCCAGCGTGGCTTCGCGGCAAGAGCGTGTGGGATGCCAACAAGGAAATCACGGAACACCTGCGACAGAGCGGTCATCTGTATCACGACCACGTCTTCACGCACTCCTATCCGCATGACTGGCGTTCCAAGACGCCGGTGATCTTCCGAGCCACCGAGCAGTGGTTCATTGGTGTCGATCGTGCCACCAAGCGCGATGGCATTTCCCTGCGAGCCTTGGCGCTTGATGCCACGGGCAAGGGCGCCGCTGAGGGCGGCATTGACTTTGTTCCAAGTTGGGGCCGCAATCGCATGCGCGGCATGCTGGAGAGTCGCCCGGATTGGTGCATCAGTCGACAGCGTGCGTGGGGTCTGCCGATCCCGGCATTCCGCACCGAAGCAGGCGAAATCCTTCTTACTTCGGGCACCGTTCGTGCCATTGCCAAGCGCTTCCGCGAGAAGGGCAGTGACGCGTGGTTTACTGACGGCCCGGCAGAATTGCTGGCGCATTGGAATGCTGCCGCTGACCCGGATGCGCCCAAGGGCGTTGACATTTCCAAGCTGGTCAAGCTGTACGACATCTTTGACGTGTGGTTTGAATCGGGATCAAGTTGGAACGCAGTCTTGCGCGAGCGCGGCCTGGGCTTCCCGGCGGATCTATATTTGGAAGGCTCCGATCAACATCGTGGTTGGTTCCAATTGAGTCTTCTTCCGGCTCTTGGTGCCACGGGCAAGCCGCCTTTCAAGGCGCTGGTCACTCACGGATTCATCGTGGACAAAGACGGCAAGAAGATGTCCAAGTCGATCGGCAACACCATTGAGGTGGAAGATCTCTTGAAGCAGGTCGGCGCTGAGGTATGCCGATGGTGGGTCTTTAGCGTCCCGTACGAAGGCGATATCAAGGTTGATATGTCCTTCTTCACGACCGCTGGCGAGAGTTACCGCAAGATCCGAAACACCGTTCGCTATCTGCTGAGCAATCTGTACGACTACACGCCGTCCGCCGATGAAGCCGCTCAATTGGCGAAGACCGACCCCAACTCCATTGATGGCTGGGCGCTTGGTGAATTCTGCAAACTCCAAGAAGCAGTTCTGGCTTCGTACCGCGGTGCTAATTTCCGCGATGCACAGGTTGCGATCTTTGATTTCTGCAACAGCACGCTGAGTTCCGAATGGTTTGCCGCTACCAAGGACCGCCTGTACTGCGACCGCGCGGACGGCACGCGCCGACGCGCAACGCAGCGCGCCATGAATGCAGTTGCCGAGGGACTCATTCGCATGCTTGCCCCGGTATTGCCGCACACTGCTGATGAAGCTTGGCGTGCGCTCAAGGGCGCGGATGCAAAGAGCGTTGTCTTTGAGCAACATGTACCGATCACCTTCGAAGGCGCCGCTGGTTGGCCCGCAGTCTTTGCTGCGCGCGAGTCCGCTATGAAGGCGCTCGAAGAAGCAAAGTCACAAGGCATCGAGAACTCCCTGGACGCAGGCTTGGTAATCCCAGACGCGGACGGCGCGCTGAAGCCATTCGCTGGAGAACTTGCAGACCTGATGGGCGTCAGCCGCGTGACGCTTGATCCGGCAGCAAAGCTTGTCTCAGTCACCGATCTCCGCGAAGAACCCCGCTGCGAACGCAGCCGCAAGCGCGACGGCACGGTGCGTGAGCGCGCAGATGGTGGGTTACTGAGCGATCGAGACGCCGAAGCAGTTGGTCAGTAGGAGTGCGTGCGGTGAAGTGAGTTGGGGCTTCCACCGCCCCCTCCGTTGCGCGCGGGACCCTCGGACGCGGACGGCTGCGCTCCACAAGGTTCCGCTTAGCCTCGGGCGAATCTGTTCGTCCGGTTGGCACCCACGGGGCGTACGTCCAACTGCCGGACTTCTCAGTTTCACACGCCGCTTACCGAGGATCCCGTGCTCACTGCGGGGGCTCGCACACGCAGGACGCGTGCATGCACAGTCTGGAACCCGATCACCTGGCCGCAGGCGCCGGAGAGGACAGGGCCGCGCTCAGCGGCCGTCCTCGT
>JBBAOD010000200.1:0-4843 GCA_040401635.1 Phycisphaerales bacterium
TGCGAGAGTCTCAGTAGTTTCGACCCCAAGACGCTTCGCTTAGTTGGCGCACTTGCCGACGGCTGGCAGATTGACCCGGATGGTCTATGGATTCGTGCGCACATCAATCCGCGCGCACGCTTTAGCGACGGTACGCCGGTGACCTCTGAGGACATTCGTTGGACTTACATGGATTTCATCAACAATCCGCTCATTGAAGCGGAGCGCACTCGCAGCACGCAGGACAACCTCAAGGAAGTGAAGGTGGTGGACGGTCTCACCGTCGACTTCATCTTTAAGGAGGCGTTCTTCACAAACATTCTGATCGCGCTTGGTGATCCAATTTTGCCGAAGCAGTACTACGCAAAGTTTGAGCCGTCGCAGATCAATCAGGGCACGGGCATGACGATGGGCTCCGGTCCGTTCCGCTTGTCAAAGTTGCCATCTGGTCCCGAGGATCTTTCCAACCAATGGACGCCCGGCGAAGATGTGGTGCTGGTGCGCAACGAGCAGTATTGGGCTGAGAAGCCTGCGCTGGAGCGCCTGCGTTTCAAGAGCATCAAGGATGACCTGGGTCGCTTGGTTGCGTACCGCAACGGCGAGGGCTCGATGATGTTGCCGACATCGCCGCAGTACAACAAGGTTCTGAAAGAAGAGCTCGACTTTGAGAAGTCGAACTACGCACTGAAGTGGACCAACATGCGTTGCGGCTACAGCTTTATCGCGTGGCAATGCGGGCCGCGCTCTGGCAAGAATTTGACACCGTTTGCGGACAAGCGCGTGCGCCAGGCGATGACCATGTTGCTTGACCGCGAGCGCATGATCCGTGACATCTGGGACGGGATTGGGATTGTTTCCAAGGGCCCCAACAATCCGGAGAGCTCCGCGAGTGACCCGGCTGTGAAGCCGCTGCCGTTCGACCAAGACAAGGCGAAGCAACTGCTTACCGAGGCTGGCTGGAAGGATCGCGACGGTGACGGCATCTTGGAGAACGAGAAGGGTGACAAGTTCACCTTTGAATACACGTACGCCACTGGCGGCGAAATTTCTGAGCGCCTCGCGCGGTTCGTGAAGGACAGTTACGGGAAGGCTGGGATCATCGTGACGACGCGTCCGGTGGACTGGAGCCGCTACCAAGAGCTGCTCAAGCTGCGTGACTTTGATGCGATCACCATGGGTTGGGGTGCCAACGCGCCCGAAAGCGATCCGCGGCAGATCTTTCACTCCGAGAGCATCAAGGAGGGCGGCGACAACTTTACGCAGTGGGTCAACAAGGATTGTGACGCGCTCATCGAGAAGGGTCGTCGCACTATGGATGAGACGACGCGTATGGAAGTGTGGCGCCAGTTTGAGGCGTGCGTCGCTGAGGATCAGCCGTACACCTTTGTGCGCGTTGCACCGTGGTTGCGCTTCGTCAAGCGGGACTTCGGCAATGTGAATACCTATAAGTCCGGTCTGGAGCCGCAGGAGTTCTTCCGCGTCTCTGGTAATGCTCAACCAACTCCCTCCGCGAACTAACGCGCTCCGGCGCTACCGATGCTTTCCTACCTCTTACGACGCCTCGCATTCATGGTTCCGACCCTCCTCGGAATCACGCTGATGGTGTTCATGCTGTTGGCGCTTGCGCCGGGCGGTATCGGTGCGGGGCTAGCGGTGCAGGGCGGGCAGATGTCGGACACGAGCCGCGTGGCGCAGATGCAGGCGTATCTGGAAGACCGCTACGGGCTGAACGATCCAGTGATCGTGCAGTATGTGCGCTGGCTTGGGCGCCTGTCACCAGTGAAGTTCGGCACGCGCGATCTGCGCGATGGCAATGGCGAGCGCGTGCCGGCACCGCGCTCGATTGATGATCCGCCGCTTGCTGCGGCGTTCCCAGTGCCAGCGGTCACGGTTCCGCACTTGGTGCTGGCCACCGGCGAAGGCGCGATCCCGCAATTCAAGAATTTGCAGCGCGATGCGGAGGGAACGCGACGCGAGTACGTGGGCAAGGTGCGTCTCTTCAAGGATGCCATCGCCGACTATGCGCGTGCAGCTGGTAGTCCGCTGAAAGAGCGATTGAACGGCAAGGGCGGCGCCGACCCGCGCGATTTCAGTGATGTTGCGTTCGATCATTCGAATACGGCGTGGCCGAAATTGGAGAAGGCTGCCGCGGACATGCATACGGCGCATACCGCTGCGGTGGTGGCGCAGGTACAGGCGACGGAAGCGTTCCATGCGCACCCTTACCCGACCAGTGGCATCCCGATTATTCCGGATGTGGTGAGCCTCGACACGCCCGACCTGGGCGTGGCATTCTCGAAGAACCGTCCGGTGTGGGATTTGATTGCGGCCGCGCTTCCTGTCACGTTGCTCATCAACCTGATTGCATTCCCGATCTCGTATCTGATCGCAGTGCCGACCGGCGTGCTAGCAAGCGTTCGTCGCGGTGGGTTGTTCGACACGTTCTCTGGCTTTCTGTACTTGTCGCTGTATTCCATCCCAACGGTGCTGGCTGGAGTATTTGCGATTGGGTTCTTGGCGAACAAGCAGTATTTGGGGTGGTTCCCGGTGAGTGGACTGCACGAGAGCGGCTCCGAGGCGTACACGTTTATGCCGTGCACGGACGCTTCTGGTGTGTGGCAGCGGGGCTATCTGCTGGACACGCTCTGGCATGTTGGTCTGCCGGTTCTGTGCTTGGTGTATGGCAGCTTTGCGGTGCTCTCTAAGCAAACGCGCGCTTCCATGCTGGACAACTTCAGTGCTGATTATGTCCGCACTGCGAAGGCCAAGGGAGTGCCGCGCAAGGATGTAGTGCTGCGACACGTCTTTCGCAACAGTTTGCTTCCGCTGATCACGATGTTCGTTGGCATCTTTCCAGCGATGCTCGCTGGAAGCGTGGTGATCGAGCGCATCTTCAGCGTGCCTGGCATGGGCAGTCTGGTGATTGAGGCCATTGATCTTCGCGACCGCGAGTTGATTTTGGCGGACACATTTCTGATTGCCTGCGTCAACATGCTGGCACTTCTCTTGGCGGACATCCTCTATGCAGCGGCCGACCCGCGGGTGAGTTATGACTGAGAGTAAGGACACAGCCGCTATCCCTGCAGCGATCTCTGGCATTGATGTGATGCGCGGCGTTGGAGCGGTGCGCGCCAAGGGTTTCTGGGCCGATGCGTGGGAGCGCGTTCTGAAGCGCCCCGGCGCGATATTTGGGATTTGCTGGATCGGCGTGATCGCGTTCTTTGCTGTATTTGGGCCAATAGTGGCCAATGCGCACCCGCTGACGTTGCTGCGTGTGGGTGCTGGCGGCACGGCAGTGCGTGAGTGGCCGTTGCTTGCGAATCTCACACCAACGGATTGGGCGCTCTTGATCGGATGCTTTGTTGGACTGCCATGGATCTTCGTTGGGCCACGCAGCCTTACGCGCGCGCAGCGTCTGGGGATCTTTGTGGTGGCCGCGCTTCAGGTGGGCTTCACCATTGTGATCGCTGGCGCCATCGTCGGATGGGCGCAAGATCCAGGTCGTGCCGAGTGGGTCAAGGCATTTGCGCGCAGCGGTGCTGGACCATGGACGATCATTGGCGTGGTTTCAGTGCTGTTTGCTCTGGCTGGGGCGTGGATACCGACGGTCGACTCGCGCCGAGTGCGTGTGGGTGCGGCGGTTCTTGCACTGCTCGTCGGCTGGGGACTTTCTGGCGCCAGTGGGGGAGCCACGCTCATCAACTTTGAGCGCTACATGGAGGACGAGAATTCGGGCGCGATCCGCGAAGTCACGTGGACGCTCGTCCCTTGGTCGCCGCAATATTCACGCAGTGACATGGTTGCGATCGCGCCGGGTGAGCGGATTGCGGATGTTGAGCAATTGGCGCAGTTCAAGGGGACTTCGTTCGGTGAGCGCCGCGTGCTGCTTGGCACCGACGCGCTTGGTGGGGATGTCCTTTCGCAGATGTTGTGGGCGTGCCGGCTTTCCATCTCTATCGGGCTGGTTTCCACGGGTATTTCAGTAGTCATCGGTGTGACGATGGGTGCCATCATGGGGTACTTCGGCGGGAAGGTGGACATGATTCTCTTCCGCGTTGTGGAGATCTTCATGGCGGTGCCGGTGCTCTTTCTGTTGATTGTTGCTGCAGGCGTGTTGCCGCGCGACACCTACGTGATGATGGCAATCATTGGCTGCTTCAGTTGGACGGGCGCGGCGCGGTTTACGCGCGCCGAGTTCATGAAGTTGCGCAATCAAGACTTTGTGCAGGCGGCAAAGGCAACCGGATTGCCGCTTCGTGCGATTCTCTTTCGACACATGCTGCCGAACGGAGTGACGCCCGTGTTGGTGGACGCGAGCTTTGCGATTGCTGCTGCCATTTCTATTGAGGCGACGCTTTCATATCTTGGTCTTGGACCAGACGGTCAGGCTTCGTGGGGCAAGTTGCTTTCGAGCGCAACCGCAGCGACCGGGACATTTGTGTGGTGGTTGGCAGTGTTCCCCGGGTTGGCGATCTTCCTGTCCGTTCTGAGTTACAACATGCTTGGCGAAGCGATGCGCGACGCCATTGACCCGAAACTTCGGAAGGCGGCACACTGATGAGCCCATCTGCAGTCAAGACAGCACATGATCAGTCCACACAGGACGCAGTGCGCGCCATGAGTGGTAACGCGGAGCGCCTGGCGATTCCGGTGTTGGAGGTTGCCGACCTTGCGGTCAGCTTCGATAACTCCTCGGGTGGACCGCGTATTCAGGCAGTCAATGGCGTCAATATGACGCTGTTTCCGCAGCAAACGCTGGCGGTGGTTGGTGAGTCTGGTTGCGGCAAGAGCGTGACTGCGATGAGCACCATGCAGTTGATCGCCCGGCCGCCCGGCCGATTTGACCGCGGCAGCATTTTGTTCG
>JBBAOD010000201.1:0-3403 GCA_040401635.1 Phycisphaerales bacterium
ATTCAGCCACAATTTCCATGGGGCTGAAACCACTCTTTGACAATCGCTCCTCGGTGAGTCGGGCGACAAAGGCAAGCGCCTCCATATCAGCTTCAATCTGATTCGCTGCATCGGGGCGCAGCAACTTAATGACCACCTCCGAACCATCCTTCCAGATGGCACTGTGCACTTGCGCCATGCTGGCAGCAGCAAGCGGCTCGGGATCGATCCACTGGAACAGATCGTCAGTACGGCCCTTCAGCTGGTCATCGAGGGCGGCGCGCACGCGGTCGAAGGGGATCTTCGGGCAGTCAGCCTGCAGCCGCGCAAATTCGTCAGCCAGCGCATCCGGAATCAGATCGCGGCGCGTGGAAAGAATCTGCCCGATCTTGATGAAGGTTGGCCCAAGTTCCTCCATCGCCTTGCGCAAGCGCACCTCAAGCGGCGCGGAGGACAGGTCGATCGTTCCATCCCGGCTGTACAACCAGTCTGCATTGGCCTTCCGCAGCGGCGAGAAGCCACTCTTGGAGATGAACGTTGCAAACCCGTAACGAGCGAGTACCCCAATGACTTCACGGTACCTCTGTGCATTCTTGAGGCGTCTAGTGAGTGGGATGTCCATGACATTCGGCATCCGGGGATTCTAACGATCTGCCCGCAGCGCCTGTTGCCTCAACGAAACTGGCTAATCTTGCGCATGGCTGCCATGGCTGCCGGCGGAGCGCCGCGGCTTGCATCCTCAAGCGATCCGGGTTCCTTCCGAGCCTCTTGCAGCAATTTCCCCAACTGCGCGTCAAGCGCAAAGCGCCAGCGTTGGAAGAACGATTCCAGTTCGTGCCTGCTAAATCGGCTCATTGGGTCGTTCAGACCGCTCTGTGCAACCGCCCAGTCGATGAGCTTTGAGCCGCCGTCAAAGCGGTACAGGGCAAACGTGTTCTTGAGGCGCCTGGCCACTGGAATGAATGGATCAGTGGCGGCATCCGGCAGGGCAATCATCATGTCTTCTGGCTTGCTTTTGGATATTTCACCCAGCCAGCCAGCGTCTGCCCGAGCGTGCATGTCGGCCAATGTGGGGCTTGAAGATGCGGCGGTCGCCATGGAATCGGTCTCCACATGCTCCAATTCTGCCAAGCTTGCCAAGACTGTCTTTTCCCCAACATTTGGGAATCGAATCCAAATTCGCCGATCGGGCCTCCCCTCGCGGGTGATGACTTCGATCTTGGCTATGGATCCGACGCCCCATTCTGGGCGCTTGCAGTGGCGAACTTTCTCGCCGATTTTGAAGGATGTCGTCTGCGGCATAGTGTCAGCTGAAGGTAATGGCTGAAGATCCGACCGATGGATCAACATTGGTGCCCGCACGCAACGATGGGGCGATCCGGGTCGCGCATCTATTGCTTCTGGGCACTCGAGCCATTCCAAGTTTCAGGAACAGACTAGAGTGTAGCGCATGAGTCGCACTGTCAACGTGGTGTTCCTTGGGGACATTAACGGCGCCCCCGGGAAGGCCGCCTTAGAGAAATTCCTGCCCGTCCTGCGTGAGCGCTGGCAGCCGGATGTACTCATCGCCAATGCGGAAAATGCCCGAAATGGCTCAGGATTAACGCCGGAACTGTATCGAACCTTCCGGTCGTGGGGCATTGACGCCATCACTCTTGGGGACCACGTATTCAGGGATCCAAAGATCGTGCCGATGCTGGAGAACCCGGAAGAGCCGATCGCGCGCCCGGCGAACTTGTCGAGCCGTTCCCCTGGCAAGCGATGGACGCGCATCGCGGCATCAGGCCGCCGTACCCGTGACATCTATGTGTGCACGGTGTTGGGTCGCATCTTCTTTCCGCTTCCTGCCAACGATCCATTTGCTGCCATCGATGAAGTGATCGCCTCGATCCCTGAGCGCCGCCCCATCCTGATTGTTGAAGCGCACATGGAAGCAACCAGCGAGAAGGCTGCGCTGGCATCGTGGTGCGATGGTCGCGCGGGGCTGGTTGTTGGTACGCACACGCACGTTCCAACAGCGGATGCGCGCATTCTCAAGAAGGGGACTGGCTTCATCACTGATGTGGGTATGTGCGGTCCCTATGACTCAGTGATCGGGCGAGATATCGATGCCGTCATCCGGCACATGACCACTGCCTTGCCTGTCCACTATGAGATGGGCCAGCATGACGCGCGCGTCTGTGGCGTGTTTGTAGAAATTAGTGAAGACACTGGGTTGGCCAATCGCATCGAACGGATTGAACTCAGCGCGCAGTGACCGCTACGAGCGCGCAGTGACTGAGCCCCATGCGCCGCCGCCGGGCGTCTCCACTTCAAATGCATCGCCTGGCTCCAGATGGGCGGTGCATATTCCAGGTAGTTCCACTATCGATCCGTCGGCGCGCAGGATGCGTTGCAGACCCGGCACACCATTGCCGCCGCCAGCAGTTCCACTGGGGCCGTGTGCGCGTCGTTGTGCTGCAAAGCACACATCGCATGGCGCGAGCACGCGAATGCGTCGAATCATTCCAGCGCCACCACAGTGCGCACCGACACCGCCACTGCCATGACGAATGGCCAAACGTTCCAGTACCACCGGCGAGCGCAGCTCCATCGTTTCAGGATCGGTGAGGCGCGTATTGGTCATGTGCACGTGAACGGCATCGGTCCCAGCAGTGGTGCTAATGGCGCCCGCGCCACCGCCAAGCGTTTCAAAGATGCTGAATTCCTGACTGGCAATCACCACATTGTTCATCGTTCCCTGGCTTGCTGCTGCAACTCCAAACGCTCCCAGCACTGCATCAACTACACGTTGGCTTGTCTCGGTGTTGCCAGCAAATACCGCGGGGCAGCTGGTTGGGTCGGCATGGAACTCTGGGTTGAGTAGTCCGCGCGGAATCACCAGCTCCACTGGCTCTAGAAATCCCTCGTTGAGTGGCGCGCGGTGCTCATCAAGTGCTTCGTCCATCCCCGCCAAAACACGTAATGCATAGAGCACGGCGCTGCGCACCACGGCAATCGGCGCGTTCAGATTTCCGGTGTGAACACCTCCGGATCCAGTGAAATCAATGCGCAATCCGTCAGGCGCGCGATCAATCCGCACGCAGATTGGCGTTCCATCATCAAGGAGTTCCGTGCGCTCAATGCCGCTAGCGGGAACGCGCGCGGCCACGGAGCGTGTGCGGGTGGCACTCCGCGCGAGCAATGCGTCGATGGCCGCAGTCAGTGCGTCGCTACCAATCGCACGTGCCAGTCCGGTGAATGCAGTGGCGCCAGCGTCAAGTGCGGCGATGGCGGCGCGCACGTCGTCGCAATTGAGATCTGGATCGCGCGAAGGGTAGGGCGCGGTTGCTAATGCATGGCGAAGTGCAGATTCATCAAGTGCGCCACCAAACGCCACGCGCATGGGCGCAAGCACCACGCCTTCTTCAGCACGTGTGCGCGC
>JBBAOD010000201.1:3413-4811 GCA_040401635.1 Phycisphaerales bacterium
GGCATGGAACCCGGTCGAATTCCACCAATTTCCGCATGGTGCGCTCGTGCCGCTACGTAGGCAATGCGGCGTCCCGCATCATCATGGACAGCGCGTACCACAGTGATGTCCGGAAGGTGCGAGCCGCCAAACGCGGGATGGTTGGTGAGAATCACTTCGCCCGGCTCAATGGCGCATAGCGCAGCAATGGAGCGCACGCATGCTCCCAGTGCGCCCAGGTGAACCGGAACGTTCGGGGCGTTCGCGCACAGTCGGCCGTCGGCAGTCAGTATGCCACAGGAAAAATCCAGTCGGTCCTTGATATTGACGCTCCGGGCGCTGCGTGAAAGGATGGCTGCCATCCATGAGGCGATCGCAGTGCAGCGCGCGGCTACTACATCTACGGGTAGCGCGGTGATGGTTGCCACCGCACTCGACCGACGGATATGTAAGACACCCGATGCTTCCATCGATGCTTTCCATCCCGGGTCAATCACAATCGTTGCGCCGATCTCAACAATCAGAGCGGGTCCATGCACGGTCACGTTCGGCAGCAATTGTTCCTCAACAGTCACGCCTGCACCGTCTACTTTGAGGACGGCGCGGACAGCAGCGTCCAACACGCTGTTCGCTGGGACGACCGCAACCACCGCACGCACCTCTTCAACCTCCGGATCCGCACTTCCCGGATCGCGGCCAAACATGGCGCGGAAGCGATCAACAAACCGTGCGCGAATGTCTGCTGCGGTGAACTCGCCGCCGTCAATGGGTAGTTCCACGTCAATCGTTCCCGCCTGACCAGGCGAGCGCACGATGGCGGTGGCACGTGTCAAACATGCTGCATTTCCAGCGTCTTTCAGAGCAGCGTGCGCCGTCGTGGTCACTTCCTGCAGTGCGGTGCGCAGGGCGCTGCCGTCGCCAAGTGCAGCGCGGAATGGAACCGTGGCGATCGCTTGCCGGGGCGCTGTGAGCGCGCCCTCGCCACTGACAAATCCAGCGTGCGGTAATACCACCACGTGGGAAATGCCCAGCGCTTCCGCGACTGCGCAGCCGTGTTGACCACCAGCGCCACCGAATACGGCAAGCGTGAATGCGCGCGGATCGTGGCCTTGAACTTCTGTTACGGCGCGCACTGCACTGGCCATGTGCTCATTCGCCAACGCAAGAAATTCGCGCAGCATGGTATTTCGATCGCGCCCACTGGTCATCGCTTCGCGGTCAGCAGCTTGCTCTGCCGCGGCGCGGTGTAATGGAAGGGACGCCATGTGTTCTGGCAGTCGACCCAAGAGCAGGTTGATATCAGTCACGGTGAGTGGCCCGCCGCGACCGTAACACGCCGGCCCGGGATGAGCACCCGCACTCTCTGGACCAACAAAGAGTCCTTCACGCGTGGCTCGGCAGATGGATCCACCACCTGCT
>JBBAOD010000202.1:0-4806 GCA_040401635.1 Phycisphaerales bacterium
GCACGAGCGACTGACCAGTGAGACGGACGCCGCGCTGGTGGCGCGTCGGCGTGATCGCCTTGCTGAAGTTGCCGCGCGTGCCTCCGATGCAGCCAAACGGCTAGTGCGCACGGAAATGCTCACCATGGATGTTGCGGAAGTTGGCGCATCGGCCGCCATCCTTGACGCAGCGGATCGCGCGTTCGGACGCTTTGATGTTGTCTACGCCAACGCTGGTTACGGTATGGAGCGGCCAGTGCACGCCACCACCAGTGAAGAACTCCGCGCCATGTTTGAGACCAACTTCTTTGCAAGCGCCGAGCTCTGCAGCGATGCCGCTCGGCGACTGATTGCTGCGGGGCGGGGCGGTCACCTGTTGATGTGCTCGAGTTGCGTTTCAAAGTTCACCATGCCGGCGTTCGGCGCGTACAGCGCCAGCAAAGCGGCGCAAGCGCATATGGCGCGCGCCATGGCGTTTGAGTTGCGCCCGCACGGCATCATGGTTTCGAGCGTACACCCAGTGACCACACGCACCGAGTTCTTTGACGTGGTGCGCGAATCGCTCGCTCCGAACGCGCGGCAGCAGTATGCGATTCATGAGATGTCCAAATTTTTCGTGCAACGCCCGGAGAAAGTGGCGCGCGCCATCGCGCGTTCCATCGGCACGCGGCGAACGGAAATCTGGACAAGTGTGCCGACGCGCATTTCTGCTGGCCTCATCACTGCATTTCCGTGGCTCTTAGATGCGGCGGTGGCGATTTCGCGGCGAAAGCATGCCCCCGGTAGCACGGGGTAATCGGTTTGGGCGCATGACGGGCCCGCGTCGTGCCGACACCGCGCCTGCACTGCGCCCGCACCGATCGAGCCGCTCCCTGCACCCAAGACGCGGATATCCTCTTCCCCCTACCCGCCGGATGCGCGGGTTCGCATTTCTTAGGAAGCAGGAGCTCCATCCATGGCACTTCGCATCGCCATCAACGGTTTCGGTCGCATCGGTCGCCTTGTCTACCGCGCATGTCTTGAACAGGGCATCGAAGTGGTGGCGGTGAATGATCTTGTCCCGTCGGACAGCCTTGCCTACCTTGTGAACTATGACACCATGCATGGTCGATTTGGCCACCGCGTCACTGCCACTGCGGACGGGTTCGAGTGCAATGGTCAGAAGACCTTGTGCCTGAGTGAGAAGGAGCCCTCCAAGCTTCCATGGAAGACGCTTGGAGTGGACATCGTTCTTGAGTCCACGGGACGCTTCGTTGATTTCGAAGGCGCGAGCCAGCACCTTGCCGCGGGCGCCAAGCGCGTCATCATCAGTGCGCCTACTAAGAGCGACGACAAGATCCGCACCTTTGTCTACAAGGTGAATCACGAGCAGTACGACCCAGCCAAGGACACCATCATCTCCAATGCCAGTTGCACCACCAACTGTCTTGCGCCGGTGGTGAAGGTGCTCATTGGCCTCTGCGGCATTGAGGAAGGCCTCATGTCAACCATTCACGCAGTCACCGCCACGCAGCCCACGCAGGACGGTCCGTCCAAGAAGGACTGGCGCGGCGGGCGCAACGCGTACATGAACATCATTCCGGCATCGACGGGTGCAGCAAAGGCCTGCGCCTTGTGCATTCCCGAAGTGAAGGGCAAGCTCACCGGCATGAGTTTCCGCGTGCCGACTGCGAACGTGAGTTGCGTTGACCTCACCTTCCGTTCCACCAAGCCAACCAGCATGGAGGCCATCAACGCCGCCATGAAGGCTGCCGCCGATGGCGCTATGAAGGATGTCCTTGGCTACACGGACGAAGAAGTGGTTTCCAGCGATTTCATGAGCGATCCGCGCAGTTCCATCTTGGACTCGCTTGCCGGCATCCAGCTGAATGATCGTTTCTTCAAGGTGGTGAGTTGGTACGACAATGAGTCGGGCTACTCGCACCGTTGCGTGGACATGATGAAGTACCTCGCTTCACGCGGGCTGTGAGTAACCAAACATGATGACACTCTTAGCCAACGAGAGCATCCTCTTCCCCTTCGCGGAGTACTGGGGGTTCTATGCAGGCTTCACGGCGTTCGTGTTCGTGCTGCTTGCCTTGGACTTGGGAGTGTTTCATCGCAAGGCGCATGCTGTCTCTATGAAGGAGGCAACCACGTGGACGTGCATCTGGATGTCGCTTGCCGTGGTGTTCTGCGGACTGCTGTGGTGGTACTGCAGTTACCGATTCCCACAAGCAGATCGCGTTGAATCAGTGCTTGCCGCTGGCTATCTCACTCCCGCCGTTGCAGCCAAGGAAGTGGCGTTGCAGTTCCTCACTGGCTTTGTGGTGGAGCAGAGCCTTTCAGTGGACAACATGTTTGTGTTCGTGGTGATCTTTGGGTTCTTCAATATTCCTTCCACGCTGCAGCACCGCATCTTGTTCTATGGCATCTTGGGCGCGTTGGCGTTCCGAGCAGTGTTCATTGCGATCGGTGCCGCGCTCATTCAATACAAAGCCGTGGTGATTGTCTTTGGTGCGTTCTTGGTGTTCACGGGCATCAAGATCATCTTTACGCCAGAGAAAGAGAAGGATCCGGAGCACAATCCGATCCTGAAATTGCTGCGGCGGTTTGTGCCGCTGACCTCCAAGTTCCACGGGCAGAACTTCTTTGTGAAGGAGCTTGCGCCTGATCCACACGGCACTGGCAAGCAGGCGCTGCGCTGGGTTGGCACGCCGCTCTTTGTGGCGCTCGTCATGATCGAGGTGAGCGACATCGTCTTTGCAGTGGACAGTGTGCCGGCGATCTTTGCGGTGACCAAAGAGCCGTTCATCGTCTTCACCAGCAACGTCTTTGCCATCCTTGGCCTGCGCAGCTTGTACTTCTTGCTCGCGGGCGCGCACGACAAGTTCCACATGCTGAAGTACGGCCTGGGCATCGTGCTGGTCTTTGTGGGCATCAAGATGACGCTTCCGGAGAGTTGGTATCCGGCGAGTTGGGAAGGGCACTTCCCGATGGGCTGGTCGCTGGCATTCATCGTTGGCGTGATCGGCGGCAGCATGGTGCTCAGCGTGATGTTGCCGAAAAAGCATGCGCCGGCGAAGCACTGACGTTGCTTGGTTAGGATCCATTCATGGCTATTGAGACCACGCTCGACCGCGCGATGCGCGATGCCTCAGAAGGCCGACTGCAGCAGGCGATTGACTCGGTGCGGCTTGCGCTGCGGCGTTCACCTGATCACCCCGTGGCGCTCCGCGTCATGGGCATGTTGCTCTTGCAGGCGGGTGAGCATGAGCAGGCACTCCATCAACTGCGCCGAGCCGTGGCATCACAGCCGCGCTCGCCGAGTGTTTACAGCAATCTTGGCAACGCCTACGGCGCAACGGGGCGCCCCACTGAGGCCGTGGCGGCGTACCGCAAGGCGCTTGAACTGCATCCCGATTTCCTACCCGCGCTCCACGGTCTGAGTGGCATCTTGATCCAGGCTGGTGATGCGGCAGGTGCACTCGCTGCGGGCAACCGCGCTGCGGAACTTCGTCCGGGCTGGTTGGAGTTAGACCTCAACCGCGTTGACGCCTATGACTCGATGGATCGGCATGACCGAGCGATGGAGATGCTGGCTGAACTCAAGCGCCAACATCCATTTGAGCCAACGATCCGCGCACGTGTGCTCCACCTCATGAACTACTCAGCGCTGCCGGACGAGGCGTTCACGGAGGCGATGCGCGACTACGCGCGGTGCATCGTGGTGCCACCCGCTACGAGCGCGTTTGACCGCAATCCGGATCGACCGCTGTGCTTGGGAATTCTTTCGCCGGATCTGCGCACGCACTCGGTGGCGTTCTTTCTTGACGCGCCGATGCGACACATTCCCGCTGACTGGAAGGTGGTGGCGTTCTCCGCGTCAGCACCGAATCCTGCGGATCCGATGACGCGCATGTTGAAGGAGCGCGTGCACGAATGGGTGGATGTGGCGCACCTTTCTGATAGTGCGCTTGATGCCCTCATTCGTCAGCGTCGCATCGATGTGCTGCTTGATCTTGCCGGCCATACCGCTGGCAATCGATTGCGCGCGCTTGATCGGCGACCCGCGCCGCTCATCGCCACCGCGATTGGGCATCCCGCGACCACGGGTCACCCGGCCGTCGATGTGCGGCTGGTGGATTCCATCACTGACCCGCCGAGTACCGAGACGCACTGCACCGAGCGACTGCAGCGCATGGATCCATGCTTCCTGTGCTACGTGCCTCCGGTTGATGCGCCCGAGCCGGTGATGCCCGCAGCGAGCGCATCGGTGACGTTTGGATCGTTCAACTTCTCGGGAAAGCTCGGAGCTGAGACGCTCGCACTCTGGAGGGGCGCGCTTGATGCAGTGCCTGGCTCGCGGCTTTTACTGAAGGCCCGTTCGCTTGGCGATCCAGCGGCGCGCGAGAGCCTGCTTGAGCGAATCCGTGCAGCGGAGATTGATGAATCACGCGTGGAGATTTTGTCGTTCGTGAAGGGCATCAAGGAGCACTTGGAGCTGTATGCGCGCATGCATGTGGCACTCGATTCAACGCCGTACTCCGGCACGACCACTACCTGCGAGGCGTTGTGGATGGGTGTGCCGGTAGTGACGCTTCCCGGCGGGCGACATGCTTCGCGCGTCAGCTCCAGTCTGCTGCACGCCGCGGGATTCAGCGAGTTGGTGGCGAAGGACGCTGCGGACTTCGCGCGGATCGCTGCGCGCTGTGCGACGGACCGCGCATGGAGTGAAGACTTCCGCGCGAACGCGCGTGCGCGCATGCAGTCGTCACCGCTCATGGACACGGCGGCATACGCGGAGCGTTTCTTCGGTGCGCTTCGCGAAAGTTGGCGGGTGCGGTG
>JBBAOD010000203.1:0-988 GCA_040401635.1 Phycisphaerales bacterium
CATTTGCTCGCGGCAGACCTTCTGCAGCTTTTCCTTGATGGTGATGACATCACCGATCTTCATGGAGAAACTTGGGCGGTCAACCTTGGCGCCGTTGACGCGAACGCTTCCGTGTGCCACGAGCTGACGGGCCGCCCAGATGGAGCGGACGAAGCCGGAGCGACGAACCACGTTGTCGAGGCGACGCTCGAGGAGCTGCATCAGCACCTCTCCGGTGTTGCCCTTGGTGTGACCAGCTTCTTCCATGTAACGGCGGAACTGACGCTCCAGCACGTTGTAGTGGTAGCGAAGCTTCTGCTTTTCGTCCTTGCGGATGCCGTATGGCTTCGCGCGCTTGCCACGGGCACCGTGAGGTCCCGGCGGCGTCAATGCGCGCTTAGAAGTGTGCTTTGGCAGATCGGCGATTGGAACGCCGACGCGTCGGGAGAGTTTGACCTTGGGACCGAGATAGCGAGCCATTCGTTGTCCTACATTGCTTCGAGTTTCGTCAGACAGCGTGTCCGACGACCCCAACGCTCACGCGGTGGGGAACGGGGCAGTAGACCACAAACCGCTGTTTCACGCAATAGTCGGTGCGGCGATCCGCGCGAAGGATTCTCGGACGCGCGGGGGCCGGGTCGGAAATGCCGGTAACACGCACTGATTCAGTACGCGCGGCGTTCGTCGCCCCGGCGCCAGTTGAGGAACGCGGTGTTCAGCACCTTGTAGCCGCCTGGGGTGGGGTATTCGCCCGTGAAATACCAGTCTCCGGTGAATCGCGGCATGGCAGCATGCAGACCCGGAACGCTCTGGTACAGCACGTCCAGGCGCCCGCGCCATGCCAAGCCCGGGGTGCGAATCAGGTCCGCCACCTTGGCGCTCAGTTCGTCGAGGGTGAATGGGTCGTAGATGGCGCGGACTTCATTGCGCATGCGGTCCGCTGGAAGTTCGGCCTGTGCGCGGCATCGAGCCTCCACTTCGTCCAAGACCCGGTCCATCCGCCGCTCTG
>JBBAOD010000203.1:998-1704 GCA_040401635.1 Phycisphaerales bacterium
TCATATCAATACCGTAGCAATCGGGATACAGAATTGGCGGCGCGCTGCTTGCCACCACAATGCGCGCTGGCTCCAACTTGGTCAGCATGGTGACGATGGATTCGCGCAAGGTGGTGCCGCGGACGATCGAATCATCAATCACTACCAGCGTGTCGCCGGGGTTCAGCGTTCCGCGCGTGATGTCATACACGTGGTTGACAAGGTCTTTGCGGGTGCGGTCGGAAGTGATGAACGTCCGAAGCTTCTGGTCCTTGGTGGCCACCTTCTCCGCGCGAATGCGTGGATTCACTAAGCGCTGCACATCCTTCTCGGTGGCCTTGCCAGCATGGACCAACGCCCAGAGTTCCTTTGCGCCGCACTCGGTCACTAGGCGCTCGAGTTCCTGAAGCAAGCCCAAATACGCAGTTTCGCTGGTGTTTGGAATAAACCCAAACACGGTGTGCTCAACATCCCAGTTGATGGAGTCAAGCACGCGAAGCGCCAGATTGCGGCCGAGCGCCTTGCGCTCTTCATAGATGTCAGGATCGTTTCCGCGGCTGAAATAGATGCGTTCGAAGGTGCACTGCCGCTCCGGTGCAGGTGGAAGAATGCGTTCCACCGAGTGCTTGCCGTCAGCCTTCATGATCAGCGCATGTCCTGGCGTCAGCTCTTGAACATCGCTGGGTCGAACGCCAAAGACCGCAGCAAGAGCGGGGCGTTCGCTTGC
>JBBAOD010000203.1:1714-4774 GCA_040401635.1 Phycisphaerales bacterium
CTCAGCCGTCTCCACCCAGAATGCAGGGCGAATACCGTTGGCGTCACGAAGCACGAAAGCGTCACCATTACCGATGATTCCGCCAAGGACGTAGCCGCCGTCGAAACCTTCGGTGGCGTTGCGCAAGATGCGCGCGATATCAAGTTCCTGCGAGATGACCGAAGCAAGTTCGCGGCCTTCTAAATTCCGGAAGCTGCCAGGGCCCGCGGTGGATGCCAAGAACTCATGCTCGCGATCGATGAAGTGACCGATCTTCTCCAAGATCACGCCGGTATCCGCGTCGCCGACCGGATTGATTCCAAGTTGCACCAGGCGCCGGAAGATCTCGCCTGAATTGGTGAGATTGAAGTTGCCGGCAAGGGCAAGGTTCCGGCTGGCGATGTTGCTGCGGCGCAGGTACGGATGGCAGAGATTGCTGCCCGCCCCGGAGTGCGTTCCGTAGCGTAGATGGCCAAGCATCAGTTCGCCCAAGAATGGAATGCGGCGCTTCAGTTCGGTGGGATGCAGGCGTCGCAGATCTTCTGGCTCAAGCTTTGAGGCTGGACCCATGGCTTCGCCGAAGACGCGCTCAATGGGCGACCGCTTGGCGGAGCGGATGCGGTCGATGAACGGTTCGCCGGCGGGCATGTCACGCTTTACTACGGCGATGCCTGCACCGTCCTGCCCGCGGTTGTGTTGCTTCTCCATCAGGAGATAGAGGCGGCGCAGCGCCCAGAGCGGATCGCCAAGTTCGGATTGAAACCATTCCAACGGCTTCTTTAGCCGGATCAGCGCAAGACCGCATTCGTGGGTGAGTCGATCGCTCATGGGTTCATTCGGGGACATGAAGCGTAGTCGCGCGCGGCGGAGCGCGGAGGCAAGCGTTCACGGCGAATTGGGAGGGCGCTGCGCTAGTGCTTCGGCCGGCGCTTCATCAGCGCTTCACCGGCGCTTCACCAGCGCTTCACCCGCCGAACAGCGTGGCATGATGCAGTCGGGGCGCGGGCGTGAGCACTGCGGCCGGTTCATCTTGCGCGGAGATCATCAAGCGCGCATGAAGTTCCGGCGCGTGCTCGGCGTACATACGAGCGACCAACTTCGGACAGTTGCATTGTCGCGAGAGATGCAGCAGTACCAGCGCGGCAACGGGCTGGACGCGATCAACAGCGCGCGCCAGTTGCAGTGCTTCTTCGTTTGAAAGATGTCCGCGACCATTCATGATGCGATCAATGAGAAATGGTGGGCGGTTCGACGCGCGCTGCATCGCAGGGTCGTAGTTACTTTCAAGAAGCAGAATGTCCGCACCGGTCAGAAACTCTTCCAGCCGCGGCGAAGTGCGACCGCAATCCGTTGCATGCGCGACGCAGCGGTTACCAACCGAGATACGGAATGCGGTTGACCCAAGTGAATCGTGCGGCATTGGGAATGGTTCGAAGCGAATCCCGCATGCATCAAAGCCGCCACTGAATTCATCAAACCACGCGCGGTCGTAACCCATGGAGTGCACAGTGGCGCCGTGACGGTCGCGGACCAAGAGCCGCGGGCCAGTCAGGCCGCCGATCGCTCGTTTCCAACCGGAATTCAAGTGGTCGGTGTCTGGATGCGTGAGCACCACGGTGCGCACCGACGCTGGGCTGAACCCGCGCAGTTCCATCCGTCGACGCGTTTCGCGCGGGGAGAAGCCTGAATCAAGCAGAACGATTCCACTGGGCCCTTCCACAACCACGCAGTTTCCTGAGCTTCCGGAGCCGAGGACACAGATGCGCAGGGATTGCTCGGCGTGGATATTCATGGAACGCCGTGACAGGCGAAGGGAACGGTATTAGTCAACATCAATCGCCGCATGCCCGCGGCGCGCGCGACCGGAGCCATGGCAGATACCGCGCTTGGACGCCTTGATGAACGCGATGTACTCATCAACTACGGGATCGCCGGCCCGTGCTTCCAGAAGCGGCATCGCCTGTTGCGGCGCACAATCAGATCGATAGAGGATCTTAAACACCCAGCGCGTGGTCTCAATGGTTTCGCGCGTGGCGCCGGAGCGACGCAGCCCAATCAGATTGACGCTCGCGGCAACATCGATCGATGTGCAGATGAACCACGGCGGCAGGGCATTTGTCACGCCGGAGCAACCGCTGATAAACGACCCGCGTCCCGCGCGTGCAAACTGATGCATGGCGGCAAGGCCTCCGATGATCACTTTGTCAGCAACCTCAACATGTCCACCGAGCACGGAACCAGAACCAATGATGCAATTGTTGGCAACCACGCCATCGTGCCCAAGGTGAGTGTTGGTCATCCAATAGTTGCCATCACCGATGCGCGTGGGGTCCGCGGTCTTGCCGCGATGCACCGTGGTGCCTTCGCGGAAGGTGTTGCGGCTACCGATGACGCACCCCGCGCCGCCCTTCGACGCGTCAAAGCCAATATCTTGCGGCGCGAAGCCGAGGCACACGCTCGGGTACAGGACATTTCCGTCGCCGAGTTCAATCGGGCCATTCACGATGGCATTGGCGATCAAAGTGCAGTCTGCACCGAATTTGACCGGGCCAACCGTCCCCAGGACGAGACATCCGGGGCCGATCGTGGTGCGAGCCCCGATCTCCACATCACCCTCAACGACCGCGGTGCGGTGGATGATGGCGTCGGGGTGGATGCGGGTACCGGTCTGTGTTGCGGGTTGCGGGCACATCATGCGGGAAGTGTAGGGGCAGGGCGCGGCGGTTAGGCTTCAAATTCATGGAAGGCACGGCGCCAGAATTTGTGGTGGAACAGTTGGGGCTCATGGCCTACGCCGATGCGCTTGAAGTGCAGCGCGCCCGTCATGCGGCCCTTGTTGAAGGTCGGGCGGCGGGGGCTCCGCATCGGGTGCTGGTGGTGGAGCATCCGGCGGTGATTACCGTCACTCGGCGTGTGGGAGCCGTGGGGCACGTGCTTGCTGATGAGGCGCGTCTTGCCGCGGCAGGAATCTCGCTTTGCCAGACTGATCGTGGCGGTGATGTCACGTACCACGGACCGGGGCAGGTGGTCATCTATCCAATCGTTGACTTGCAACGATTACATCTTGGTATCCATGCGTAC
>JBBAOD010000204.1:0-4738 GCA_040401635.1 Phycisphaerales bacterium
CGCACCTGGTTCAATCTTGACTGGACCAAGCGCCAATCGGAACCATACGCGGAAGGCGTAGTACGCAGTAACTCCTGCGGTGAGTACGCCAATCCAACCCATCCACTGCACCTGCTGAACGTGGCTGGTGAGCGCGGTGAGAAGGATGATGTCCTTTGATTCCGCCGCTGCGCTGAACGGCGCCGTGGCAAGCCAGAGGCAGCCGAGCAACATGCAGATCATGGTGAGTCGGAAGCCGGGCACCCGGAGAAGGCCGCCCAGCTTTCGGAAGTCAACTTGACCAGCCATGCCGTGCATCACTGCGCCGGCGGTGAGGAACAAGAGCGCCTTGAACCACGCGTGCGTGAAGACGTAGTACACGCCTCCGAAGGCCGTGCCAACGCCAAGACCCATGACCATGTATCCAAGGGAACTGATCGTTGAGTAAGCGAACACTCGCTTGTAATCAAATTGCCCGCACGCAATAGTTGCACCGATGAACGCGGTGAAGCAGCCGATCCAACCGACCGTCAGCAGTGCGGTCTCGGCCCACTCTGGCCCGATGGCTTGCACGGTGTAGAACGGCGCCATGCGCGCGAGCAGGTAGATGCCCGCCGTCACCATGGTGGCTGCGTGAATGAGTGCGGATACCGGGGTGGGACCCCACATGGCGTCCGGGAGCCAGGTGAAGAGTGGTCCCTGCGCGCTCTTACCGCACACGGCAAGGAGCAAGAGGAACGGGATCGCGGCCTTCGACCAACCGCCTTGAACTGTTTCGGACGTAGAGCCGGCAATCGCCTGGAACAGGCTGTCGTACTGCACAGTGCCGTAGTTGGTCCAGATCAGGAAGATGGCCAAAGGCAGGCCAAGGTCACCGATCCGGTTCATGATGAACGCCTTCTTGGCAGCGGCGGTGGCGCCGGGCTGCGTGGCGTAGTAACCGATCAGCATGTACGAGCACAGGCCGACGCCTTCCCAACCGAGGTACAGGCCGACCAAGTTGTCGCTCATCACCAGGATGAGCATGCTTGTCACGAAGAGGCTGACCGCAAAGAAGAAGCGCGCGTAGCCAGCCTTCAGGTCCGACTCCATGTACTCACTGGCGTACAACGCAATGAGCGTGGCGAGCACGGTGACAAAGAGCATCCACAGCATGCTGATGCCGTCGATGTAGAAACCGAGATTGGCGGTGAATGACTGGAACGGAGCAGGGCCCCAGGTCAGCGAGAGCCAGTCCATGAACGGCACCGTGAGCGGCGCGTGCGTTGCAAACAGGGTGGGTCCAAACTGGAAGTACAGCGCGATAGCCATCGCGGTGGAGAGTCCGAACGTAGCGACGGTGAACAGCGCTGGCAGTCGACCCTTCACCTTGAACATGGCCATGGCGCCACACAGAATCACGGAAACGAGTGGTGCCAGGAGCATCCACTTGAGCCACGCAAAGTCAGTGTTGGCGACGGCCTTAACGAAGTGGAGCGGGCCGACATCGGCGTAGCGGCTCGTTGACTGGACGGCGTGCGCGGCGTCGACGGCATGGCCATCGGCTGCTGCGATTGCGCCGTCGCCGAGGGCGAGCGCGAGGGTGGTGAAGAGTGCTGGTTCCATGGAAGCCGTTGGTGTGTGTGCCGTGGCGTGAGTGACGAAAGCGGATGCGAGCGCAATGATCGCGACGGTGCTCATTCCTTGAGTTCTGCCCATGCTTCGCTGCTCAGTGTTTCTTTGCGGCGATACAGGAGGACCACCAGGCCGAGCGCAAGTGCTGCCTCTGCAGCGGCGACGGTGAGGATGAAGATCACCATCAACTGTCCGGAGAGATCCATCCACATGCGGCCGAATGCAACGAACGCAAGCGCCGCTGCTTGGAACATCAGTTCGGTGGACAAGAACATCAGGATCATGTTGCGACGCGTCAAGAATCCAACCAGGCCGATCGCAAAGAGGATGATGGCCAGTGCCAACGTCACTTGGATGTTGGCCGGCATGGCGGGGGTCAGGGGTGCCACGGAACCCATCGAAGCGAGACTGATCATGCTGCACCTCCGCGGCTGAGGGAGCCGCCGTCATCAATGCGGGGAAGTCCGGCGGCTGCACGGCGTTCGTCTTCCGCCATGGCCATCTGTCGGCGCGCCAAGACAACGGCGCCGAACAGTGCCATGAGGAGAATTACGCCTGCGAGTTCAAGGCTGACTGGGAACTGCGCCACCAAGGCGTGGCCCAGTGCAGTGGAGTTGGCTGGCGCGGCGGTGCCATCAAGCGTGATGGGGTGGCGATCGCCGTTCGTGCTGAGAAGTGTGAGGCTGGCGGTGGTTCCCGAAGGATCCACGGAAATGAGGCGCCCGTCAGCGCCGCGCTCCAGTTTGGCTATGTCAGAAATGCCGGCTGTTTCAGCGATCGCAGCAGACTCGCGCAGGAGGAGTTCCGGCATGTCTTCCATGCGCTCCCAAGCGCGGATATTGGCGCGCGCGACCACGGCGGGTGAGGCAAGCCATGGCACGGAGTTGTCGCGTCGGAACAGCGCGTCACCTGTTGCAGAGAGCATGATGAACGCCAAGATCAGTGCGGCGATTGGTTCACGCGGGGTGCGGTCGTACCAGGCAGACTCTTCGCCGCGCATGGACTGATCGCCGGATTGCTGCGCCAGCATGAGTACAAAGAGGTAGGTGATCAGGATGGCGCCGGCATAGACAATGAGGAGCGCAAATGCCATGAATTCAGCCTGTAATAGCAAGAAATTCACCGACACTGCCAAGATCACCAGTACGAAATACAGCGCTGCGTAGACCGGGCGCGGGTGCGTCACCATGCGCGCTGCGCCAGCAACGGCAACCAACGCCACCATGACATGCACCCAGAATGATGGGTCCGTGCCAGCAGCTTCCGGCACCGGTGCGTTGCGTGCGACGGCGCTGATGATCAGCGCGACCGCGGCAAGGCCGCAGACGGTGAGGGCGGCTCGGAAGGCCGCGGGGCGCGGCTCCATCATCAGGTATAGGACGACGGCACCCAGGGCGGCGGCGGCGTAGAAGAGGTTCGCGTTCATGGATGGTGGCCTCAATCTCCGGGCAGCCCGCACGGGAATCCGGGCGGGGAGGGCGGATAATAGAAGGGGACGCGGCGGTTCGCAACCGGGATAAGCGGGGAAAGTGGGGGAACTGGGGCCAAGGGATTGCCCGTACGCCGGCGCAGGGGGTGGCGGGTGTCGCCCCCATCACCGCGCACGCTCCTCCGCTACCCTCGCGTCATGTCTGATGAGATGCGCCGCATCCTGCCCAATCTGATCACGGTGGTTCGCCTGGTGATGGCGACGGCATTCTTTGCCATCATTGCCTTGGCACTTTCACCAACGTCAGCTGAGGGTCGGCAGTGGTGGGGAAACGCTGCGTTCATCCTGTTTATCGCCGCGGCACTGAGTGACATTCTTGATGGGTACCTGGCACGTAAATGGGGCGTGGTGACTGACTTTGGCCGCGTGATGGATCCATTTGTTGACAAGGTGCTGGTGCTTGGCGCGTTTGTGTATTTGGCAAGTCCCAAGTTTGCAGAGCCAGAGTGGAGTCGGGCCTTTGGTATTGAACCGGAGCCAGGCGCAATCAATTGCGCCACGGGCGTGGCAAGTTGGATGGTGGTTGCAGTGCTGGCGCGGGAGTTGCTGGTGACCAGTTTGCGCGGCGTCTTGGAAGCGCGCGGCATTGCATTTGCAGCGGACTGGTCCGGCAAGGTCAAGATGTTTGCGCAGAGTGCTGCCATTCCGACCGCGCTCTTCATTGCAGTCAATCCTGGCTGTTTGGCAAGCCCCAACTATCGCATGGCGCAGATGCTTTCGGTGTGGGCCATGACCGCGATCACCGTGTGGAGCGCTGTGCCGTATTCCATTCGCGGCATTGCGTTACTGCGGTCGATTTCGAAGGACGCGCGCTGAACGCGCCGATGAACGCAGCATGAATACGGCGAAGCGTGCTCTCGGTGAACCAAAGATGGACCCGGCGGTAGCGCGGGAGCGCCTGGCAGGAATGCCCTGGTTTCCGCGGTTCTCATTGACTGTGGGTGGATTGGGGTTCGCACCGTTTGCTTCGGGAACGTGGGGTTCGTTGCCACCATGCATTGCAGTGCTCGGATTGGTGGTGCTCTTGCCGGCTGGCCTTGGCTGGGTGATCGATGCCGTACTGGTGGCGCTGCTGCTGTGGGCTGCGTTTGGCTGTGTGCGCTGGACCGCAGCAGCCGAAGAGGCGCTGGGCATCAAAGACCCGTCATGCATTGTGCTTGATGAAATTGCCGGTATGTCGATCGCTCTGCTTGGACTGCACTGGCCGCTGCGCTCCATGGCCGACGCGGGCTCATGGTCGTGGGCCGGGTCTGGGGTCCTTGGCGTCGGCATGGCGTTCCTGCTGTTTCGATTCTTTGACGTACTGAAGCCGCCACCGTGCAAGGCGCTTGAGCGCATTGGTGGCGGGTGGGGCGTGTTGCTTGACGACGTATTGGCCGGTGTCTACGCGTGCATTGTCATGCACGTGGTTGGCCCGCTGGCTGGGTAAGTTCGTTACGGCGCGTGAGGTGTTGGTGGTGCCGATGGTGCCGATGGTGCCGGTGTTGCGGTCGGCGTTGGCGCTGCCTTTGCGGGCGTCGGCGCCGAACTTGGAGTTGCGGCTGGCACCGCGGTGCGTGGCACGAATGTTTGCCGCGACATATCGATCGCCGCCAACGCCACCAGCTGTGCAACTTCGGCTGCAAGACTGGCATCAATTTTCGCTACTTCATCAGT
>JBBAOD010000205.1:0-4721 GCA_040401635.1 Phycisphaerales bacterium
CAAGTATCAGTGGTGCTGATCCCGCCGCGTTGCTATCAGCGCTCAGCGCGGTGCGCGCCAAGCGCCCAGAAAGTGCCATCCTGCTCATGAGTGCTGACGAAACTGAGGGCAAGGTGGCGATCGCCGCTGACGTTCCGAAGGCCATTCAAGACAAGGGCCTCAAGGCTGGCGACTGGGTGCGCGCGGCCGCGGAAGCATGCGGCGGCAAGGGCGGCGGCAGACCAGACTTCGCACAAGCGGGCGGCAAAGAACCGGCGCGCCTGCCGGAAGCATTACGCGCCGCCAAGGCGTTTGCCGGCGCACGGATTGGTGAGTGATCGTCGAGCCATTTCGTCGGCAGCGGTATCGTCACCGCCATGGCGAGTGAATCATCCATCCAGTCCGTCCAGGCCGAAGGTCGCCTCTTTCCCCCGCCTGCAGATTTCGCGGAGCGCATGGGAACCGTGCACATCCCCGACATGGACGCGTACCGCGCCATGCATGAGCGTTCCATCCGCGATCCAGAGTCATTCTGGGCGGAAGTGGCGCGCGACTTTCATTGGTACAAGCCGTGGACCAAGGTGCTCGAATGGAATCTGCCTGACGCCAAATGGTTTGTCGGCGGCACCACCAATGCGTGCTTCAACTGCGTGGATCGCCAAGTTGAACATGGACATGGTCACGAAGTAGCGATCATTTGGGAAGGCGAACCAGTCGCTGGCCACGGCCCCGAAGTTCGCCGCATTACCTACCGCGAATTGCGTGACGAGGTTGCCCGCTGTGCGTCCGCACTCGAGTCACTGGGCGTGAAGAAGGGTGACGTGGTCACCTTGTACATGGGAATGGTGCCTGAACTGGCGATTGCCGTATTGGCGTGCGCCCGCATCGGTGCGCCCCACAGCGTGATCTTCGGCGGATTTGCAGCACAAGCGATCATCGATCGCGTGCACGATGCCGGCAGTACGGTGATCGTGACCTGTGATGGCGCGTGGCGGCGCGGATCAGTAGTGCCGCTGAAAGCGAACGTTGATGCAGCATGCGCACAACTGCCAAGTGTTCGAAAGGTGTTAGTACTCAAGCGGACCAATAACGAAGTGTCGATGCATCCAGAGCGCGATGTGTGGTGGCATGACTTGGTGCCAACGCAACCAACCACCCGCGCGTGTGAGCCAGTTGATAGTGAGCACCCACTGTTCCTCTTGTACACATCGGGAAGCACTGGTAAGCCCAAAGGAATCTTGCACACCACTGGTGGATACATGGTGTTCACCGCGGCCACTGCGCGCTGGACATTCAATTTGGTGCCAGGGCACAAGCAGGTGTATTTCTGCACCGCGGACATCGGTTGGATCACCGGGCACAGTTACATCGTGTATGGAATGCTGCCGAACCGCGTGCCAACGCTCATGTACGAAGGCGCCCCGAATTTCCCCGCCGAGGATCGATTCTGGGGGATCATTGCGCGCCACCAGGTCACGCACTTTTACACAGCGCCAACCGCCATTCGCAGCTTCATGCGCTGGGGCGATATGCATCCGGCCAAGCATGACCTCTCCAGCCTTCGGGTCTTAGGAACCGTTGGCGAACCGATCAATCCGGAGGCGTGGATGTGGTACCACCAGATCATTGGTGGCGGCAAGTGCCCGATTGTGGACACGATGTGGCAAACCGAAACGGGCGGACATGTCATTACCCCACTGCCTGGTGCCACGCCCACCGTGCCAGGAAGTTGCACGATCCCCATGTTCGGAATCGATGCTGCAGTCGTTGACGATGCCGGCAATGAGCAAGGTGCTAACGCTGGCGGTTTGCTGGTCATTCGCAAGCCATGGCCGGGCATGTTGCGCGGCGTGAATGGTGATCGGCAGCGCTTCATCGAAACGTACTGGAGCCGTGTGCCTGGCATGTATCTCGCCGGCGACGGCGCGCGCCGCGATGAGCGCGGATACTTCTGGATCATGGGCCGCATTGATGATGTTCTCAATGTCAGTGGGCACCGACTTGGAACCGCCGAGGTAGAGAGTTCCCTGGTGGGTAGTAAGTTGGTAGTGGAAGCAGCAGTCGTTGGCATGCCGCATGAGATCAAGGGCACCGGGATCACTGCTTTCTGCGTGCTGCACCCCGACCATGCGCACGATGCCAGCGACTCCATGCGTAAGCGACTCATAGAGTTTGTTTCCAAGGACATCGGTCCGATCGCACGTCCGGATGTGATTCGATTCACCAATGCGCTGCCAAAGACCCGGAGCGGAAAGATCATGCGCCGGCTGCTTCGCGATGTTGCTGCGGGTAACGAGATCACGCAAGACACCACCACGCTCGAGGATCTCGGCGTCTTGGCGAAGTTGCGTGAAAGTGACGGAGAATAAAAGGCACGGCACGGCGATCTGACAAGTAAAGATGTGCACCAACGGGCTACAAACCCGTGCTATCGCATGGATTACACAAAAACCTCACAGGAACTCCGACCCCCTCGCAAATCCGCTGCGTAGGAATTGCTGGGCGTGTGCCCTTCGTGACTGTGATTGATTCAGTTCGAGCATTCTTTACAACAAGGAAGACCAACGATGAACAGGAAGATCTGTACTGCGATTACCTGCCTACTTTCCGCATCAGTCAGCGCCTTTGGAGATGCGACATTCTCATTTACCAACCAATGGAGCGGTGGCGGCCAAGGCGCTTTCCGCATTAGTAACGGGGCCACCCAGGCGCTGCAGGGGTGGACGCTGGAATTTGACTGGAACGCGGAGATTGGCAGTGTGTGGAACGGCGTCATTCAGAGCCACGTAGGCAATCACTATGTGGTTGCTCCCGCGGCATACAACACTGACCTTCCCGTGGGTGGCGTCATTGATATCGGCTGCGTGGCGAGCTTTGCAACCGCTGGCTTGCTTCCGACATCCCTGGTGTTGAATGGCGGCGCTGGCGGAGGCGGAGGCGGTGGCGGCAGTGGCGGCGGCGGGCCAGTCCCAACGGTCAGCATTGCCGATGCATCCGTGACGCTGGCAACTTCTAGCGGCAATTCACCAGCAAGCGGATTCTTGTCCACCGTTGGGAACCAAATTGTTGATTCCAATGGAAACCCGGTGCGCATCTCTGGCGTGAACTGGTTCGGATTTGAAACCTCGAACAAGGTGTTCCATGGCTTGTGGACGCGCGGATACAAGTCCATGTTGGACCAAGTAAAGCAACTTGGATTCAACACACTTCGCATCCCGTTCTCCAATGAGTCGCTCCGCGCTGGCGCAACCACTAACAGCATCAACTATGCGCAGAATCCAGATCTGCAAGGCCTGACGCCGCTGCAGTGCATGGACAAAGTGATTGAGTACTGCGGTAGCATTGGACTGCGCGTCATTCTCGATCGGCATTCGGCCAAGGCTGACAACTACCTGAGCGAAGATGTGTGGTTCGTTGCCGGCGACAGTTACTACACCGAGCAGCGTTGGATTGCTGACTGGGTCATGCTGGCGCAGCATTACGCCGGTAATCCCACAGTCATCGGCGCTGATCTGTTCAATGAGCCGAAGCGCAGTGCGACCTGGGGAACCAGTGCGCCACTCACCGACTGGAATAAAGCCGCAGAACGATGCGGAAATGCAGTACTTGCCGCAAATCCATCGTGGTTGATCATTGTTGAGGGCGTTGAGCGCTACAACAATCAAACCACGTGGTGGGGCGGCAACCTGAAAGGCGTCGCCATAGATCCAGTGGTGTTGAGTGCCAGCAACAAACTCGTTTACTCCATGCATGAGTATCCGAAGAGCGTTTACGCGCAGACCTGGTTTAACGACCCGGCGTATCCAAACAACATGGACGATGTTTGGAACGTGCACTGGGGCTACATCTTCAAAAATCAGACTGCACCACTCCTGCTTGGCGAATTTGGAAGCAAGTTGGAGTCCACCAGTGACTCACAGTGGCTTGACAAGTTGACCGACTACATCGATGGTGACTTGAACCTTGATGGCACTCGTGATCTACCTCCTGGCCAACTGGGCATGAGTTGGACGTACTGGAGCCTGAATCCGAACAGTGGCGACACTGGCGGCATTCTCAAGGATGACTGGACAACCGTGGATACCGCCAAGATGGCCTACATCCAAGCAAGCCAGGCACCACTGATTGGCTCTGGAGCTGCCGCATCACAGCGAATTGATTTCCCCATCACTCTTTCGGAGACTCCAAGCAGCGCCGTCAGTGTGACCTGGGGTACCGCCAACGGAACCGCGCTTGCGGGCATCAATTACCTGTCTGCATCAGGTGTTCTCACCATCCCTGCTGGGCAACTTCAAGGTCAAGTATCCGTCGTGGTTCCTGCGCAGGCAGCCAGTGGCACCAAGCAATTCACTGTGCAACTGTCTGCACCGGTAGGTGCCACACTGGCGGATTCCATTGCCACGGGCACCTTGCGCACGGCGTGTGCAACGGACCTGAACGGAAATGGCGTCGTTGACGGCGCAGACTTGGGTCGACTGCTCGGCGCATGGGGTCCATGCTCCGGCTGCAACGCTGACCTCGACGGTGACGGCGCCATCACGGGCGCAGACTTGGGACTGCTCCTTGGTGCATGGGGTCCATGCCCCTAATTGAATCGGCGACATACCGCTGTACTGGGAAGGCGATTGCGCCCCCCAGTACAGCGGGCCGGTCGGGAGTATGCGGCCGAAGTGAGTTGAGTCGTCCAACCGCCCCCTCCGTTGCGCGCGGGACCCTCGGACGCGGACGGCTGCGCTCCACAA
>JBBAOD010000206.1:0-4721 GCA_040401635.1 Phycisphaerales bacterium
GCTCGTTCGTCACCCTGCACTGCCTCCAGGTTCTTGATGAGGACCGACTCCGGCAACTGCAAGACCGTGGCGCGCACGCTCTCGTCCCCATCAATAAGCGCGTCGAAGAGATCCTGCACCAAGTTCTGCTGCGCGATGCTGAACGCAACGACGCCAAGCGAGCGGTTCGCGGGCACTGCATCCGGCGACCGCAGTCGCGACGCAAGCTCCGCGACCACCGCCTCCGCCTCAGTGCGGTTGGTGCGCGTCTTGGAGCGGTCGTACGTGCCCTGCACCACGCGCAGCGAGACGCCGAGCAGCGGGTGCGACCGGAAGGCCGAAGGAAACGTCTGCAGCCTGCCGCCGTAAATGTGCGCGTTACTGAATGCGATCAGCCGCTCGTCTCGACTGCGGTAGTGCCAGCGCAACATGAGCTCCGGGAACCGGCTTGCAACGCATTCGTCAAGCAGGCTCTCCAGTTCCTCAAAGCCCTGGTCGTCTTCCGGTGCGCTGCCAGCAGTGGTGCCGGCCTCGGGATCGTCGCCGCCGGCACCGCTATCAAAGAAGCTGGTGGGCGGAAGCTGCTTGGAATCACCCACCACCACGGCGGACGTGGCGCGTGACAGCGCACCGAGCGCGTCTGCCAGCGGCACTTGCGATGCTTCGTCGAACACCACCAAGTCAAAGGGCGGCAACGCGGGATCCAGGTGCATGGCCGCACTGAGTGGACTGGCAAGCACGATCGGCTTCACCGCCGCCAACGCGCCGCCCGTCTGGCGGATCAGCGTGCGGATGGAGCGCCGCGGGCGCTGCAGTCCACGGAGCTCCGCGAGGCGTGCCATCTCCTCGCCGCCCACTTGGTCCGCCGACGCAAAGCGCTGCTTCACTGACGCAGCCGCACGTTGCGCCACCGTTCGTCGCGATGCATCAAAGGCGCGCGCGTACGCATCGGACATGCGCTCCACAAGCACTGGGTCAAACGAACGGAACTGCTCCAGGTTGTCGTGCAAAGAGCGAAGCCACGCTTGCAGCACGGCGCGCTCGGTGATGGCGGGCGCGTTGGCACTCACCACCGTGCCTTCGCGCACGCCGGCAGCGATGGGGCCAACCCCTGCCTCATGAGCGGCATGCTCTGCCACGCGCCACGCAAACCACGCGGTCAGCGTGTCCACGGCGCCGGCCCAGCGTCGGGCCTGCACCGCGCGCTTACGGGCGCGATCGCCGTTGCCCGCTGCCGCGAGCGATTCAAGCGCTTCCGCGCCGGCGGTGATCGCCGTGGCCATGTCCTTCTCCTTACCGCCCGCGGCGCCGGGATTCCCGGAGTCGGCCGCCTGCTCCACCGCGGTGGATGACGCGCTCACTGCCGCAAGCGCCTCCAGTGTTGCCATCGCTCCCACTGAAGCGGTGTTGCCCGTGCCGAGCGCATCCATCAGCGCCGGAACCAGCGGTTGAGCAGCGCCCCGTGCGGCGCGCACCTCGCTGATGAGGGCAAGGGCCGCCTCAAGCGATACGCGGTCCGTGGGCACTGGCTGCGGCGCGTGCGCCGCAAGCGTGCGGGCGATACCGCGGCGCGCCCACCAACCGAACGGCCAGAATCGTGCGCCGCGTGTGCGGAGTTCCGTCACCAGCGGCAGCGGATCTACGCTAAGCGCCGATTCCTCAAATCGCCCGTCGGCACGGAACGCCGCGTCGGCGCGCTCAGCACGCGCGATGCACTCCGCTGCGGCGCGAAACTCGCGGGACTTCGCTTCCCACCCAGCCGTCGCTTCAAACGCGGAGGCGATGGTGGTCATCGGCGCGCCGGTCTCGCGTGCCTTGCGCACCGCGCGCGCCACGGCCAGTAGCGCCGCCGCGGGCGCGACGCCTCCAAGGTCGTGGAGCGGGTGGGACGAAAGCAAACCGCCGCGCGCAGCGCGTGCGCCCGCGTCCGCGGCGGTCTGCGCGGCGGCGATCATCGCATCAACCTGCGCTTTGGTGGCCAGCGCGTTCACCGTGCGCGAGAGATCAAACGCCGCACCCGGCAGTGGACCGGCGGCAAGCTCCTCAAGGCGTGCCACCGCGCTATAGGCCGACTGCCCGCTGGCGCGCACCGTGGCGGTGGCGTCGCGCAGCGAGGCGAGTTTGGTGCATTCGCCGCTTGGCGCCGGCACGTTGGCAGATCGCGGCGCGTTGTCGAGCCGGTCGAGTGCATCCTTCACCTGCGCCACAAACTCGGCGCGCCCGCAGCGCTCGGGATGCAGGTTGAGCATCCACGGCCCAAGCCCGGCCTCCTCGAGCCGGCGCGCCACCACGTCCAAGGCCACCTGCTTCTCCGCAACAAAGAGGACGCGCAGTCCGCCCGCCACCGCGTGCGCCACCAAGTTTGTAATCGTCTGGCTCTTACCCGTTCCGGGCGGACCCTGCAGCACAAACGACCGGCGGGAGCCCGCAGCAAGCACCGCCGCAAGTTGACTGCCGTCGCACGGAAGCGGAAGCGCCAGTTGCACGGGGTCCTGCGCTTCAAGCACAACGTTGTTCAGCGGCGCCGAAGTGGCGCGCCGCTCAAGCACCGTCCCCACCACCGGATGCGCTGCGATCTGCGCGCGCCGGTCGCGGACATCCGTCCAGAGCGGCCACTTGCGGAAATCAAGGCAAGCCACGTGCGCTTCTTCATGCACCTGCCAACCGGGAAGCGTGGCGATCCGTGTGCGCACGCCGTCAAGGATCTTCCGAACGTCGATGCCCGCATCGTCCTCTGGCAGTTCAAGTAGGCCAAGCTCAAGCCGGTGCCGCTGTCGCAGGAATTCGTCAAGCGCCGCGTTCAGCGTGATGTCCTGCTCGGAACGCCGGACCCGGCATCCCTCGGTGCTACTGATGCGCGCGATCTCAAGCGGCACAAGGATCAACGGCGCGCGCGCTGACTGACCACTCTCCGGATCGCGATGCTCCAGCGTGCCGATCACCAGAAACAGCGGATTGGCACCGGTCTCGTCAAGCGTTCGCTGGGCCCGGCGGAAGATCTCGATGCTGTCCGTGGCGCATCGAGCGTCCGTGGTGCGCATACGCAAGATGCCGCGCGAAAGGTCCGCGGTGGTGGACTCCCACTGCGCGGCGAGGTCATCGGGAAACGCGGTGGCGGCCATCCGGAGCCACGGCGCACCGGGCCGCGAAAACCCGTCCTCCACTGCGCCGATGCCGGCCACGTCGCCGGCCGCGATACACATCGACTGCTTGGTCGACTTAAAGTTAAGCAGCCGGTTCCGGAGCGACAGGTCAAGGAGCCGGGAAAGCAACGTGTCGATGCGGGCATCGGCTCGACCGCCGGTGCCCGGGGTGGCGGTGGACATGTGCGGGAAGATACTCGGGGGGTGTGGGACTTCATCGCCACGGTTGTTGCAAGCGGGGGAATGCGTGCACCTTCTTTGAGGGCTGTCATGGGGGCCGTGGTTGGGGTGGAGGTTCATCCCCGGAGAAATCGGCTAGCCGGGGGGTAGTAGCGCGTAACTGGGTAGTGCAAGTAGCGTCTTCTCGCCAATACCTGACGCGACGCAGCTGTCAGAAGCAACCACTTTCCGAGGAATACACATGAACATCAATATGAGTCACTTGCCCATCGCTATGGCCTGTTTGGCATCGTTCGGATCGCACGTCTACGCGACTGATCGCCTGGTGCCAAGTCAATATGACACTATCCAATCTGCAATCAATGCATCAGTAGCCGGTGACACCATTACTGTCTCCGATGGGAACTACTTAGAAGTCATCAACTTCAATGGGCGCGCAGTTACCGTGCAAAGTTCGAATGGCAGCGCAGTCACCAAGATCGCTAGACCACCAGCCGGACCGAGTAGCCCAACCGTCATATTCTCGTCAGGTGAAGCTTCCACCTCGGTACTCAAGGGATTCACCATCAGCGGTGGAACTGGTGAATTCACCGACATATTCGGCTGCGGATGTGACGGGTACCAACTTGGTGGCGGGATCTTCATCAATAGTTCAAGCCCGACCATTCGAGATTGCAACATCGCTGACAATAACTGCGGCACCTACTTTTCTCGCGGCGGCGGCGTATATGTCGCGGGAGGAACACCGCAGTTTGAGCATTGCGATATCACGCGAAACACTGCAAACGGCGGCTATGGCAGCGGCGGCGGTATCTACGTTGCCCACGGCGCCCCCGTGTTCATTGACTGCAATATAAAGGGCAACTCAGTGAGCTCCTACCACTCGGGTAACTGCGGCGGTCTTGCTGTGGCGAGTGGATCACCAATGCTGATTGACTGCAGAATTACAGGAAACTCTGCAAGTGGAGGGGTTGGTGGAATGTGCGTGAATTCCTCGACCACGCTCCAAAGGGTCTACCTTGGTTCCGCGAACGGTAATCCTCCCTATGTCGGAGAATTCTCTGACGCCGGTGGCAACAGTCTTGCCGGTGATTGCAATGGCAACGGCGTGGCTGATGCCTTGGATATCGCCAACGGGTACTCAGGTGATTTAGACGCCGATGGAATGCCGGATGAGTGTCGATGCGGGCACTATCCGACCATCACTTGCTGTCCCGGCGACATATCCGGCAATGGTGCTGTAAACGGCGTTGACCTAGCCGCCATCATTGCGACCTGGGGTACTGATGGCCAAGATGACTTTGACTGCGACATCGACGACGATGGTATTGTCGGCGGACTTGACTTAGGGATTGTCCTAAGCGGTTGAGGACCCTGCTCCAACTAATCTCAAATCTTTCATCACTTCTGTCGGACTCT
>JBBAOD010000207.1:0-4697 GCA_040401635.1 Phycisphaerales bacterium
CAATCACTTCCACGTTCGGCACGGTGAGCGCCAGGGAGATCTGCCCGTCGGTGGCGCGCAGGACCAGGACACCGTCCTTCGCCGTCAGCTTGAGGCAGCTGAGAACCGGCGTGGTGGTGCGGGTGGGCACCACGGCGGAGGCCAAGGAGAGTGCTTCGACAATTGCTGATCGGTCACAGTTGACCTTGAGGTGCGCTGACATGTGCTTTGCTCCCGTGTGCTGTTTTTGCGAAAATTCAGTGTAGCCGGATCCGGGCGAGCGCCGCGACCGCGTACGCTTTGGGCATGCTTCAGCGGTTCTTTGCCGCCCTTCGCGCCCACTACGGAATGACCGTGTTTGTTCTGTACCTGTGCGCGTTTGGGATTGCTTTCGTGGGCACGTTCACGCTCCCGCTCATTTCGATTTTTATGGTCTTGCTGTCGATCTTCCTGCTCGTTCCGGCGGTTTTGCTGGGCGACGCCATTGGTGCGTTGTCGCGGCGAACCACGCGCCCGTACCTGCGTCGTGGGGTGTGCCCGCAGTGTCGTGAGCAGCAGGGGCCGGCGTGGGAGCCCCCGGTGTACCGATGCGCGTTCTGCCAGGCGGCGTTCGATCCGACCGGTGATCCGCATGAGCCGGATGATTTGGCGGCCCGCCCGCAAGGGCAGGCGAATCTGGCGGCGAACGACGCCGGATGAAATGAGCGGCTTCGGTCCGTACCATGCGGCGCGTGCAGACCGTCCTCTTTGTATGTACTGGAAATACGTGTCGGTCTCCAATGGCCGAAGCGATCGCGCGCATGGTCCTTGAGTCAGGAAAGGTTCCGGGGCATGGGCGCGAGGTGTTCGTTGCGTCGGCTGGACTGGCTGCTTGGGATGGAAGCCCAGTGAGTGGCGAGACGCTGGAGTCACTGAAGAAATTGGGGATTTCGTTTGATGGTCATTCCAAGCGATTAACTCCGGAGATGATTCGCAAGGCATCAGTCGTGTTGACGATGACACGAGCGCACATGGTGAGTGCGCGGTCGCTGGTGGGTGGCGAACCAGATCAAGACAAGGTGCAGATGCTTGATCCGGCGGGCGACCTTGATGACCCGATCGGTATGGGCCAGGCCGCGTACGACGCGTTGGCGGGGCGGCTCTCGCGCGTGTTGCCGGGGCGGCTTAAGGAATTGCTTTAAAGGGAATTGCTTTCAAGGGAATCGCTAAAGGGAATTGCTCTAAAGGCAATTGCTTTATAGGGAACCGCGCATGGCGCGGCGTGGGCATTGGCCGGCCTCGCGCGGGGCGGCGTGCTTGGGGTACAGTTGCCGCACCATGCGAGTTGCCGTTGGCTCCGATCATCGTGGTTTCCAAACCGTTTCTGCCTTGGTTCAACACCTCAAGGCTGATGGGCATGATGTGGAACTTTTGGGCGATTGCGCCGGCAGCATGTGTGACTACCCGGATGTTGCGTACTTGGTGTCGCGCGCCGTTGCTGATGGCCAGGCGGACCGCGGCATTTTGATGTGCGGTACCGGTATCGGCATGTGCATTGCCGCAAACAAGGTAAAGGGCGTACTGGCTGCCCTGGCACAGGATTAGTTGAGTGCGCAACTCAGTCGTACTCACAACAATGCCAATGTCTTATGCCTGAGCGCGGACCTCACGGGTACCACGCTGGCGAAGCGCATCGTTGACACCTTCATGAAGACGACCTTCGAAGGCGGCCGTCACGAGCGCCGCATCCGCAAGATCATCGAGATCGAAGAAGGCCGCGCCCCAAGCAAATAAAATGGTCCGGGAGGAACGGGACTATTTTGATTGCTGTTCGACGAGGTCGGTGAGGAGGCGGACGCCCCAGCCGGTGGGGCCGGCGGCGCACACGTCGTTGGCGCTGTCGATGTTGCCAACGCCCGCGATGTCAATGTGCGCCCATGGCGTCTTCTCGTCTACGAAGTAACTCAGGAACGCTGCTCCCTGGATTGGGTGCGCGCTGCGCTGCGGGTTCGAGTTGATTAAGTCCGCATGCTGCCCGCGCATGAAGTCCTTGTGCTCCTTCCATAGCGGGAGTTTCCATAGCTTCTCGCCGCTCTCGGCACTGGCAGCTTCTACCGCCTTCGATAGGCCTTCATCGTTGCAGAACCAGCCGGCGCAGAAGTGCCCGAGCGCCACCACTACGCCGCCCGTCAGAGTGGCAACATCAATGATCGCCGTGGCCTCCAAGTCTTCCTCTGCGTAGGTGAGCGCGTCGGCAAGCACCAGGCGCCCTTCGGCGTCCGTGTTGGTGATTTCAACGGTGACGCCGTTGTACATGGTGATGATGTCGTCCGGGCGCATGCTGTCGCCAGAGACCATGTTCTCCGCCACTGCAAGCAGGGCGTGCACTTCGATCGGCAACTTCAGTTCAGCGATCGCCTTCATGGCGCCAAGCACCGCGCAGCCGCCCAACTTGTCGTATTTCATGCCCTTCATGCCATTGTTCACCTTCAGGCTGTAGCCGCCGGTGTCGTAGGTGAGGGTCTTGCCAATCAAGACCAACCGCTTGCCCTTCGCCGCGCGCGAACGCTTGCGCGGTATGTGCGAAATGTGAATCAGGCAGCCCTTGGAGACGCTGCTGTGACTCACCGTGGCCAAGCCGCCCATGCCCATCTTCTTGGCCTGCGCATGATCAATGACCTTGCACTTGAGGCCAGTGTCGCGCGCCAATTTCTTGGCCTGCGCGGCAACCCAGGCGGGGTTACAGATATTGGGAGGCGTTGCGCCGATCGTGCGGGCGTAATTCACTGCGCCGCCGAGGAGGAGCCCGCGTCGAAGGCCATCTGTAAAGTCTGCGTCTGCGGCTTCAATCACGAACGCACCGCCGCGCTCTGCTTTGCGCGATGCAGCGCCATCAAAGTGATCAACGCGCCAGTTGGCCATGGCAAGACCTTCGGCGAACGCGCGTCCGAGCGCTTCCACATCAGTGCGGTTCTTTGGGAACCCCGCGGAGAGATCCACGCTGATGGCCTTGTCCTTACGCCGGTCGAGTAAGCGGATGAGTTTGGCTGCAGCAACGCGCACTGACGCAGCCGTCAGCAGGGCCGGGTCGCCGAGACCGAGAAGCACATGCTTGGCTCCCGCTGCCACTATTTCGCCGTTGTCGGCCGCAAAGCCCGGGGTATCGAGCGCGTCCACAACCGCCTGCACCTTGGCGTGCGCTGCGGGAACGGTCTTGCCGTCCGAGGTGACTCCGACGACAGTGACGGGCGAACGGGACGATCCGAGCGTGATGGAGCTAAACATGGGGCGGTGAGTGTAGGTCGGCAAGGACAAAAAAGAGCAAGGCCCCACCAAATGGTGGGGCCTTGCCGTTGTATCAAGCAGATGCCGAACTTAGCTCGGATCGACGTCGATTGCGTCGCGCATATCGGTCGACTTCGACTGGAGCAGGTCCTTCGTAGCGGTCAGGCCAGCGGCAGTTCCGCCACCGATGACGACTGAGGTGAGTGCGTACTCGATGCACTCAGCGCCGCGCTCATCCTTGATGAAGTTCATGATCTTGTTTGCGATGGTCATTATGTTCTTTCCTCTTGTAACGGGGACTGTACGACTCTTCACAACTCCGTGACAGAATCGAGCAATAGAGTTTAGCTTCTCCGAAGCGGACGAGCAACCAAATGATGGGCAGTCTCTAGCCAAACTGCACAGTATTCCGCTACTTTGTAGCACAAATATGCGATTGACGCCGCTGACGAGTCGATTATGCGCGGGTAATTCGGGTTGATTGCAGCATCGCCGCAAATGAACAAGGCCCCGCCGGTTGGCGGGGCCCTGTGGTTGTTTCAACCGGATACCGAACTTAGGTCGGATCAACGTCGATCGCGTCGCGCATATCGCTCGACTTCGACTGGAGCAGGTCCTTGGTAGCGGTCAGGCCAGCAGCGGTTCCGCCGCCGATGACGACTGAGGTCAGTGCGTACTCAATGCACTCAGAGCCGCGTTCATCCTTGATGAAGTTCATGATCTTGTTTGCGATACTCATTGTGTTCTTTCCTCTGTGAAATGACATGGGGACTTTGGTCAGCCCCCTCACACGATTAGAAGGAGAAACTGAGATTGTGACCGGAGAATGTTACCGTGCACCACCATCGCTGACAATCAATTCCATGCCGAGTCCGTCACGATTCTCCATCTATTGAGGCTCTTTGTAGTTTATCGGTGCTACGAATACCGATTATCTCCCCATATTCTCCCCCCCGCGGGCTGCACTTACGATGGCTATTCGCCTCTAATTACTGGCTCGCCGCCTTGAATTTCGCGCGCGCCAACCGGCTCAATTTGATGTTCGACTCCACGTCGCTTGGTGGCACCACCCGGCTCCAGAGTTGCGCCGCGCCGGCCTCGTCCCCGGCAAGTGCCTTCGCTAACGCCAGATTTGAGACATAGTCGGCGTCTGCTGGATCCGCGCCGTAGGCCGTCTCAAAGTCCCGGGTTGCTGCTGGAATATCGGCAGCCAGCAGATGGCACATCCCGCGGTTATTCAGGAGGATCGGTTGATTGGGATACTTCGCGAGGCCGCGGTCGAGCCACTTGATCGCCTCGGCCACTCGGCCCTCGATCAGAAGTATCTCGGCGCCCTCCGTGTAGGTACCTAGGTGATCCGGGAACTCGCTGATCATGCGGTTCAGGAGGAACCCAGCCTGTTCGGTGCGGCCATTGGTGGCACCAACCGGGGTGCTTTCTCTCATGTCTTCACC
>JBBAOD010000208.1:0-4691 GCA_040401635.1 Phycisphaerales bacterium
TTTCCAAAGTTGCTCGAGGCCGTGCCCGATGCATCGCGAGCAAATGGCCGCATGGAGGCGGTCGCGGGTGACGATGGCGTCACGCGATTTCAAATAGGAAGCAACGCCGCTTCCGAGGCATCCGCGCGAGAATTCCGCGAGTTGCTTGAGCAAATCGGTGCGGCACATCGCGATGCATTACAAGCGCTCGAACAGGCTCTGCCTGCGGACCAACTAGCCGAACTACGACTCAAGTGTCTTGGGCACCTGTGGCGCCGGACCGGAATGGATCCCGACTCGCCAGCACGGGTCATAAAGCAACTGCTAGCAGCCGCCACTGAACCGGAGGCGCGCGCTGCCATTGAAGCAGTGCGCAGTACTTGGATGGCTCGTTGGTGGGTCGCCAGTGTGCGTATGGCGGCGGCAGAATCTGGCATGCCACGAGGATTGTTTGCCGAATTCAATGCGACGGCAAAAGACCCAGCCGCCGCCAAGGCGCAAGCAGAATTCAACGAGGCAAGCGAGGAACGGCGTGGTGTTGACCGGGACGCATGGAAGGCGCTCACCGGCATTGACCCAGCGCGACGTGACTTCTATGAAACGCAGGCAAGTGACGCGGCGAACAAGAGTGGCAATCGATTTATGTCTCGCTCGCTGCCAAAGGAAGGCGAGCCGACGGGTGCAGTGCAAATGACGAGTGCCGTCGCTGTCGGAGCGGTTTCCTTTGTCGGATCAGGGGGTGATATGCCCATCGATCTCAGTTCCATCGCGGAATTGACGCAGGGTGCGCAATCAGTGAGTATTTCGGTGACTGCCAGCGCTGATGGTGAAGCGCCCGGACCAGTGGTGATTGCGATGGAGGGCGATGGTGGAATGTTGTTTGATGGAACGTTTGGTGACACTTTCGGTGATGGAATGACCTCTGGAATTGAGTTTTCGCAGGACGGGTTTACCGGAGATTCGATGGCAGGCGCGGGCATGTCACTGGCACTGGCGGCAACTGCCGAACGCGTGCGGGCACTGGCTCAAACACTGGGTGTTGCTGCTGACCACGCGGCTCTTATCCCAATGATTGATGACTATCAAGCAAAGTGCAACGCCTTGAAGGACCAATACGGTGCACGTCTCGGTACTGCGGTACCGGGCGTAGCTATGACCTTTGATCAATCGACGTCTGAGGCGCCCATCGATCAAATTCGTAATGGCATTGGGATTGTGGATGCGCATGCCGGGCAACTGTCGTTGGAAGATGACGCATTGCTTGACGGGCTTGCCTCGCTTGGCGGGGCAAGCGAAGCCGTAACGCAAGCAGTGCGAGCGGAGCGCGCGAGAGAGCGGATACGGAGCATCAGCTATCCGACGATGCCCGGACTGAATTGGCCCGCATCACCGGTTGTTCGCCTCGACCTGGCGGGTTGTATCCGGACATCAGGGATTGTTGACCCACAACGTGCGGCCGCGATGCAGGCATGGGTGACCTGGTCACCCGCGGCGCTGGCGGTGCAGGAGCAGCTGCGCGTGGAGGCCCGGTCCACGGCAGCGGAGGAGATTGAAGTGCTGCGCGCGCTGGACCAGCAGTGGAGTGGCGCGCAGACCCTGGAAGTTGGGGTCGTCATGACCACGGCCGCTCCGGCTGCTGAAGTCCCTGGCCAAGTGAGACGTTCTGCGGAGCTGATGGCGAAGCGTGAAAGCAGGCGGCAATCGCTGTTCGATCAGGCAATTGCTGGGCGCGATGCGATTGAAGCGGCACTGTCACCTGAGGCGCGCGCTTCCTTCCACGACGCGTGGTTGTGGGCTGCGGCACCGCAGGCGTACCGCGATGGGCGTGATGCGATGACCACCCTGGATGCTGCGCGCGCACTCCCCGACGTGACAGACACACAACGATCGCAAATTGATGCCTTGCGAGGCGAGCAAGCGGCGCGGCACCGCGAACTGTGCGATCGGCTCGCGGGTATCGCAGTCACGGAATTGGTTGGGCCGTCGATGGCACCCGGTAACGACCGGAAAGCAAAGAAGAAGGAGCCGCGCGCTTCGATGCAGGACACACGATTTGAGCGATCCGAACTCAACGCGCGTTCGCTCCGACGATTGAAGTCGATTCTGACGGACGCGCAGGCGCGGGAAATCCCAGCGCTCGCCAAGACGTCGTCGAAGCAGGTGCAAGCAACCGCACCGGGCGCGAACGGCGCGAACGGCGCGAACGGCGCGAACGGCGTCAATGATGCAAATGGCGCGAACATCACCAACTACGAAATAAGCACCAACGGCGCAGGACTCAGCCCCGCGCCCACTCCGCCGGCACCGGCCCCGAAGTAGCCGTAATGCGACTGTGGATGCCACCGCGGCCCTTCCACTCGGTGATCACCTGCATCCAGACTGGCTTCATGGCCACGGCCAGGTCGTCGCGCATGCGATTTGTGACGGCCTCGTAGAAGATCCCATCGTTGCGGAAGCTCTGGTGATAGAGCTTGAGGCTCTTGAGTTCGACGCACACCTTCGCTGGCTGATAGCGCAGGATGATCCGCCCAAAGTCCGGATGCCCAGTCTTTGGGCATGTTGAAGTGAACTCCTCGTTCACGTGTTCAATGATGAACGGCGTATCCGATGGCGCGGGGAAGCACTCAAGTAGTTTCGGGTCGGGCATGCGGGAAGCGTATGCGCTCCGGCGCCGCGCGTCCGGCGCTCAACCCCCGCGCGCCTCACGGGGAGTAGGTTCGAAGCAACTTTTCCACCTGCGGCTGCGCCGGTTCGACGGCCAAGCTTTGCTCAAATGCGCGGCGCGCCTCTTCACGAGCGCCACCATCGAGGCGATCACTTAACAGCCACGAATTGAGCGCGCAGACGCCAATGCCATTCCATGCCTTGATACTGCGCGGATCTTGCTCCGCCGCAGCGCGGTATGCCACGATGGCGCGGTCATAGTCTGCGGCGCGAAATGCCAGCCAGGCAGCGCGCTCGCTGGCGACTGCGGATGGCCAGCGGCGCGCAAACTCGCTTCCGGCACTTGATGCCTCCGCAAATCGGCTTTCGGCGGTGTACGCAGCGATCAGTCCGTCCATGGTGCTCTCGGAAACTTCGCCGAGTGACACGGCCTCTTCAAAGGCGGCACTGGCCTCCGCCACACGACCAGCAATCAGGTACGAACGCGCCACGCGCGACCACACGTCGGCATCTGCACCAGCATCCGCTGCAAGCCGTTGCAGGAATGGGATGGCTGCGGAGGCATTGCCAGAGCGCTCTAGCGCATCGGCAATGCCGGCAATGGCCCGCATGTCGTTTGGTGCAAGTACCAATGCTTGGCGGAAGCAACGAACGGCTTCATCATTACGCTGTGCTGCAAGATGTGTGCGCGCGAGGCCGATGTGCGCATCGACATTGCGCGGATCAGCTTGAATGGCGGCTTCGTAGGAGCGCTGCGCTGCGCGGATATCACCCTGTTCCAACGTGATCGAGCCAACGGCAACCTGCACGTCCACCAAACGGGGATTTTCGGCTAGTAAAGAGCGGAATTCCACAAGGGCTTCTTGATAATCCCCGCGGTCTGCAACACCCTGCGCGCGGCGAAGGCGGTCCGATTCTTCAGCAGTCGGAGCAACCGCGCCAACACGCGCCGCGGTCAATTCCGTGTCCGACTTCGCCCATGGCCGACAACCACTCATCAGTGTGAGTGCGACAGACGTAAGCATTACTAGTGATAAAGCGCGCAGCCACGCCGCATTCGCGCGGTCTGGATCTCGCCCGCGAAGTTTGCCTTCCTTGGGCGTTTCCATAATCATTGGGACATGACGAAATGCCGACATGTGCGCAATCGCCGCAAAGCACGGCTTGCCACAGGTACCACCGCCAAGATATTCATGGCGGTCAAGATGTGAACCGATGGCGCCCTTGGAATCGTTGACATGAATGACTCGCACATGAGCGCGTCCGACAACGGATTCAAATGACTGCCAGAAGGACTTCGCTTTCGCTGCCGTCGAAGTGTCATGACCATACGCCGTGGCGTGGCACGTGTCGAAACAGAAAGCGACGCGCTCTGGGTGCTTGACCGCCCCGCGAATACGCGCAAGATGCTCCAGCGGTCCGCCGAGGTTTGTGCCGCTGCCGACGGTGTTCTCAATGCAAGTGACGGTGTGATAGCCCTTCGTGGATTGATGAATGGCATCAAGTTCAGTTACTAGTCTGCGAATGCCCGCCTCCTCGTCTGCGGCATTTCCAGCCTTGCCGAGATGCGCGCCGGGGTGCATGACGCAGGACGGAATACCAAGTTGCTCGCAGCGTTCGGTCTCTTGCAATTGCAGCGCCCGGCTCTTGGCACGCATATCGGTGTCAGGCGATGCAAGGTTCACCAAGTAACTGTTGTGGCTCACCAAGTGCCGCTCCGGGTGGACATGCCAACCGGCATCCTCGACGGCGGCGCGAAAGTTGGTTGTTTCCTCATCAGTGAGCGGCTTCCACTTCCACTGCCGCTGATTCTTGGTGAACACTTGCACGCAATCGAGACCAAGGCGAACTGCATCAAGAATGGCAAGATGCATACCGCCAGCGATACTGAGATGACTGCCAACGAGCACCTAGTTGTTCGCCTTACTGTGTTGATCAGCAAGCAGCACTACCAACGTGGCTGCGGCGCGTGCGGCATTGACGCGTAAATCCGGGACGGCCGTTACTTCCCACAAGTCACCGCGACGGAGCGCTCCGGCAATGACAAT
>JBBAOD010000209.1:0-4640 GCA_040401635.1 Phycisphaerales bacterium
CTCGCGTGGGCCAACGGTGACCGTGTTGGATGCCGCGTCTTTACTTACTACGTAGACCGGCTCGCCGAGCGCAACGCGCACTCCTTTGCGCTGGCCAATGGTGAAATGCTGGTGCCCCGGATGCTCGCCAAGAATCTGCCCGGCGAGGTCAACAATCACGCCGGGCCGCACCGCTTCCGGCGTGCGGCGTGCAACTAAGCCTGCGTAATCATTGTCGGGTACGAAGCAGATCTCCTGCGAGTCAGGTTTGCCAAAGACCGGCAAACTCAGCTCTTCCGCGAGCACGCGCACCGCCGGCTTTCGCATGCCGCCGATCGGCAGCAACATGTGCGCCAGGCGATCGCGCGGCGCGCCAAACAGAACATAGCTCTGATCCTTATCTACATCGACGCCGCGCAGCAACTCAAATCCGCCCGAGCCATCGCGCGCTGGCTCCACGCGCGCGTAGTGACCGCTTGCAACAAACTGCGCGTCGATCTGCTGCGCGTAGTCGTGCAGCTTGCCGAACTTCAGCCAGTCGTTGCAGCGCACGCATGGGTTCGGCGTGCGGCCGGCGTTGTACTCGCCGACAAAGTAATCAATGATGCGACCGAAGTCCTTCTTGAAGTTCACCACATAGAACGGGATGTCAAGTTTGGCAGCAACCAAACGCGCATCGGCAGCGTCATTGATCGAACAGCACCCTTGATGCCCGATCTTGAGTGAGACCCCGGGCGCCCCCGCGCCGGAGGCACCTGCAATCGCACACTGATCGGCACGCTCAAGTTCATCGAACGTCTCGCCCGGGCTTCCAAGCCGCATGAACACGCCGACCACGTCATGACCCGCACGCTTGAGGAGCGCGGCGGCGACGGACGAATCAACGCCGCCTGACATGGCAAGGAGAACGCGGGGCATGGATCAGATGCTAGGCGCACGCCGCGATGTCATCAAAGCACTGACCCGTCAGTTACATGGCCCCCACAAGGAGAGAACGAGTGCAATGTCACTTCCGTTGATCTGTCCGTCATGGTTCAGATCCGCACGTGGGAATACGCCAACCGGGCCCCAGAAGGAGATGACGATCGCCAGATCGGCACCGTTGGTGACGCCGTCAGCGTTGACATCGGTGACGCACTGGCAGCTGTCCAGGATTCCATCGGCGTTGATGTCCGGCGCGCCGTTGGCAATCTGGCAACTGTCGAGCACCAAGTTGGCATCACAATCCGCAGCGGTTCCGTTGGCGAGCTCATAGTCGTCCGGGATGCTGTTGTGGTTGCAATCAAGCTGGCACGAATCAGGTACGCCGTTGCCATCAAGATCCGGCGCACCAGCCGCGATGTCACACGCATCTGGCAGCGCGTTGGCATTGCAGTCGGGCGCGGTTCCGGTGGACAGTTCGTACGCGTCAGGAATTCCGTTGCTGTTGCAATCGGGCTCGCACGAGTCGGGAATGCCGTTCGTGTTCACGTCGTTGCTAAAGCCGCTGCCGATGTCGCAGGTATCCGGCAGACCGTTACCGTTGCAATCGAGCGCGCCCTTAGCGATGTCGCAGGAGTCGGGGATTGCATTGGTGTTGCAGTCGGTACTGAAGCCAGTCTGGATGTCATAGTCATCCGGATTACCGTTGTTGTTGCAATCAGACTGGCACGAATCGGGGATGCTGTCCTGATTGTCGTCCTGGCTGAAGCCACTGGCGATATCGCAGGAATCGGGCTGCGCATTGGAGTTGCAGTCAGGCACCAAGTTGTTGGCGAGCGAGTAGCGATCTGGAACACCGTCAGAGTCGCAATCGGCCTCGCAGGAATCTGGGGTGCCGTTCTGATTGACGTCGGTGGAAGTGCCGGCAGTGATGTCGCACTCATCAGGAACACCGTTCGCGTTACAGTCTTGGCTGGTACCGATACCAATATCCGCGCCGTCACACACGCCGTTGACATTGCAGTCGGTGCCGGAGCCGAAGATGTTGCTGCCGTTGTCCTGCCAGTAACCCTGGACGTCCTGGGGGTTGTTGCCGCAGAAGGTGGTGTTGGAGATGGCGGGGATCGAGCCGGTGGAGCCCGCGTTGTAGATGCCGCCGCCGGAGATGGCCGCATTGGATGCGAAGAGGCAGTTGGTGAGGGGGATGGACCAGCTGCCGCAGTTACTGTTCATCCAGAGACCACCGCCGTTGTTGGCGATGTTGCCGTAGAAAGTCGTGCCGGTCAGTTGACCACTGTTCATGCAATAACCCATGAGCCAGACGGCACCACCTTCGTTGAACGCGAGGTTCAGGGAGAAGGTGCAGCCGATCAGTTCGAAGCGGCGTGCGTAGTTTGCGTAGATACCAGCGCCCCGCGTGCCGGAGTTCTTCTCGAACGTGCAGCGGGTGAAAGAGATGGGGTAGTCCTGGCTAACGCTATCCCAGCACGCGCCACCGCCATGTTGTGCGCTGTTTCCACTGAAGGAGCAGTCGATACACCGAAGTTCCCCAGGGGCGCGATAAATCGCGCCGCCCGCGGTTGAGCTGCCATCCGTGTTGTTGTTGGTGAACGTGCAGTTGCTAAAATTCGTCGACATGTTGCTACTTTGGATTTGGATCGCACCACCGTGCGCGCCACTCGCTGGTGTTGACGCCGCATTGGAAGCGAATGTGCACGCCGACCACGAACCGCCATAGCCCCAAATGGCCCCACCATCTGCAGTGCCGTACTGCGAATTGGCAACGTTCGAGGTAAAATTGCAGCCGTTCGCCGAAAAGGCCGACGAGTCATTGCTGAAGATCGCCCCTCCGAGCGCGTCGTAAGACTCACCATTGCATTGGTTTCCGGAAAAGTTACTGTCCTGAACCGACATCGATGATTTTAGGCAGATCGCCCCGCCACGGTAACTCGCGCGGTTGTTGGTGAATTCACATCCGGCCGAAACTACGGCCGAACCCATGACACACAGAGCGCCCCCCGCATTTGGAGTGCGTCCACTCTGCGTGCCGTTGGAATCAAATCGTGCGGATGACGCCGTCAACGATCCACCAACAAAGATCGCGGCTCCGAATGAACCTTGGGAATTCACCGGATTGGGATTCTGGTAGCCAGACGAGCATCCGTTGCGAGTGAACAAGCCGCCGGAGAGTGCGACACTACCACCAGCGTGAACCGCACCACCGCGCGAAAGTTGAGAGGCGATCGTGACATTGGTATCGAAGGTACAGGCGGCCAGAATGAGATCTGAGGAAGCCTCGACGGCTCCGCCTGCGGCTTCATACAACGCCTCAGCGCGACTCAAGGTAAATGACGAATTTCGTATGTGCCCATTTCCAGCAAAGTAGATTGACCCGCCGTAACTAGATCCAGATCCATAGCCTGAGCAGGATCGCAAAGCATAATTGCCACTGAATGTACATCCATCGACTGGTGGACCTGAGGTCATATAAATGGCACCACCTCTGGCGCTGCCTTCTGCGTTGTAGACAGTGTTCTGTGCGAAGTTCCCCACAAAATTACAACTTTGAATTGTTGATCCACTTCCTGAATAAATCGCTCCACCAACAACTTGCACGTTATTACTGTAGGTAGACACATAATTTTGACCAAAACTGCATCCGACAAATGACCCTTGTCCAGCGAGCCATACCGCGCCACCAGCCGCAGAACCGGAATACGGATACTCAGGCTCTGCTCTATTTGCAGTGAAATTGCAACTACTAAAAGTCGGGGACGACTCATACTCCGCCGCCACCGCGCCGCCGTAACTCTCCCCGTTCCGGTTGCGCGTTGCATTACTCGTAAACGCGCACTGCGTAAACACCACGTCACTGTTCACCATCAGATACACCGCCCCGCCGCGTTCGGTAGCTGTGTTGGAACTAAAGGTGCATGACGTAAACGTCGGCGTGCCGTTGATCACCGCTGCACCGGCGCCGCGGTCGAGGGCGGTGTTGCCGCTGATCACGCAGTTGCGGATCGTGGGCGATGCGGAATTCAAATACATGCCGCCGCCGACTGCTGCCTTGCCGTTGCGGATCGTGAATCCTTCAAGCACGCTGGCCGCGCCTTCGTTGTTCACGCACTTCACCGTGGTGCCAAGCTGACCGCCATCAATGATGGTGTTCGCGGCGCTGCCAGTGGAATGCACCGTCACGGCCTTGCCGTTGAAACGAATCAGTTCGTTGTACGTTCCAGGTGCAACGCTGATGGTGTCGCCAGTACTGGACGCGTTGATCGCGGCTTGAATGGTCGGGTACTGCTTTGGAACCATACGGTCCGCAGCGGATGCTGCACCCGCCATGCTCAACGCAACAGTGATGACAGAGAACGTGATCCCGGACGGGAATGCGATTCGATTCTTCATGATGTTCTGGCTCCTGGAAGGCCCCGCAAGTTGGGGGCGTTTGAACATCATGTCACAATGTGCGTAATGATTGCGCGCATTTGTTGAGCGAATGACGCGCTTCCATCACAAATTTGCGTTGTGGATTTCTACAGAGAAATCTTGAGAGGCGCCGTGCCCCATTACGCTTCACTCACCCGATGGCGAGCGAACTACGGACGCCTATTGCACGCGTGGTCATTGTCGCTTCAATGAGGCCGCGGGTTTAAAGCCGCGGAGAAGCAAGACAATCACCTTGCTTCCTCGCGTTCCCTGCGCTTCAATGGGGCCGCGGGTTTAAAGCCGCGGAGAAC
>JBBAOD010000210.1:0-4598 GCA_040401635.1 Phycisphaerales bacterium
CGTCGATCCTCCGCTCTCCGCGGCAATCGCCAGTGAACTTGAGAACAGCGCGCCGGCACTGATTCCAACGGCAAACATCGTCACGGCCATGGCTGCTTGATTTGACGCGGCAAACGGAATCATGGCAAACGCCAATGCGTACACCACGCCGGCTGCGATACGTACGCGCAGGCTGCCAACGCGGTCACAGAGCGCCCCGGCTGGTCCAGTGCACACCGCCATCAACAACAGCGGAAGTCCAATCAACCAACCCCGTTGACCCTTGGTGTAACCAAGAAATCCAGCTAATACCAGCGGAAGTGTGGTGGTGATGAGACCGCCCGTGGCGCGGTCGAAGAATGCCATCACGCAACTCCACAGCAGCGGTCGCGGGCGATCGTCAAGCTGCCCCAAAGGAACTCGGCCGGCATGAGAAGCGCCGCTTGCAACCAACGGCCCGGTCTCTGGCTCAACGGCTGCGATCCCGCCGAGCCAACGTCGAAAGACCAGCGCGCCAATGGCCACCAACACGCTGGCAAGCGCGGACACCCCAAAGACAGCAAGTGCCACGTCCGATCCAGAAGCCGCGTCGTCACTCACGCCCGCTACGCGCTGCGCTGCCAACCCCCCGGCGACGGCACCGAGTCCAAGGCCAAGGAGGAGCGGCGTGGATGCAAGGCCGAGGCCACGCGCAGCATGCGGTCCGGAATTGCGCCGAACCAAGTCAAAGAGCGACGCAAACACCACCACATCTGTGATGCCCTCCGCTGCGCGCACGGCGAGCGATGACCACAGTCCAATGGGAGCCGCCAGGAGCCCCAAAAGCACGGCGTCGGCCAACGAAGCGATGACGAGCATCCGCACCGGACCCGCACGACGGCGCCACCACATGAGCAGCGGCACCGCAGCGACCGCGCCCAGCAGGTTGATCGCCATGAATACCTGCGCTTCCTTGACGGTTGCGCCGTAGCGATCAACAAACAGTTCTTTCAAGACCGGCGCCGCCATGGTGTCGGGCATGGCCGAAAGCACCAGCAGCAACGCAATCAGGGACAGTGTCGATCGGCGGTTCACGGCAGCAACAAGACTAGCCGCGCCGGGGTTACACTTCTGCACCACAACGCGTAAAACGCAGGAGATCTGATACATGGCAGCGAGTAAGGTCTATGACTCACCAGCGAACGCGCTTGCAGGCATCGTTCACGATGGCATGAGCGTTGCCGTGGGCGGATTCGGCCTGTGCGGCATTCCGGAGCAACTCATCATGGCGCTCCGGGATTCCGGGGCCCGCGAGTTGACCTGCGTCTCCAACAATGCGGGCGTTGATGACTGGGGGCTTGGGCTCTTGCTGCAGACCCGGCAGATTCGCAAGATGGTCTCCAGTTATGTGGGCGAGAACGCTGAGTTTGAGCGCCAATACATGAGCGGCGAGCTGCAGTTGGAATTCACGCCGCAAGGAACCCTGGCGGAGCGCATGCGCGCCGGTGGTGCTGGGATCGCCGGCTTCTACACCAAGACTGGCGTGGGAACCGTGGTCGCCGAAGGCAAGCCACACATGGAATTTGATGGCGCCGAGTACGTGCTTGAGCGAGGCATTCGTACCGATCTGTCGTTGGTCAAGGCGTGGAAAGCTGACCCGGCAGGCAATTTGGTGTACCGCAAGACCGCCCGCAACTTCAACCCCATGGCCGCCACCTGCGGCGCCGTCACCATTGCCGAAGTAGAAGAACTGGTGGCGTTGGGTGACATTGACCCCGATGACGTGGACACCCCGGGGATCTTTGTGCAGCGCATCGTTGTGACTGTCTCTGAAAAACGCATTGAGCAACGCACCGTCTCCGGTGCCTGAATATCCCGCAGCGATCGCCACGGAGTGAAATACGGTCAGCGAACCGCGCACGCGCGTGCGTGCGAGCGTCAATTGTTGGTTATCAGTCGTAAAATGTAAAAGTCGTGTGATGACTGCAAGAGACCGCGCCGATCGGATGCGATACGGGGCCGACTCGCGCGTTCCTCATCCGCCACGATCCACGCTTCCTGCGACAATTCCCCTTCCCGACTTCTCGGAGACCAGATCATGCCACGCACACCATCCCGCATCACCCGTCTTGACCACATCGCACCTCGGCTTCGCACGCTGTTTGCAGCCATCGCCATGGTGACCCTTGCCGGGGTTGCAACCTCCCCGGCATCGGCACAGTTCGGTGGTCGCGGGGGTTTCGCGCAGGCATTCCAGCCCGACATCATGCAGCGCGATGTAACGCTGATGACCAGTTCACTGGGCCTTGAAGAGTGGCAACGACCGATTGTGGAAGCACTGCTTCAGGATTACATGTCCAACTTCAACACCGGAGTTGAAGCACTCAAGGACCGCATGAAAGTGGCATCCGAGGACGCGGGAAAGATTGCCAAATCAAACGGTGGCGACGCAGTCCTTGAGAAGATCATGGCGCCACTCAATTCATGGCGTACCGAGAAGACACAGATGCTGGAGAAATTCATGTCCGACCTCAAGAGCCAGCTGGGTCCACAGCAGCTTGAGCGTTGGCCGAGTTTCGAACGTGCGCTGCGTCGCGAGCGATTGCTCCCCGACGGCGACCTTTCCGGCGAGAGCGTTGATCTCTTTGCAGTGCTGACGCGCATGCAACTGACTCCAGCCGAACAAGAGGCTGTCAAGCAACCACTCGCCGCCTATGAGCTCCTGCTTGACGAAGCGTTGGTGACCCGCATGAACAGCATCGCCGTGCTGGATCGTGAATTGTCCGATGCCATGACCTCTATGAACTATGACCGTGGCGCTGATATTCAGGACAAAGTCATGGTGGTTCGCATTGGTGTTCGTTCCGCTAACGATGCTGGTATTGAATCGATCGCAGCAGCGCTTGGTGATCGCAGCGAAGAGTTCCGCACGCGTGCGCTTGAAGCTGGATACCCGGACGTGTTCCGACCGCACCCGGTGATGATCCTGATGCAGCAGGCCTACGCGCTGCCGTCACTCAGCCCTGAGCAAACCTCGCAGATTGATGCGCTGATGTCGGAGTTTGGCACAGCATGCCGCGATGCCAACATGAAGATCTACGAGGCAGTGCGCGTGGATCAACCGAAGGCACCACGCAAGCGCGTGCAAGCAGCCGCCGATCGCAAGTCGGGCGCCTCGGGTAGCGCTCCCAACACGCCACAAGGCGCCAACTCCAATGATCCAGTGGTGAAGGCTCGCGTGGAACGCGAGACCATGGGCGCGCCGTTCCGTGATCGCTTGCTGGCAATTCTGAGTGATGAGCAGAAGGCTGAACTTCCAGGCGGAGTGAAGGTCGAGACCGCTGAGAGCCGCAAGCAAGACGCTGGAGCAACTCCACCACAACCGAAGGGCCGCCGTGCCTCCAAGGTTGAGGGCGGCAAAGACGACCTGATTCCTAACGAGAATATGAAGACCCGCGACCAACGCGCCCTCGGCGACACCAAGGGTCAAGGCTCGAACGGGCAGGCCGAACCACAGTCAACCAAGCCCGAGTAAATCGAACTTCGATGGATCACGACGTCCAAGGCATTCCACTTCCAGCCGCCGGCCTTGATGCCGCGGCTTTCGCATCCATTGGCGGCGATGCATCGCTCCGCGACCGATGCAAGCTGTTCGGCATTGAGTGGGCCGAGGCTGTTCCTGAATCAACTGACGACGCGTCGGCGCGCATTCCGCCGGACGTCGCAGTGCGTCTGCGGGTAGTTCCGCTGCGCGTGGAACGTGGCAAACTGTTTGTGGCGATGATCGATCCGCTCGATATCGCTGCGGTTGATGAAACTGCAGCGCACGCGCGCATGCCGGTTTCACGCATTGGTCTTGATGCCGGCCTGTTCAGCGAGTTGATGCGTGCCGTGTATGGAACCACTGCAGCACGCATGGCAGAGAGCCTTGCCGAAGACAGCGGCGTTGGTGGCGGCGAGGTTGATCACAACCTTGACGCTATCGAGGCTGATGATGTGCACCGGATGGCCGAGCAGCCAACGCTCATCAACCTGGTCAACCTGATTATTCTTGAAGCGATTCAGAATCGGACTTCCGACATCCACATTGAGCCGTTTGAAACGGAACTCAAGGTCAAGTATCGCATCGACGGCGTGCTCATCGAACAGCCATCGCCGCCCAAGCACTTGCAGCCGGCGCTGCTTGGTCGTGTCAAGATCATGGCCAACATGAACATCGCTGAGCGCTATGTGCCCCAGGATGGCCATATCACCCTGCGCTTTGAAGGCCGCAAAGTTGATATCCGCGTCAGCACCGTTCCCACCGTCTACGGCGAGAGCGTGGTCATGCGTATCTTGGATAAGAGTTCGCTGCCGCTCGATTTGATCAGTCTGGGCATGCGCGATCAAATGCGGGAAATCATGGATCGCATGATTCAGAAGCCGCACGGAATGGTGCTCGTCACTGGGCCGACCGGAAGTGGCAAGACCACCACGCTGTACGCGTGCCTGAATAAGTTGTACGACCCGCGCAAGAAGATCATTACCATCGAAGATCCGGTTGAGTATGAACTCAATGGCATCAATCAGATCCCGGTGAACCCAAAGCGTGGACTCACCTTTGCAACTGGTTTGCGCGCCATCCTGCGCCAAGACCCCGA
>JBBAOD010000211.1:0-4580 GCA_040401635.1 Phycisphaerales bacterium
TTGCGAACCCACCCCTGCGCTCTTTCGTAAATCCTTTGTTCATAAGCCACTACAACCGCTGAGTTATTCGTTCCCACAATGCACGTCGGAAACCGGAAAGTATTGATTGTTCAGACTTGCATAAGTCCGAAAACCGGAGCATAATTCGCTCAGTCTCGGAATGTTTGGGGCTAGCGGATCACACAACCGCACCTTCCTGCGTGTTCATCAGTAGGAAAGTCACCTAGATAGAGCGAGCAACCAAATGTCCAACAGCACTCTCGAAAACGTAGAAGGTCAAGTGAAGTGGTTCGATCCCCGCAAGGGCTTCGGATTCATCGTTGGACCTCAAGGCCAGGACATCTTTGTTCACTTCTCAGTCATCGATCAGGAGGGCGGATTCCGCACTCTGAATGACGCCGAAATGGTCGTCTATTCCGCGACTGAAGGTGCCAAGGGATGGGCTGCCACCAAGGCTCGTTCGCTGACTCGCGTTCCAGCCGCTGGCAGCAGCACATGATCCGTCGCTCAACGCGGCGCGCCTGATGCACATTGAACTGTTTAGCTCCCTGCTCTATGCAGGACTATTCCCTGCCCGACACCTGCGCGTGTCGGGCGTTCTTGTTGATACCGGTACCGCTGGCACCATCGCCACAGTCGGAGCGCCGCGGCAGCCAGTGTCCTTGCCGACGACTGCTGCTGAATCGCTCCCCGGATGGGCGGTTCTCGCCTTGGCACTGGCCAGCGCACTCTGCATCGTTGCGCTCGCCTGGTGGATTCCCTACCGCATGATGCGTTTGCAACGAACGCAAGTGCGGAACGCTGAACGAGCCGCCGCGGAGAGCGCGCGCAACGCCGAGATTGCATCGATGACCCGCGGGCTGGCACACGAAATCAAGAATCCGCTATCCACCGTGGTCTTGAACGCACAACTACTGCGCGAGGAAATCCTGGACTCGCCGCTTGATGAAACTGATCGCGCCAGCATGTCTCGACGCGTGGACACACTGGCGCGCGAAGCCGCACGCCTGCGCGACATTCTCACTGACTTTCTGCGTTACGCAGGTCGATTGCAACTTGATCGGCGGCACTGCGATCTTCGCGATGCCGTGACGGAAATCAGCGACTTCTTCATGCCGCAAGCGGAACAAGCGGGTGTTCGATTCGTCGTCGATACGGACCGGCATCCGGTGATTGTTGACGCCGACCCTTCGCTCCTGAAGCAAGCGCTGCTCAATTTGCTCCTCAACTCCGTGCAGGCCATGCAGGACCTCCCCGAAGACCGCGCCCGGACACTGCAACTTTCGGTGTACGCCGATCCGCCCGAAAGCCGGACCGAGAACCCCCGCTGTGCTGCCATTGATGTGGAAGACACTGGCCCAGGATTGACCCCGGAGATGCGCCAGCACGCCTTTGAGCCGTATCACACCACCAAGCCGGGCGGCAATGGACTGGGGCTTGCCACCGCGCGGCGCATTGTGGAAGCGCACGGCGGGAGTATCGAAGCACTTGAAGCAAGCGATGGCCATGGTGCACGCTTTCGCATCACCCTGCCACTCGCCGAGACGGCGTCCGACGCACCAGCGCCGCGCTGATTGCGCGAGACCCGCGCTTAGTCCAACCAGTCCTTTGCCTTCAGTCGCTGCGGCACATACGTTTCAGTGACGTAGGAGATGTCCTTGGTAATCAAGGACTCCACTTCCATCTTGAAGCCGTTGTTGAGCATCCCATCGATCTCGCGCTGCCAACCCTTGTGACCTTGAAACCATGGGTACGCGGCAATTTCCTTGGCACGCTTGATGTCGGTGTCATTCAGCGCAATCTGCACGTCATCACTGAGGCCGCAAGTACGGTAATCACTTGCGCGAATACCCAGGTACTTCACGTCAGGAATCGCCAAGCGCTCACTCTCGAATGCCAACGAGATACTGCCCTGCTTGATCACGCTGTAGATGTAGTGCCCCCATGGGTCGCAGTCGAGCAAGCAGTACACCGGTAGCCCAAGTTCTTCGTTCAGTCGACGCAACAAGCGGCGCACTCCGCGCGGCGGCTGACCACCGCCTTCGGTCAAGATGCAATTGTGCTTCTCCCAGAAGCGATCCTCATTGAAGCGACTCCAAACCGTGTTCTTCTCAACATGGAGAACGAACTTGGCGTCACACTTCTTGAACTTGATCACGTCCGGTTCAACGATGGATGGGATGGCATAGCCGCCTGACCCCATGCGTCGGCAGTCGATTTCATCGCCTGAGTCGATGATGGTGATATTGCCCACCATCGTGCCCGCCTTCTTGGCAAAGATGTGCAATTCTTCACGCAGCGCAGCCAGCGACACTTCCAGGTCTTCCAAGATCCCGTCCGACTCATCCTGGTCAGCGAAGGTCTTCTCCTTGGTGCCGGCCACCGTGTGCAGACCCTTATAGAACATTCCACGCAAACTGAGCGTCTTCTCCGCTGCAATCAAGTCCTTGATACTTGATGAATGCAGCATCGTCTGCATGAAACTCTTCGCCTGACTCAAGTTAAACAAGCCGCGCTCTTGCGCAGCAGGGCCCATTTGCAGAATGCCCTTTTTCTTGTTCCAGAGCGTGTTGCTCTTGGTGCGCGTGGGAACGCGAACAGTCGGCTCATTTCCTGCAAGCGAACGCTTCGCCACATCGGTGGCGAGTGTCACAATCTTCTTCTCAGTGGCGGCGTCGCGCTCCTTCTTGGTGCGAGCGGGCGCGGTGGGTGTCTTCTGCTTTGCCATGGTGTCGTTCCTATTTCGTTACGAGATGATCAATAATGATCAATGATGATCAGAAGAGTCGCGGCCCGTCATTACTGGGCTTACTGCCGCTAGGCTTGCGGCTCGCCGCCTTGGCTGCACGCGCACGAAGCTCTGCTCGGGCTGGTGATTCTGGGGCCTGCTTTGCAGTTCGCTTGGGGCTCGCTGCGGCGTCGGGTTTGGACTTGCCCTTGCCCTTGCCACGGGACGGAGCGTCGCCCGTGCCACGGGACTGACGAGTAGCGCCCTTTGCCGTTGCGCCAGCCTGACTCGTCTGCTTCTTACTGCTGTTACCAAAGTCCAGCGGCGCAAACGGGGTGGAGGAAAGCTGCGCAACCGCCGGAGCAATAGCTTCGTGCACAATGAGCACGCCATCATCGTCCGGACCAATTGGATCTTCATCCGTGATGACCTTGCCATCTTCATCAAGCACTTGATCAGCAACTGCGGTGCGCGCGTTGGCTTGCTCCAACAGTGCGTCGTAAACCGCCTTTGGATCAGCACCCATGATGGCATGCACTGCCTTGGCAATCTCACCGATGTAGCGCTCAAAGACATCGCGGCGCAGACCTTCGCGGCGCATGCGCTGGCGTTTGCGTAGGTAGGTGCCAAGCTTGCGCCCGCACTCCATCAACGCCAACTTCATCTCCTTGCGAATCTCGTCGTAGTCCGCAATGGCTTCCTTGCTCTCGCTTGTGAACGGCACCCACACCGAAGCCATGTGAATCATGATCACCAGCGGCCCAACCGGAATACCGCCACGCGGTTGTGACAGGTTGTAGTTCTTCCAACCCGTCTCACTGACCGCCTTGAAACTGGAGCATGCACTCTGCTGAAAGAGCAGCGGCACACGGTTGGCAAAGCGAATGACGCGCGCGGTTTCGTCCCCAGGCAACTCACCACCGAATGCAATGGCCGCCTCAATTTGGAACGGTCGCCCACGGTAGACATCCGCCTCACGGCTCGATGCCGCGTAGAACTCAGCGCGCACCCCTTTGAGCATTCCGGCCAGCAATTGCCGGACACCGATCGGTGCAAGACAATCCGTCGGGGGCGGAGCCAGTTTCGACTCCTGAAATACTTTGAAGAGTTTCTCGGCCTGCGGCGGACCAACATCGGCCACCTTGGTACGGCTCGTTAGCCCGATGGCCTCACACATACCGCTCGCGGTGGACGCACTCACGCGGCAGAAGCAATCCTGAAGGAACTTAAAGAGCGTGCCGCCCTTCTCGGTGGCCTCGTAATCCTTAAGCATCTGCAGCAAAATTCCCAACTCGATCCCCTTCGGATGCGGTTGGATTTCCTTGGTTTCACGGGGCAATTCATGAACGCCACGCGGAAAGACAATCACGCCATTGGTCTCAGTAGTGACCTTGGCAACAGCGGCAGCGCTTGCTTCGGCTGCCGTCAGCACATCCGGTTCATCATCTTCCGTCACCCGTGTCGGCGGCACAAAGACGATGCGTGCGTGCGGATTGGCAATCGCGGTGAGTTCAAGAAACTCGTCCACCGAACCACGCCCACGCTGATACTTACCGTCAAGCTCAATGCTCACCGAAGTACCAGTTGGGAATTCCGTGGCAGTCAAAAATCCACTCTGCTCAGCCAGCGCGCGCGTTCCCGCGCTCAACTTGCGAAGGCGCTCTGGCGGAAAGTCCTTGACTTCCTTGTCAAAGGTCACTTCGGCGCGGTTGGTCTTGGTGTTCATCGCCAACTCGATGTGGTGGGTCGGCTGACCAGCCTTCGGCTTGGTGAAGATTGCCATCGGCCGACCAGTAGTGATCAGCCCGTACATGCCAGCGGCGCTGATACCGATGCCCTGCTGACCGCGGCT
>JBBAOD010000212.1:0-4566 GCA_040401635.1 Phycisphaerales bacterium
ATGAGCAATCCACGCACTCGTATCGACGAGCACTCGTTCCGGGATCGATTCATCCCGAGGCGCTAGGTGCCCATCGGCTGGTCCGGGTCGTTCAGAAAGTCCGGCGGCCTGCGACGCGGCGGCGCTTCCGCCGTTGGGTCCGATCCGGCCAGCGCCCGGAGTTCCGCCGACGCCTTGGAGTGGACGTAGGACCGAAGCACGTGCTGCAAGAGCCGCACCGGGTCGTCGATCCCCGCGTAGGTCCGGGCTGCTGCCAGGTCCTTCTCGTCGAGCTGCAGGCGAAGTTCCATGACTGTCATTGTACACCTTGTTTCCACACATTCGAGTCCTTTCTGCTTCCGGGGACGATCCCGCGGAGTGTGAAGGCGCGCGGTACCCTCCGCCGCCATGACTCCGGTGGACCACTTTCCCAGCACGCATGCCACGTGGATCGACGCGCAACTGACGCTCGCCGAGGGCGGCGACGCGCGCGTGGCGGCGGGCGCGGCGCAGTCGCTGCAGACGCACGTGATGGAGCGATACCACCGGCCGCTGTGCGCGTACGTGCGCACCGGCGCGTTTGCGCGGCTTGGCGAGCCCGAGGATCTGGTGGCCGGGTTGTTCGCAAAGCAGCTGCAGGGGCTTGAATTCATGATGCGCTGGCGCACGTCGGGCATGCCCTTGCGGCGTTGGATGATGAACGCGGCCAGCTTGCACTGCCGCGGATTGGCGCGCGATCGTGCGCGGGCGGCGGGGCGCGAGGTGCTCGACCCTGCCGGCGATGACGGCCTGCTTGACGCCCTGCCCTCGTCTGAACCCAACGCCGAGCGCGCCTTCGATCGCGCGTGGGCGGTGACGCTCGCGAACGAGGCGCACGTCATTGCGCAGACCGATGCGGACGACCGCGGCCGCCCCGACGACTACGTGGTGTTCCGTATGCACGTGATGGATCGCATGGAGTACAACGCGATCGCCGCGGCGCTCGGCATCACGCCGAGCCAGGCGAAGCACGCGGCAGCGCGCGTTGGCGAACGCATGCGCGGCGCCGTGCGTGAGCTGCTGCGAGCGGAGGGCGTGCGCGCGGAAGAGCTCGATGCTGAGGTGGGGAAGCTGATGCGGCTGATCGAGGAGAGTGCGGGGTGAGCGCGGGTGGCGGGGGTGAACTGCCGGGGGCGGCGAGGATGGCTCGGCGGCATGCGGGGCCGGCGACGCGCGACGAACTGGCGCCGGGGATGTTGATGCGCGCGTTGGGGGTGGGCGTGGAGGATGAAGGCGCAACTGCGGGCGAACGTGCCGATCCGGCGCCGAGCGCCGCACGCGCGCGGTTGGCGGTGGCGGCGGTGATCGCGGCGACGGCACTCCTGGCAGGGGTGCTGGGGCCGGGAGCGGGGGTTGGGAGATATTCAGCGGAATCCGGGTCGAATGTGCCGGCTGCGGCGACGGTGGCCGGATCTGTGGAGGCTCAAGGAGACTCTTTCGTGAAGACCAAGAAGTTCGGCTCGGATGTCGTGTTGGGTGCTGCTGCCGCGGCGGCGGTTTCGATGAGCGCGCTTGCGGGGGAGGCAGTGCAGTGGCGGGTGGCGGATGGGGGGAATGGGCATTGGTATTCGAGAGTTGAGGCAACAGAGTCCTGGAATTGGCACGAATCGAACTGCCGCGCACTCGGAGGGCATTTGGCAACCGTGACCTCCTCGGCAGAACAGGCATTCGTTGGAACATTGAACGCCGTCTCGAATACATGGATTGGCGGATACCAAATCCCGAACAGCTGCGAGCCCGGATGCGGATGGGCTTGGGTCACTGGCGAAATGTGGTCATATCAGAACTGGGATTCGTGGGCCCCAGACAACTACTACCCCAACGACAACTATCTACACGTCGACACCAACGACAATCGCTGGAATGACCAAGTCGAGGACAGTAACTATCCAGCAATTCTGGAATGGGACGCCGACTGCAACTCCGACGGCATCGTCGACTACGGCCAGTGCCGCGATGGAACGCTGCCGGACTACAACGGCAACAACATTCCGGATTGCTGCGAGCAGGGCGTGCAATGCACCGTGGGGAACTATCCGGTGCAGTGGCGCGTGGGGGATGGGGGGAATGGGCATTGGTATCGCTCATATCCGGCAGGGACATTCGTGAACTGGAACCAAGCCGATGCGTTCGCGCGCGCCTCCGGTGCGCACCTCGCGACCCTGACGTCTCAAATTGAAACTGATTTCGTATGGGAAAGTCTGGCATCCAGTCCATCGTGCTGGAAGCTTGACATGAATTTCTCCGGACCAGCGATCGGCGGTATCGAAGTCAATGGTCACTGGACATGGGTAACCGGTGAATCGTGGGGATTTGCAAACTGGGGGCCCTGCTACCAGGCGAACTCCGAACAACGGCTGCATTTCGGATGCAACTCACTCTCGAATCTGTGGAACAATATCCACGATTGGGAGGCCAATATCGGCGGAGCGATTCTCGAATGGTCCGCCGACTGCAACAACGACAACATCATCGACTACGGTCAAATCCTCAACGGCACTCTCCCCGACACGAACGCCAACAACATCCCCGACTGCTGCGAGCCCGGCAACAACTGCTGCGTCGGTGACATCTACGAGAATCACATCGTCGACGGCGGCGATCTCGGTGTGCTCCTCAGTGAATGGGGCGTCGTTACGCCAACCACGAATTCAGACCTCAATAGGGACGGATTCGTGAATGGCGCAGATCTCGGCACGCTGCTCGCCAATTGGGGACCTTGCGGGGGCTAACCCCGCTCCCCTGAAAATAGGGACAGTGGTGAACGGCACCTATGTACGTACTTACAGGTGCGCCACCACCGCGGCGACTTCGTTCTTCGATCCCAGCACCAGCGGCACGCGTTCGTGCATTTGGCTGGGGACGATGTCCATGGTGCGCTGGCCGGCCGCGGTGACGCTTGCGCCGCCGGCTTGCTCGACTAGGAAACTCATCGGGTTCGCTTCGTACAAAAGCCGCAACTTTCCGTTCGGATGCTTCTTTGTTGGCGGATACAAGAAGACGCCGCCGTTCATCAGCGTGCGGTGCATGTCTGCCACCATCGAGCCGATGTAGCGGCTGCTGTAGCCGTTCTGGTGCGCCCACTTCAAGTACTTCTGGAAGCCCTCCGGGAAGCCCTCGGCGTTGGCCTCGTTCACAGAATAAATCTTCTTGCTCGCGGGCATCTGGATGTTGCTCTGCACCAACATGAAGCTGCCGATCGACGAATCGAGTTCGAACATGTGCACGCCGCGACCAGTGGTGATCACGAACACCGTGCTCGATCCGTACAACACATAGCCCGCCGCCACTTGCTGGTGACCAGCTTGGCACACCGTCTCCACCGCGCCGTGAATCTTTGGGTCGTTGCGCAGAATTGTGAAGATGGTGCCGACGCCCACCGCCGTGTCAAGATTGCTTGAACCATCAAGCGGGTCGAACAACACGCAGTACTTGCCGCCCTCGTGGCCGCGGCGCAGAATGGTCGGTTGCTCTTCTTCCTCACTGCCAAGCACGGCGATCGATCCGCGACCACCGAGCACGCGCATGATCACCTCGTTGGCGATCACGTCCATATGCAACTGATCCTCGCCCTGCACGTTGATGGTGCCGTCTTCGCCAAGCACGTTCTGCAAGCGCACGTGGCGAACCTTGTGGGCGATGATCTTGGCCGCCAAGCTGATGGCGCTGATGATCCAACTGAAATCGCCCGATGCGCCCGGGTAGCGCGTTTCCTCCTCCAGGATGAACGACTGGAGCGAGACGAGGTTGTCGGTGACCACCCGGCGCGGGGGCTGCTGCTCTGTGGAATCCGGCATAAAGTGAACGATATCATTCGCGACCCGGCTGCATGTGCGCGCCGACCACACTTCAGAGAATCAGGAATCCACCCATGAACCAGCCCGTCATCGTCGCCGCTCGCCGCACCCCGATCGGTAAGTTCTTTGGCAGCCTCGCGCGCGTTCCGGCACCGGTTCTGGGCAGCTATGCCATCAAGGCGCTGCTCGAGGACGCCCCGGCGGCCAAGGGCCATGTGGAGGCATGCATCATGGGCAACGTGCTGCAGGCTGGCGTTGGTCAGAATCCAGCGCGCCAGGCGGCGCTCAAGGCTGGAATCGGCGAGACCGTCAATGCGGTTACGGTGAACAAGGTCTGCGGCTCCGGCCTTGAAGCGGTGATGCAAGCCGCGAACATGATCCGCCTTGGCGACGCGCACTGCGTGGTGGCCGGCGGCATGGAGAACATGGACTTGGCGCCGCACCTAGCACAGGTGCGCGGCGGCATCAAGTACGGCGAGGGCAAGCTGATCGACCACATGCAGTTCGATGGTCTCACCTGCGCGTTTGAGAATTGGCCGATGGGTAACGCTGCCGAGCACACTGCGTCAAGCTGCGGCGTGACCCGGATTGCGCAAGATGCGTTTAGCGCGGAGAGCAATCGACGTGCGGCAGAGGCCACCAAGAACGGTTGGTTCAAGGCGGAGATCGTTCCGCTGTCGGCCGAGCAGTGCATGGCGAAGACTGGGCTGGATGCTGACGAAGGTTTCCGCGCGGACACCACGGCGGACGG
>JBBAOD010000213.1:0-4550 GCA_040401635.1 Phycisphaerales bacterium
ATGAACACAACACATTGACCACATTGGTTGCTACGGCAATGACACTTGGTTGGACGGTTTCGCCCGCGCCGTGCAGTGCCATTCCGCCCACCATCATCACGGACATGAGCGGCATGCTGATGGCGATGATGTGCACGAATTCGGTTGCATAGCGGAGCGCCTCGTCGGATAGCCCCATCCATTCGGCGGCAATCGGGCCGGCGAACCACGTGGCAATCGCACCGCCGATCCCTGCCACGAAACTGACCGTCACGGCCGTTCCACCCGCGGCGCGCGCTTCGCTGAGGTTGCCGCTGCCCATGGCGCGTGCAATGATCGCCTGTGCGCCGATTCCAATGCCCATGAGAACGATGGTCGCTACCCACATGAAAGTTGCGCCGAAACCCACGCCGTCAAGCGCTGCGCCAGCGGTGCCCGGCGGAAGATTTCCAGCGAGGAGTGTGTCGGTGGTTCCCACCAGCGCCGCCATGAGCTGCTGCACCAGTACAGGAATGGAAAGAATCCAGATGGATTGCCACAGACTCTTGCCGGCAAGTCGTCCGCTCTTAATGATTCGTTCATCGTCGGCAGCGGCTTCGGCACCGGCGATAGAGAGTGCGCCATCACCGAATGAATCGATGTCGCCTTCGGCTGCGCGGCGACGCAAGTCTGCCATCTCGGCGCGTGCTTCTGCTTCTGCGTCCAGTTTCTCTGCCGCTGCCGTATCGCTCGCACTCTCAGGAGGCTGCACTGTTGCGCGCGTGCGGTGGTCTGGAGCGGCGGTTGGGTCGGTGGGCAAGGGCGACAAGTGTAGGCGACCGCATCGTTGCGTTCGCCGATATCAGCCCTTCTCGCCGAGGTTTCCGAATTCGTTCTGCGGCGCGCCGTCCGTTGGCGCAGTCTCACGCATTCCTGCGGGCACTCCCGGTTGTTCAAAGGTTGGAATTGCCCAGAACATCAAGTAATCGAGCGTTCCAAGTTGCCGTTCGAAGGTGGGGTAGTAGTACGGAACATCGGCGCGCAATGCCTTGGGATTTGCATCGGCCCAACTGCGCCACAGACCTGGTTCAAGGCCAAAGTCGGCGCCAGTGATGAGCCGCAGACTGTCCGCCGACGCCAGGTTGACAGCAAGTTCACGATCGTCAAGCGAACTGCACAGCGCCTCAAACGAGTCGCGCGTGGAGTACTGGCCCAACGCAATGGCAAGTTCGACGCGCACCGCTGAAGTTTCGTCTTCTTGGATGAGCTTCTTCCAAATCACATCGGCGATCTTGGGATTATGAATGCGCTGCAGGCCTTTGGCCGCGGCGATACGGATCTGCTCGTTTTTACTTTCAAGTTGGTTGGCGATGATCACCGCATCTTCGGCGCGCGCGTGTCGCGCCAGCGCTTGAATAGCAGTGGCCTTCACCACCGGATCGCTATTTTCGTCAATGTACAGACGGTACAAGTTCACGTAGACGGGCTCGCCGCCGAATCCAGAGTTGCCGATGAGCAGCACGCCGCGGCGCTGGTTCTCGGGGTCACTGTCATCCACTGCCCATCGCCCAGCCTCGGCAGGAGAGGGCGGGAACAACGAATTGGAAGCGTCGCCCATGTCGCTGGACATTTGTTCGCACGCAGTGAGGAGCGAAGGAGCGCATACGAGCATGACCAAGCACATCGACCGAGCCGCAACCGTTGCAACGCGCGAAAAGCGTGCGGGCGTACCGTCTCTGCACGCGATGATCGCGGGGGTTGAATCAAGCGATGGTTTTCGGGTCCGTCCGAGTGCCACGCGGGCACGATACCTGCGTACCCTCCCGGTATGTCAAAGCCAGTGATTGAGCAATTTCCATTGGGCACCTTTCAGACCAACTGCTATGTGGCATGGGTACCCGCTGCGGACGGGAGCGCTGTCGGGCGCGAGTGCTGGATCATTGATCCCGGTGAGGATCCGGAAGAAGTGATCCAGTTCGTACGCGCTCAGGGGCTCGTGCCGAGCCACATCTTGCTGACCCACGCACACGCCGATCACATTGCTGGCTTGAACGAGGTGAGCGCTGCGTTTCCGGCCGCGCGCGTGTTGCTGCACCCCGCGGAACACGCATTTCTGAACGATCCACAACTCAACCTCAGCGCATTCATCGGCATGCCGATCACCACGCGCGGCGCTGATGGCACGTTGGCGCACGGCGATCAACTGGAACTTTCCGGATCCGTGTGGCGGGTGTTGCATACCCCCGGGCACAGTCCGGGGGGCGTGACGTTGGTGTGCGATGCAGCCAATGAGGCGTTCGTGGGTGACACCTTGTTCGCTGGATCGATCGGGCGCGTTGACTTTCCAACCAGCGACGCTGCCACCATGCATCGTTCGCTGCACACGGTGCTGATGGCGCTGCCGGACACAGTGCGCACGCATCCGGGGCATGGCGGAGCGACCACGATTGGCGCAGAGCGCCGCACGAATCCGTGGCTTCAGGACGGCCGCTGGGTGGCGGATGGTTGAACGGGTGCGGGTGCGGGAGTGAGAGTAGGCGTCGTTGCAGGCGGCGCAATCGCAGCGGAAGCTGCAAGACGTTCTGCGATCCACGCATCGATCCGCGTGCTCAGGACATCAAGCGGGATAGCGCCCGCTCCCAGCACGGCGTCATGGAACGCGCGCACATCAAACGCTGCCCCGAGTTCACGTTCAGCTTTTGCGCGCATGGAACGGATGCGCAATTCACCAATTTTGTAACCGCACGCTTGGCCGGGCCAGTCAATGTACCGATCGACTTCGCGTTCGATATTCATCTGGCTGAGCGCGGTGTTTTGCTTCATGTAATCGATCGCGCGATCGCGGTTCCAACCGAATGCATGGATGCCGGTATCAACGACCAATCGTGTCGCGCGCCACATTTCGTAGATCAGCCGACCGAAATTCGCATATGGATCGTCCTGAAAAAATCCCATCTCGATGCCCAAGCGCTCGGAATAGAGACCCCAGCCTTCAACAAACGCGGTGAAGTGCATGTCGCGGCGGAACTCAGGTTGATCGGGCAACTCTTGCGCAATGGAGATTTGCAGGTGATGCCCGGGCACGGCTTCGTGCAGTGAAAGCGGGATGATTTCATAGAGCGGGCGTTGTTCCAACGCGTAGGTGTTCGCGCAGAACCAACCAGGATTCCCGCCGCGCAGCGAGCCGGGCTGGTAGTACGCGGTGGTCTGCGTCGGCGCCATGAACTTTGGAATGGCATGCACCCCGTACGGATTGCGCGGCAGGGTGCCGAAGAGCGCGGGCAGTTTGGCATCGATCTTTTTGCAGGTATCGCGGTAGCGCGTGAGCAATTCGTCTTCGCTCTTCGCGTAGAAGCGTGGATCAGTGCGCAAGTATTGGATGAATGCCGTGAACAGTTCGTCGGCAGGCTGCAGCGTTCGCGCTGGCTCTGCTGCAAACCAGTCGGTCGTGCGAATGACCGCCAACATTTCTGCACGAATACGCGCTACTTCGGCAACGCCAGTCTCGTGAATTGCCTTGGCATCCATATCGGTGGTTGTATGCACGCGCAGCGCGTGGTTGTACCAATCCGCTCCGTCGGGAAGATCCGAAGCGCTGACGGTGTTGCGACACGCGGGCAGGTACGTGTCAACGATCCAGTTACGAGTCAGACCAATTTGCAACAGGATGGGCAAGAGCGTCGCATCCAATTCTTTGCGCAGGGCAGCTTGCTCGGCAGCCGGGATCGAATCCGGAAGCTTTGCGAACGGAATGCGCAAGGATTCCAAATTTCCTTTGATGACGGCATCAAACTGCGCAGGCAGACTTTCCATGGTGACCTTCGCCGGCATGCGCCCCTCAGCCATGCCCAGTTCCATGAGTTCCTGCGCATCAGTGACCATCTGCGGAACGGCGCTCAGTCGCTTGATGTAATTGTGACAGTCTGCTGCGGTGCGAAATGGCACACGATCAGCCATTTGCGGAATGTCTTGCTGCGGTCCGTTGCGACCACCGATCGGCATGAGGAACGCACGGAAACGGTGACCATCTTGCGACTCGCGCATCTGTCGAGTGATGAGCTGCCACCCCAAGAGGTCATCGCCGCTCAGTTGTCTGGGGTCAATCTCCATGAGCTCAGTCAGGAACACGCCTTCTTGCGCATGTCGCTTCTCGATACCAACAATCGACACGTCGGTGATGCGATCGGGGCATGGAGTGAAGCGACCGTTTGCGATGGCATCCTCGGGCCACTCAGTGTCGCGCCAGCGCTGCATCTCGTCGACGAGGGCGATCCAGCGATCGCGCGCGGGCGTCGGCGTTGACGCGGGCATGGGTACGGGCACGGGTTTCGGCGCTGCGGGCAGCGTTTGGGGGGCGCAGAGGATGGCAGTCAGCGTGATGAGGGCGGCAAACATGGTGGCAAGTTACTGCGGCGGCGTTGAGGCATCACGGTTGCGTACTGGTCCGCATCCGCCTTACGAGGATGGCCGCTGAGCGCGGCCCTATCCTCTCCGGCGAGCGCGGCCAGGTGGGGGTGTTTCACAGCCCCTGGTATGCACGTGCCTTCCGTGTTCGAGCCCCCGCAGTGAGCACGGGATCCTCGGTAAGCGGC
>JBBAOD010000214.1:0-4550 GCA_040401635.1 Phycisphaerales bacterium
GCAACCGTTCCACTTCCGATCAGTGCAGGGAGTTCGCGTGCCAGTGCTTGCCCACGTTCCGCGCGGCGCGATGTAGCGGTAATGGCAATACGCACTGAGTGCGCACCGTTGCGCGCACGCATGGGTTCTGTCATCGAATGGCCGCCTTGAGTGCAGCCGCATCAATTGGTAATTTTTGCGAGGTCTTGATCTTCAGTTCGTTGGCACGACCAGCACGCAGCTCGATGACGTATTGCGCGGGGGTGACGCTTGAGTAGCGCTTCAGGCGCGCCTCATAGGTGGTTTGTGATTCATCCGCGCCACGCAGGGGCTGCTTGGTCATGGTGTATATCGCAGTCACGTACCCCATGGGGTCGAGGTAGATGATGTCCATGTCAGTGACGCAGTCCTTCATCCAGAACCCGCGTATCGCAGAGTCGGGGAAGACAAACACCATGCCGCCGTCCGTTGGGATGTCGATGACCGCCCCCAGTCCACGCTGTCGAGTGGGGTCGCTTGAACTCACGGTGAGGTGAAAGGGCGAGCCGGCAATGGTGGTGTTCCAGGTTCCGCCATCTTTGAGCGCCGAAGAATCGCAGGCAGTGCACGTGACGGCGGTAGCGAGGGCGAGGATCGTAAATCGAGGATGCATGGGCGGTTCCTTGGTCGGGGATGAGGGCGCGGCGCGCGCGACCTGCGCAGGATAGAGCGGGTGATGCGTTCTGCTGTGCGCTTCGAGGTATATTTGCCACCCTATGTCCCGCCTCACGGCTAAGCAGATTCAGACCAAACTCGCCACTCTCGCGGAGTGGACGCGCAGCGGGGCGGTCATTCAGCGCACGTTTACCTTTGAAGACTTTTTGCACGCCATGCGCTTTGTGGACAAGGTGGCGGCGGAAGCCGAACGCGTGCAGCACCACCCCGACATCATGGTGCGGTATTCAAAGGTCACGCTTGCGTTGAGTACCCACGACGCGGGCGGCATCTCTGACAAAGACTTTGACTTCGCAGCCAGCGCTGATCGAATCTTTGTCGGGGCCTGACCGAGTCGGCTCGAACACAATCACTGCTCGCCAAGGATCGTGCGCGCTACCCGTGCACGCGCGGCACGCTCATCGTCATCGGACTCAATGCCCGATTCTCCAGTGCGGAGGTGCGCGGACTGCAGCTGAATGGTCAGTCGATTGAGCGTGTCGAGCGCCACATCCGGAATCAATCCGAGGCACACACCGAGGCGCACGCTGGAAAGCTGTTTCATCGCCTCGTCTAGCCCCAGCAGTCGGGCTGACCGCAACAGCGAAATGCCACGAAAGACACGGTCCTCCAGCAGCGTGCGTTGCCGCTCCAGCAATACGCGCCGTGCTTCACGTTCGTAAGCCACTACCGCAGGAACAATCCGTCCGGCAAACTCTTCGAGCAGACCAGTTTCAGTCACTCCCAGTGTTCGTTGATTGGAAATTTGGAACCAATCGCCAGTGGCTTCGCTGCCTTCGCCGTGGAATCCGCGCACGGCGAGGTGTAGTTCCTTGGCAGCGCGCTTGACCTTCTCAATTTCATTGGTGACGCGCAGTGCGCGCAAGTGCACCATGACGCCGATGCGAATTCCGCATCCCACATTGGTTGGACACGCAGTCAAATAGCCCCACTTGGGGTGGAACGCAAAGTCAAGACGGGAGCCCAGTGTGGCGTCCACACGAACGGCGGCATCGAATGCCTCACGGAGCATGTTGCCGGTACGCAACACTTGAATGCGCACGTGGTCTTCCTCATTCACCATGAGTGAGAATCGCTCGTCAGGAGTTACCGCCACGGCGCGCGGCGAATCGCCCTCTGCAAACTGTCGTGAGATCAGGTGTCGTTCCCACAGAAGTTGTCGATCGCGCTTGGGAAGCGCGGCAAGGTCGACCCACGCAAGCGATTCCGCGGTACTTGCACCAACGCGTCCGCCGCCCACCAGCCCAACGCTTGCTTCGTCCGGACCAGCCGCAGCGCGCACCGTTTCAAGCACTTCGCGTCGTTGCGGATGGGTGGCACGTCCAACAAACGGAAATCCGGAGACGTTGCGGGCGAGGCGAACGCGGCAACTCATCACCACATCGCGGTCGCCGGCCATCATGGCGGTGAGGTCAGTCATGGTGCTGCATCGATTCGGGCGGCCGTAGTCGGTCGCAAATCCTTGATTCGATCGCGCAACTGTGCAGCGCGTTCGTATTGCTCTGCCGAGACGGCGGTTTCCAGTTCTCGCAGCAGTTGTTGCAGCAGCGCGGCGCGTTGATTGGCATCATCGGCACGCGCGGGCACGTTGCCAATGTGTTCGGATGCACCGCCATGGGATCGTTCAATCACTGGTCCAACGGTGGAGGCAAACGCGTCGTAACACGCAGGACAGCCAAGCAGTCCGCTGGTCTTAAAGTCATGGAAGGTGTGTCCACACTCTGGGCATGCTGGTCCGCGGGGGCGCGTCACCGCAACTTGCGCAAGTTGACCAAGCAGCTGGTGGATCGGTGCCTGACCCGGCATTTGAATGCCCGCTGCGCCGGCGTGATCTTCGCACAGGTGCACCTCGTTCATCTGTCCATTGACGATGACGGTGTTGTGCACCACTGCGGGTTTCGCGCAATGATCACAGGGTCTGAACGGTGCGGCCATGATTCCGAGTCTAAGCGGTCAGTGCAGTCCGGATGGCCTTCAATCTCTTGAGTAGCGCAGGGATTTCTGCAAGTGGCTGGATGGTGCCAGCATCGCTCTTGGACTTGGCTGGATCCGGGTGGCATTCAAGGAAGATCGCCTGCACCCCTGCGGAAACCGCCGCGTTTGCCAGGATGCCGGCGCGCTCGGGGCGGCCGCTTGTTGCGGTGCCCGCGCCGCCCGGCAACTGCGTGCTGTGCGTGATGTCAAAGCACACCGGAGCACCCAGCGCCATCATGTCGCCAAGACCGATGAAGTCCGTGACCAGGCGGTGGTAGCCAAAGAATGTGCCGCGCTCGGTGAGCATGGGCTGCGTGCAGCCGCCTTCCGCCAGTTTGGTGAGGACGTTGCGCATCTCTTCCGGAGCCATGAATTGCCCTTTCTTGACATTGACTGGCTTGCCCGTCGCCGCCGCGGCTGCCAGCAGATCCGTCTGTCGGCACAGGAATGCGGGCACCTGCAACAGGTCGACCACGCGCGCCACCGGCTCGGCCTGCGCCGGGTCATGGATATCGGTGGTCACTGGAACGCCGAGTTTCTCACGCAGGCGCGCCATCTCTTCCATGCCACGCTCCAACCCAGGGCCGCGATGACCGTGAATGCTGCTTCGGTTGGCCTTGTCGAAGCTCGCCTTGAACACGTAGGGCAGGTCCAAGGCGTGGCACGCATCTCGGACCACCGTGCCGATGCGCTCATTGGTCGCCGAGTCCTCCAAAATGCACGGACCAGCAATAACTAAAAGACGACGGGCGGGCGCGGCAAAGAACTCAGGAAGGACGTTTTTCATGGCAATGGAGGCTCGGAGGGGGTGAGCGGGGGGGTGGGCAGGCGTCGCAGACGGTGCAGCCCACCGTTCAGAACTTGAAATTACTTGATTCTTACTTCACATGCCGGGTCCTGTATCTGACATTCCAACCGACGGCGCCTCACATTCGGGGCGTCGGCGAGTTTTCAGGAGTTACACCATGAGCCAGTTCCCCGACACCCCCGAGCAATTCAGCACCGCCGTCTATGAACTGGTGCGCCGCCGCCACGGTTCCCGATCGGTGGAATTGGTGACCACGTTAGTGCTCACGATCGATGGCCGGCACATGGGCCTTGAGAACCTGTGGCGCACCGTGCAGCGCGCCCCGGAAACCTGGCTTGAGACGGTGGAGCATCACATCGATCGCGTCCTTGAAGGCGATCAGATGAGCACCCTTGACATTCCGTTTGCAGTGGCCAAGTCGCGGATCATGCCGCGCATTCAACCGGGCAACATCTTCCAAACGCTCGATCGCGAGCATGTGGCTCATGTCCAGTGGGTGAATGACACCGTCATTGTCTTCGTCATGGACATGCCTCACTACACGGTTTCCATCAGCATCGAGCAGATGATCCGCTGGGGCGTGACCGCTGACGATCTTGAAGAAATCGCCCGCGCCAACCTCGATCGCTACGCGCCGAACTTGGATGTCCAAGTGGTTCGTTCGAACGAAGGCGGTCGTGCTGCCATCATCAGCATGCACGACGGCTACGACGCGGCACGCCTCTTGCTTGGCGACCTGCACTCACGCCTTTCGGCGCAACTTGGAAAGACTTTCTACGTTGCTGCACCGGCGCGCGACATGTTCCTGGCAATGACTGGTGATCCAGAACCGTTCGTCGAGCGCCTCCGCGCGCGCGCCGAGCAGGAGTACCAGCGTCTGCCGTATCCAATTTGCGCCGACCTGTTCTTGGTCACCACGGATGGCGTGGCAGGAACCAAGCTCGAAGCGGCTTGAGTATGTGACATCACGTTTGCTTACTTGTTGCATCACGTTTGCGTACTGGTCCTGATGCAACACGATTTCGTACTGGCCCGCATTCGCCTTACGAGGACGGCCGCTGAGCGCGGCCCTGTC
>JBBAOD010000215.1:0-4521 GCA_040401635.1 Phycisphaerales bacterium
GGTACCCAGCTGCCAACTGCGGCCGATGACATCCTTGACGATGAAGTCAATCTTTGGTCCGTAGAACGCAGCTTCGCCCGGCTCTTCGCTGAATGGAACGCCGAGCGTCTTGGCGGCAGCGCGGCAGGCTTCCTCGGCCTTATCCCAGTTCGTAGGGTCGCCCACATACTTGGCGCTGTCCGGGTCGCGCAGACCAACGCGCACGCGGTACTCATTCATACCGAGTGTGCCGAAGATTAGTTTGACCAGGCTCAGGCAGCCGAGCACTTCTTCTGCCACTTGGTCTTCGCGAACGAAGAGATGCGCGTCATCTTGCGTGAAGCCGCGGACGCGGGTCATGCCGCCGATTTCGCCGGACTGTTCCCAGCGATAGACGGTGCCGAATTCGGCGAGGCGCACGGGCATGTCGCGGTAGCTGTGTGGGCTGCTTGCGAAGATGCGAATGTGGTGCGGGCAGTTCATCGGCTTCAAGAGATAGCCGTCGATCTCGCCCTTCTCCATGCGGTTCACCAGGTCGCCGCAGCTGCAGCCTTCCTTGGCGAGCATGCTGAGCTGCTCATGCTCAACGAGCGGCGGATATTGGCTCTCGCGGTAGTAGGGGAAGTGACCACTGGTGCGGTATAGATCAAGCTTGCCGATGTGCGGCGTGAAGACTTGGCTGTAGCCCTGCTTGCGCAGTTCGTCGCTGATGAATGTCTGCAACTCTTGGCGAATGACAGCACCGTTGGGCGTCCACAGGATCAGGCCTTGGCCGACCATTTCATCAATGTGGAAGAGGCGCAGTTGCTTGCCGAGCACGCGGTGGTCGCGCTTCTTGGCTTCGTCGAGCAGAGCGATGTGCGCAGCCAGTTCTTCCTTGGTGGCGAAGGCGGTTCCGTACACGCGGGTGAGGCGATCGCTGGTTTCGTCGCCTTTCCAATAGCTGGACGCGAGGCTGGTGACTTTGAACGCGCCGATCTTTCCGGTGGTTGGAACGTGCGGTCCGCGGCACAGGTCTTCCCAACCACTGCCGGGTATGCCGGTGGCGTACCAACTCAGTGTTTCGCTACCGGCGACGCAGGCGCGTTCGGCGTTGTCGAGCTTGTACTTCGAGCCTTCGGACTGGACCTTCTTGAGTCCTTCAGCGGCGGGCATGTCATAGCGCGTGAAGGGGCGGTGCTCGGCGACGATCTTTGCCATCTCTGCTTCAACGGCGGCGAAGTCGTCGGTGGACATGGATCGTCCGCCGTCGAAACTGATGTCGTAATAGAAGCCGGTGTCAACGGGTGGACCGTAGACAAGTTTGGCGTTGGGGAAGAGGCGCTGAATGGCCTCAGCCATCACGTGCGCGGCACTGTGGCGCACCAGGAACAGGCCATCGGGATCGGCGCCGCCTTCACGCTTCTTGGGCGTGACGATGGAGAGCGAGCAGTCGGTGGTGAGGAGCGTGGACAGGTCGCGCAACTCGCCGTTCACCTTGGCGCCGATGGCGGCCTTGGCAAGACCGGCACCGATCGAGGCAGCAACCTCGGCGGCGGTAACGGGTGCGGTGAAATCCTTGACTGTTCCGTCGGGGAGCGTGATCCGTGGCATGGGACGCAGAGGCTACCGAATTTAGATGCAGGTCACTGACCTGAAAACAGGTCTGGATGACCGGGCGCCGGGCTGGTTCTGTCTGCCAAATCGTCCAACTCTCGCTGGAATTCGCCCATGGTGCTGAATTGGTAGTACTCGCTTGCAAAGCGGATGTACGCCACGTGGTCCACCGCGCGCAACTTGTCCGCGACCCGCTTGCCGATCGCGCGGCTGGGCACCTCGCGCTCAAACTCGCGGTGCATCTCTTCTTCCACCTCGCGGATCACGCGTTCCTTCTCAGTGGCCGGAACCGGCCGCTTGCCGCACGCCGCCACGATGCCGCGCATGATGTTCTCCGGGTTGAACGGCACCCGCGTTCCATCACGCTTGATCACCATCAATCGCTCCGTGCGCTCCACGCGCTCATACGTGGTGAACCGCTTGCTGCACGCAAGGCACTCGCGACGACGACGGATCGCATCACCCGAGTCGCTCGGGCGGCTGTCGATCACCTTGTCTTTGTCACGGTCACAGTAGGGGCAGTGCATGATTCGTTGCAGTCGGAACTGCTCAGACTTCCTCGATCTCAGTGATCTTCTTCTCCAAGAACTCATCGATCTTCTTGGTGTACTTCTTGGTCAGTTCGTCCATGCTTTCCTTGGCGGCTTCGGCTTGATCTTCAGTCACGCCGGCCTTCTTATCCGCAAGCATGGCATCGATCGCCTTGTTGGCATCGCGGCGTTCGTTGCGAATGACCACCTTGGAATCCTCGGACGCTTTCTTGACCTGGGTGATCAATTGCTTACGGCGATCAGAACTGGGTGCTGGCACGCTGACGCGCACCGCGGGACCTTCAGCCATGGCACGAACGCCGATACCTGCAGACTCAATAGCCTTGACAATTTCAGTCTTGGAACTTGGATCGAACGGCTTGACCAGCAACGTCGTTGCATCAGCAACGTTGATCGCCGCCAGTTCGCGCAGGTCAGTGCTTGAGCCGTAATACTCAACCTTGACGTATTCCAGCAGCGCGGTGGTGGCGCGACCAGTGCGCATGCCACGCAATTCGCGCTGAAAATAGTCCACGCTGGTGCTCATGCGGTCTTCGGCTTCAAGCAGTGTTGTATCGATATCCATGTTCAATTGCCTTTCAGTTGGTGCGCAGTTGCGCCCGCTTCAGTTGGTAACGACCGTGCCGACGCTTGAATCGCCCTCAAGCACTCGTTGGATGTTGCCCTTGGTTCGGAAGTCAAACACCACTACTGGCAGCGAATGCTCCATACACATGGTGAGTGCGGTGAGATCCATGACCGCCAGTTTCTTCTCGACCGCTTCGGAGAACTTCAGCTTCTCGTAACGCGTGGCCTTCGGGTCCTTCTTCGGGTCGGCGGTGTAAATACCGTCGACCTTGGTTGCCTTCAGCACAGCCTGCGCACCGAGTTCAATGCCGCGCAGACTGGCGCAGGTGTCGGTCGTGAAGAATGGATTGCCGGTACCCGCAACCAGGATCACCACGCGCCCCTTCTCAAGGTGGCGGATGGCGCGGGCGCGAATGAACGGCTCGGCAACAGCGGTCAGATTGATGGCACTCATGACGCGCGCCTCAATGCCGACGTGCGAAAGGGCTTCCTTGAGCGCCAGGCCGTTGATCACGGTGCCCAGCATGCCCATGTAGTCCGCAGTGGACTGATCCACCTTGCCAGTGGCGGCAAGTCGCGCGCCGCGGATGATGTTGCCACCACCCACCACCACTGCCAATTGCACGGGGCTGGCCTTGCGGTACGCGTCGGCGATCTCGTCCGCAAGGAGACCAAGCTCCTCGGGATCAATGCCCAGTTCTCCGGGCTTCGAGAGGCTCTCGCCGCTCACTTTCAGCACCACTCGTTCGAAGCGCTTGGCCACGCGTCCTCCAGTTTGATTGTGGCGCACACGCGCCGGGGGTGGTGCATGGTAGATGCCCGACCGCCATCGCGGCGGCAGGGAAATGCGGGAGGTCCGCAGCCGCTTCGACCTACCATGCGACCGTGGCAACTCCGTCGCCCAATCTTGCCGCCAGTAAGCCAGTGGATGCGGCGGCGCGTCCGGGTGGCGCGCGTGCTTGGACGGTGGGACTGCGTTGGATGCTCTTGGGGTTAGCCCTCAGCCTGCCGATTCACGGCGTGCTCTTGGTGTGGCTGGCCGTGACCAACATTGAGCGCGCCGGTGCGCCGCGTCCTGGCGCGGCGATGATTGAATTGTCAGTGCTGCCGGAAGACTCAGGCGACAGTGACACATCGACCGCAACGCAAGGCGGCGATGCGCCGCAGAGCCCAGAGATTGCATCATCGGTGGCACCTTCGGCGCCGACAGTCAATGAGGATCCGTTGGCTGGCGCACTCGGCGAAGGCACTGGTCTTGGCGAGGGTGGCGCGGACGGCTTCGGCGGATTTGGTCCGGGCGGCGGCGGTGGGGATGGCTTCGGCGGTGGCGGCGGCGCAGGCGGTGCGGGCGGCGGCGGTGGCGGCGGCGGACTGAGCGGCGGCGCTGGCGGGACGAGTTTCTTTGGCGTCGGCGGTCGTGGCACGCGGTTTGCGTTCATCGTTGATAAGAGCGGATCAATGGTGAACGGTCGCATTGGCGAAGCGAAGCAGGAGCTCTACAAAGCGATCGTGGCACTGCCGGACTTTGCGTCTGTCTATGTAGTGTTCTACGACAGCTCCGAGCCGTGGGCATTCAGCGATCGCTGGGAGCGCGTCCGCTCAAGCATGGTGAAGAAGCTGAAGACGTGGTTGAACAACGTGGGGCCCTCCGGTGGTACCGAGCCAACGCCAGCGTTTCGCGCGGTGTTTGCACTCGACGCGCGCCCTGACGTGATCTTCTTCCTTTCCGATGGTGAAATCCCGCCCGAATCGATCGCGCAGATCAGGCAGATGAACGCGCGTGGGAAGCGCGTCACCATCAACGCGATTGCCTTCGGCGAAGAGTCGG
>JBBAOD010000216.1:0-4493 GCA_040401635.1 Phycisphaerales bacterium
TGTTGCCGCCGCCCTGTCGCCTGAGAAGTTGGTGGTTCCGATAATTCCGATGTCGCCTTGCGCTTGGTTTCGCGACTGCCCCCCCTCCCTCGTCCCCCCGTCACGGTTCCCACACTCGTTCGTGGGGTCGCCTGCCCTCTGCGCTCCCCTTCCTCCTCTCCTTCTCCTCCTCGTCTTCCTTCCTCCTCCTGTTCCTTCCCCTCCTCTCTCAATTCCAGCGGACCTTGGCGATATCGTGGAGCCTGAAAGCTCGTGAGCGATTCGCGCTTAGATTTGCGACTGCCCTTGTTTCTTCCTCCCTCCTCCCCCTCCCCTAGGGCCGTCAGAAAGAAAACCGGGTCTGCAATGTCTGTGTACGTCATTTGCATAGACATCCACACTACCAGCGCCGTAAGCTTGTTAGTTATGCCTTTAGCGTTGCCGTGGCCGTGGAGCCTGCGTCGGATTCGTTGCAGTGATGGCCGATGTTCCCGCAGCGACTTTGCAAGTTCCGAAGGTGCCGGCTCCTCGCCGCTGTCGTTGCCGTCCTCCTCCGTCACCATGTCATCTCTTGTGCCAGTGTCCTCCTGCTCCCCCACCCTTCCTCCCTGCCCCTCCGCCTTAGAGATGTCATCAGTCATCCTTGGCTTTGGCATCTCTAGCATTGAATTATCTGCAGCTCTGTTCGTGTCCGCCCGAGCAGTCGACAAGGTGCTCCGCTCCCCTCGTCTTTGTTTCCCCGGCGGATCCCTGTGAGCCCCCTTGTCCCGTTTCCTTTTGCCGCTATCCACCAGTGGGCCTCGCTGTTTGGTCTTCCGTTTTGGTCGGACATCCTCCTTGATTGTGCTCAGCCAGTCTATATCTTCCTCTGTCAGCCCCGGCACCTCCTGTTGTAACAGCTCTCGCCATTGCTGTGGTCCATATATCGTGTTGAAGTCATTCAAGGCCTGCTTGAGGTCGCTGTACCTGGCTCCGTTGATGCGTTCCAGCCCCTGCCATCTGTCGTCTCCCCCCGTGCCGTCCGCCAGTGCCGCTGGAAAGGATAGAGCTCCGTCCGTAACCGCCGTCAGATGTCCTATGATGCGCTTCAAGCTAGCTCCCCTGCGGGTGGTTTTCCCCTGTGGCTTCAGAGATGCGATAGGCTCCAATTTGTTGCCTGCACAGTCGGTCATGAGGTCGGCTAAGGCGAGTGGGAGGAAGAAGGGCACATTTGGCACGAGCCGGAAAACCGTGCACGAGTCTCGGCAGTAGCCTCGTCGCTGCAATGTCGTCAAACTGATCAATTCCTTGTGATTCTTTTGATGCATCAGTGACGGTATGTCTGTCTCCCCTCTTTTTATCTCCGTTATCACGTAATGAACCGTACGGTACGCATCCGCCTCCGGGATCTGTACTGCCTGGAAAGCATCCGTTAGCGCATTGGCTGGGTCGATCAGAAGTTCCATAGGAATCAGCTCCCCTGTCGTGTACCCCGTGTATTCCACAACTGCCATCAGTTTCCCCGCCGGCGTGTGAGACAGTTCGAGGATCCTCGTCATCGCAAACTGTTGGTTCGTTGTACAGTCCGCGCACCTCCACGGCGGCAAGCTGATCGCATTTCTTTCCGTTTGCATCTCCTCATAATATTGTTTTATCATATCGATCCGTCCCGGCTCCAGGTCTTCCGGTGGAAGCGACCCCGGTGGCTGGCACTCTTCGAGGTGGTCGTGCAGCCTTCCCTTCTCCCGTTCCCTCGACGACATGCAGTCCTCGTGTAGGTAGGCGTTGCACGCTAGGCAGTGATACACCTGCTTGCCCTCCTTGTCTCCAAACGCATCCCCCTCGCTATTCACGCATTTCTGACACTTGGCTTGCTCCGACTGAGTCACGTGTGAGTCCGCTGGTTCAGCTAAGGTGAGCGAGTCTCGTTTGTCGTCCAATCCGATTAGCACCGGTAGCATGCATAATCGCGCTCTAGTTTTGGGCAGTGCGACGTTGTTGTGCTTCTTGAAAACGACACGTAGATTCGCCAGCCCCCTCGCCTCTGAGAGACCTTCTGTTCTGCGCACTGTCTCAGAGTGCAGGTTGCCGTGTCCTCTGGCGATGTTGTGCTGCGTCTCAGGCGGCGGAACGGCACTCCTTAGTGCAACCCAGCCAGCCTCCGTAAAGTCAATTCGCAGTGAGGTGTCAGCAAGGTGCGGTGCGTCCCTCAACCAGTGGCTGGCGTGTCGTTGTAACCACGAGCTGACACGCCACATGATCGTTACCGGAACTCCGAAGTCCTCCGTGGTAGGCATTGCCAGCCCCATGGTCTCGACCTCCGCGACGAGTGCCCGTTTAAAACTGACTGCGTCGCTCCTGGTCAACTGGCGGAGGAGGTGGTTTGCCGCCATCCGTCGAAGTTCGCGCCGGAAATCCGCCACCGCTGTTGGGTTCCGGCTCCAACATTTGAGGCAGCAGGCTCGTTTGGGTTTCGTCGTTTGCAGGTACACACATTGCTCGCCCCGATCTAGCAGTAGTCGTTTCCTCACTTGTTCCGTCCATCTCACTGCGCACAGTTCGCAAAGGACTTGCCCGTCCACTAGTAGTAAGCCCGCCGCTACTCCGCCCGCTGATATCAGTGCCCTGCCGCAGTCATCACATGTGCCAGGGCCGATGATTCCGTGCGGCTGCTTGGTTCCCGGGCTCGCTGTCGCCCACTCTCGTCCTAGTTGGCGCAGCACTTCGATCAGCTTAACCCGTGGAGGGAGGTGCTTGCAAACTTTCTTGACCCTTGCGTCCGATGGGTCGTCGTCCCTCTCTTCCGCCGGTGCGTCCTGGGTGGTCCATGCCGTTGATCCTGCACAGCTGGGACACACACCCTCACAGCTCGGTTGGTCGTTCCTGTTGGTCTTCGCTGTACCACTCCCGCAACACGTTGCACACACAGGGAGGCCACCTTTAGTTCTATCCACTCCTAACCACCCAGTGGCTCCGCGGCGCCTTGGGCGGACCGGCGGGAGAGTCCTGATGAACCGCTGGAGTTGTGTAGTGAACTCTCCATTCGCCATACCTTGCTCCGCCTTTGTGACAAGTTCCGCGACCACCGATCTGCAGGACACCAGAGAAGATACTAGGACCCCCATCTGCCAATGATAAGATGCGTACAGCTGGGCATAGGCATTCTTGGTCATGTGTGGCTGTAGCTCCTGGTGGGTCTCATTGCTGATTAGTCCCGCTCCCCGGCATTGGCCTTCAGCCCCCCTAAGCACATGTTGCCACCACGTCTCGCTGCCCGTGTGCCGCTGGTACTGAACTATGCATTCCGCCAGCTGTCGTCGCAGGCAGTCTGGCGTTCCCAAGCTGGCGTCGGCGTCCTCGTCTGTATCCATCCACAGGCGCTTCCACTGTCGCACCGGTGCCGGGAGGTACCCTATGCCAGTGGGGTCCGGGAAGCGTTCATCAGGAACGTACATCAAATATCCGTGCGTTCGGACGTTCTGTCCCTCGTTGCGTATTAGCCACTCTCCTGCCGCTAGCGCGTGGCCCACCATGGCAGTTGGTGCAGTGATGCTGGCGATGGCAATGTAGAGAAGCGGCTGTTCTGCTTCTCGAGCCCCCTTCCGCAGTCGGCGTGCCTCCGTCCATGACACTCTGCAATCCACTAGCCCGCCGTACCTTAAAGTTGGAAGAGAGGATTCAGGGGGGGCCGATGTTTGGTAGGGCTGTCGTCCCGGTGCCAAGCCAGCCCAGGTGTTGCCTGTCCAGGGTCCGTCGCTTTCCGACGCTATGCCAACGGCTTCCATGGAGCCCAGGCTGTAGAAGGAGGCTACTAGCGCGTGCGCAAAGAGCACCGATTCCGGTAAGGCCGCGTCCATCTCTTTCGTCTCCTCTCCTCTGATCGGGCAGTCGAGTGCCGGGCTCACCTTCGCCGGTGTGTCCACGTACGCTGACATGATATCCTCGTCGCCCTTCCATCTCAACCACCCTGCCCTTTCGTCTGCGATCGTGCTAGCTAGCCGCTCAATCATGACCGCCTGCGCTTTGGTCGCCGCCGTGCGTTTCAGTCCTCTCGCCTTTGCCTGGCGAAGTCGGGCTCGATCTGCCTCCACCGCTCTCTCCTTCCCTTGGAACCACAGGTGCGCCGGCTGGTGCTGAAGCTTGGCGCGTATCTTTGCTTTCGCGATCGACCGGATGACATCGTAAGTCACCACCGTGGCTTCCTTACACTCTCGGGCCTTCCGTTCCAGCGGCTGAGCAGAGTGTGCGGCCTTCACGGTCTCCTCTTTGCCGTCCCCTTTCTGCTGTTTTCCCGTCAAGAGTGGGCAGCCCGTGCCGAGCATTGCAGCCATCATTCCAGATTGGAACCGCTGCCGCATTCGTTTGACTGTCTCCTCTGCGTTAATGACTTTGCCGGTGGCAGTCAAATGACGGTCTGACTTGCAGCCCCATATCAAGTGCTGCAAGGAGTCCTCTCTTTGCGCTTCGCAAAAAGGCCACGTTGCCCGTTGCATCACGATCGGTGTGGCCAATGTCCCGTCCGCGGCCAGTTCGGT
>JBBAOD010000217.1:0-4479 GCA_040401635.1 Phycisphaerales bacterium
TTCACTGAGGTGATCTTGTCCTGCGGCTTGATGCCGGCGCGCTTGGACGGACTGCCATCAAGTGGATTGATGATCACGATTTCGCGCTTCTCATTGTGGCGAATGAGAATGCCAACGCCCACAAAGTTTCCCTTGATCGCCTGACTGAAGCGACGCATGCGGTCCGGCCAGACGATCTCGGTGTACGGATCCTCAAAGTCGTGCGTCATGGTTGCCATGGTTCCGTTTCCAAACTCACGGACAATCACTTCCACTGGCAATTTCACGGTCGCATCGTTGGCTGCGCGCAACGCCGCGAACACCTTGTTGAAGGTCTTGGCGTCTACTTCTTCAGCGCGCATCGCTGCAACTGCCGTCGACTGGTCGGTCACGGCTTGGCCAAATGCACCGGCAAGCGTTGCATCACCAAGCGATGGGAATTTTTCCTTGAGCGCTGGCGTGGTGGCTAACTGATGCACCATGGAAAGCCCGCCTTCAAGGAGCGGCTTCCAACCGACATTCTCAAGGTGCTGCGCTGCAATCTGCGTGAGCGCCTCGGCGAGGATTCGCTCATTGATACCTTCGATTGTCTGCTTCCAGTCTTCATCACCCTTCTCATTGAAGGGCGCGAATGGCTCCTTGCGATCCTTCTCATCGAGGCGTTCGTATTGCTTCTTACGCAGGTCGTACCACGCGTGCGGCGCATACTCCAGCACCAACATGACACGCCGACTCACGTCGGTTTCAAGTGCGTCGTCGTACTTCTGAAACTCTGCCTTCTGCGTTGAACCTTCATAGAGCGAACGAACGCGATTGAGAAGCTCCTCTGCGTAAAGCCAGTCGCCATCGGCGCGTGCTTTGGCAATCTTGGTGTCGGCCAGTGCGATCGCCGCCTTGACACCGGGCGACGCAAGGTCCACCTTCCAATCATCCGACAGGAACTTCAGATAAGCGGCGCCAATCAGCGCCTTGGTGGCGTTGCCAGCAGTAACCGCATCGGTCATCTCCTTGGCTTTTTCAATGCGCTGCTCAGCCACCTTCTTCGAAGTCGCGGCAACATGCTCATCGCGACGCGTCACGGATTCGCGCAGGCGCTTGGCAGTATCACTACTGGCATCGGCGGGAACGTTTTCTAAGAGCAGGTCAACCTGCTGGCGATTCCCGGTTCGAGCGGCATTCCACAGTTGCTCACTCCACGGCTCGGCGGATGTTGCCGGCGCGGCGGGCGGAACCGCGGCTGGCACCACGGGACGGGCGGGCGCTGGTGCGCCCTGCATCAGGCTTGCGAACGAGGACGCACCCATGCAACATGCCGCAACTGCCGCAATGGCGGAACTGCGGCGTGATGGGCTAGCAATTGGACGGGTCATGAGTAGGTCTCCGATGAACATGGGGTCTGCGTCTTATACTTCGCCACAGTACGCGCTGTTCACATTGAAAATCCCTGTCGAATTCCTGAGAACTTCCAATTTCTAATCCCCCCGATCCCGCCCGTCGCTTGAAGCGCCCCGCCAGTGCTGGTGTGGCGAGCGATTTGCCCTGCCGAGGGTGTGGCTACAACCTGCGCGGAGTCGACCAAGGGGCCAACTGCCCGGAATGCGGACTTTCCGTTCGGGACACACTCGAAGGCGTGGCTGTTGAGGAAAGTCGGCGCGATGCGGCGGCCGAATCGCTGCGCTCCTACTCCAAGGCATTCCTGTTTGGTGCGCCGCTCGGCCTCTTTATGGTTTCGTGCGTGGGTCCGCCGCTGGCCCTCATGGCACTGGTCGGCAGCGTGCAACGCCTGATCGCCTTGCGAAATGCGGCAAAGTCACTCCCTTCCAAGGTGGTGAGTGCTGGGGCACAAGACTTCAAGCGCGCCCAAACCCTGCTGTTCGTTGAATTGGGGAGCGGCGTGATCGCGCTGATCTTCCTGAACTTCGGACTTGCATCCGCAGTTGGCCCAACGATTGATGGCGTCATTCGCCTTTCCGTGGGGGGACTCTGGTTCGGTGCGATGGCGCTCGGACTGATCACCGGGTCAATACTGATTGATGGCGTGATTGGACGCCTCGCACTTGAGGTCGAGCGCCCGAAGTACCTGATGCCGATGATCTTCACCGCGGTGGGGGTAGTGATGTTTGCGGAAATTGTCAGTGCCGCCAACGCACCAACAGCGATTGTCATCTTGTTACGCGTTGTGGGAGCAGCAGCATGGGGCGCTGCGAGCGGGCTGCTTGCGTATCAAGGATCGTCTGCGGGCGACGCCCTAGCAGCACCACCGTTGAAGCGAAAGTTGGCAGCGCCGAGCGATAGCCCAAGCGCTGACGCCGCCCCCGAGCCAGACCCTCGCCGTACGGCAGCAAATCGGGCAGCGCAGCAAGCCGAGCAAAAAGCCGCGCAACGGGCGACTGATGATGATTCGCCTATTCCCCTTGACTAGCGGTGCCGCGTCGTTACTTACCGCCGAACGTACGCTCTGCAAGATCGATCGCGCGACCAAGACCCGCGCACTTGGCGATCGTCTCCTCAAATTCAGCGGCTGGCACTGAGTCCAGAACCACGCCGGCACCGGCTTGCAAATGCACATCCCATGGTGCGCCCTCGGTATGCCCGGCAGTCGGAATCACCATGGTGCGCAGCGCCAAAGCGATGTCCATATCGCCGTCCCATCCAACCGCACCAATACCGCCCGAATACGGTCCACGACGCACCGGTTCGAGTTCGTCAATGATCTGAATAGCCCGAACCTTTGGCGCACCACTCACCGTTCCAACGGGCAACGTGGCACGCAGCGCATCCCAACAATCGAGCCCGGGACTCAGTTCGCCAGTCACCGTTGAACTGATGTGCATCACATGACTGTAGCGCTCCACTTCCATGCAACGATCAACGCTCACGGTGCCCTGCCGACACACGCGGCCGACATCATTGCGCCCAAGATCAACCAGCATGACATGCTCGGCACGTTCCTTTTCATCCGCGAGCAATTCAATTTCCAGCGCACGATCCTCCGCCTCCGTACCACCCCGGCGTCGAGTGCCCGCCAGCGGTCGATTGACCACGGTTCGTCCACGAACACGGCAGAGAATTTCCGGGCTCGAAGCGACCAAGATGCACCCTTCCGCCTGCAAGTAGATCTGATACGGACTGGGGTTCACTACCCGCAGCGCGCGATAAATATCAAACGGATCTGCAGGCGTGCTGCGGTCTTGGCGCCGGCTGAGGACCACCTGAAATGCATCGCCCGCGCGAATGTAATCCTGCGCGCGCAGCACCGCGTTCTCAAACTCCGCGCGCGACATTGAAGCGCGTTCACCAGGCATCGGTCGTGCCGCAATATCAAGGTCTACAGCACCCGGCGCCAATGGCGGCGCGCCCGCAAGTAGTCGCGCGCAGAATGCATCGAGCGCGACGCGGCCGTGTTTCAGCGCACTTGCCTCATCAGCGTGCTCATCAGCCGGAACGGAAATCACCGCGTGCACCACCTTGGCAACATGATCAAAGACAGCTACTTCTCTGTACATCCCGAAATGCATATCCGGAAGTTGTCGATCATCGCGCGGCGCGGCGGCAAACGGAAGCTTGCCGGGTTCAAGCCAGCGAACCGCATCAAATGCGCAGAAGCCCACCCAACCACCGTGGAATGCATCGGGCATGGCATCAATCGGATGCGGCGTGAATCGCGCACCCAGAAGACGCACGGTCTCAAGCGGATTGATTGCCGTGCTCTGTTCTTCCGTCCCGCGCCTGCGGTCCCGCACAGTCACGGCGTTGGCGCGTGCCAGTACTTCCAACATTGGTTGCGCGCCCAACATGGACCAGCGGCCGACCGATGAACCGTTCTCCACGCTCTCAAAGAGGAAACTCGGCGCGGCGCGGTCGTCAGCAGACACGAGCCGCCGATATGCCAATACCGGCGTGAGTTGATCGCTCATCAAGCGCCGCGAAATCAGGAACATGGGGACGGATGCGGTCATTGCGCAGTGGAGCCTAGTCGCGCGCCGGTGAATCGACGCGCGGCACATGCGGCAATCGCAATGGCGTCGGCAACGTCCGGTGGTTCCGGGAGTGTGCGCAGCGAGAACTGCTGCATGACAGCGCGCTGCATCTGTTCTTTACTTGCTTGCCCACGTCCGGTGAGCGCCTTCTTAATCTCCGCGGGGGCAAACTCGTCAATCGGCAGATCGCGCAGAGCGGCGGCAAGTAGCACCACCCCGCGGCCGTGCCCCATCACCACCGCCGTACTGACGTGCGCGCTATGAACAAAGACCTCTTCAACCGCCATACGTGCGGGGCTCAGTTCATCGATCAGCGCGCCAAGTTCTTCATGCAATGCTCGAAGCCGCGCGGAAATGGAGTCCTTGGCATTGAGGCGCACCACACCCGCTTCCACCAGCGCTGGCTCCGCGGCACCCGGTCGAAGTTCCACGCAGGCGTAGCCGGTGATGCGCAATCCAGGATCGATGCCAAGGAATCTCCCGGCGCGCGCCTTGCGGGGATGACGGGGGGGGCGGACGG
>JBBAOD010000218.1:0-4464 GCA_040401635.1 Phycisphaerales bacterium
CAAGACCAAGTTGCGCACCTTGCCATGGATGAACGAGGCCATGATCGAACGAATCAGCGCTGACACTGATCAACGCGTACTGGAGCGATCGAGTGGTGCAGCGTGAGTAGCCCGACTTCCCCAGCCACACCGCTGCCGGTAGCCCGCTTAGAAGGCATCCGGCTCCTGGTGGTCGATGATGATCCGGACATTCGAGCTGCCATGTGTATTGCACTGCGCGCAGAGAAGGCCGTCATCGATGAGGTGGCTGACGGAAGCATGGCGCTGCATCACCTGCTGTCGGCCCGCCCGGACGCGGCAGTGCTTGACTTGATGCTGCCCGGTCAATCGGGATTTACCGTCCTGGAGCGTTGCCGCGCCTTGGTGCCGCCCGTGCCGGTGGTGATGGTCACCGCCAATCAGGGCCGGCGCCACGCGGCCTTGGCGGAATCATTGGGTGCCTCTGCCTATCTGGTCAAGCCGGTGCCACTCAGTCGGCTAGTGGATGCTGTCTGTCGCGCACTTGGGCGCTGACCCTGACAGGGAGCGGTGATTGCGCTATCTTCTGCCCTCCCCCATGTCCCGTCGCCAATTTGTCATCCTCAGCAGAGAGCCAGCCACCAACGGCAACATGCCCGCGCTCGGCTCGCGCTCCGAAGTCACCGCTGGCTTGGCACATTGCAACACCGGTCCAGAGACTGCCGGCGGCGACACGCTGTACGGACCCGGCCTGGAATTTGAATTGCCACTCAATCAAGATCCGGTTCGGCAGATGGTGTTGACCATCTCCGATGACGACATCGCCTGGATCATGATCATGCGCATCGCCCGGGAATTTGGTTGGAAGATCCTCGACACCGAGAGTGGTCGCGAGTTTCAAGCCTAAGGCTGGTCAATACAAAGCATCGGTATGGTCCATGAGCGCATCCCCTTTGGGAGCGCTCATTTCAATCCAATACTTCAGCATCAATATTCGCCTGCTCACCGGCAAGGCGCTTCTCCACATAGCGTCGGACCCAATTCTCCCAGGTCTTTCCTGCGGCGGTGTCTTTGCCAGTGAACTCCAAGCGTGCAATCTGCTGGTAGGGGATCGATCGCTTCTCGCCGCCGCCGGCTTCCATGACCCGCACGAATGATTCCGCAAGCGTTGCGCCAATGCGTCGATCAAAGATGTAGCACTCCACGCGCGCACCGTCGGTGAGCGTCAGCGTGATGTCGCCGCGATACTCAAAGGCTTCGTCGAACGCGCGCTTGCGCTCGGACTCCGGAACCGCAGCCAGGTCAATGGCTGCACCTTGGGCGAACGGGTGCGCGGCGGAGTGGCCGTTATCTGCTGTAGCTGTCACTGAATATCTTTCGGATGAGTGCGAGCGACGGTGCGGCTGGCCGCACGGGCGGATTCCGCGGCAGCACAGAGGTGCTCGTCAAGCTCACGGATCAGGGTTCGAGTTTGGTCGATGGCGGATTCAAGGGAGGTCTTCCCAAGAACGTGACGCATGGGGTCCAAGCGCTTGGAGGCCTCAAGCCGAAGGTCAAGCGACTGGCTTTCGGCTTCCAGGGTTTCCAGGAGCGCGCAGGCCTGCCGGAGTGCCACCAAACGGGCGTCATTGGGAGCGATCACGCCCAATGCGGCAGTGCCGGAGAGACGCAGTTCTACTGAAGACGACTGCACAACCTCGGCTGCAGGGCAAGCCGGGACGGCATCACGGAGAGGAGGTCGAGTCGGGGTGGCGAAATCCATGCGAGAAGAACCACAGGCGGGAGCCGCAACAAGCGCGGCTGGGGGCGAGCCACCGTCCGTGGCGGCTCATCGAAAGTTAATCATAGCCATCTTTGGCAGGAACATATCCCTGAAACGACCCGATAACATTCCCCATTATGAAGTACCTCGTTACAGGCGCTGCTGGCTACATCGGATCGCACACCGTGCGTGAATTACTTGCGCGTGGCGCCACCCGCGTGGTCGCCGTGGACTCCCTGGTGCGCGGTCACCAGGGTGCCATTGATGCGCTGAGCACCGTTGCCCAGGGTCGCCTGCGCTTTGCAAAGCTCGATCTGCGCGAGCGCGCCCCGCTTGCCGCGCTGCTCGCCGAGGAGCGCCCCGATGCAGTCCTGCACTTTGCCGCCTACACGCTGGTTGGTGAGTCCGTAGCGCAACCAGCCATGTACTGGAGCTGCGGCGTTGGTGGCACCAGCAGCCTGCTGGAAGCCATGCGCGCGGCCGGCACGGAGCGAATGGTCTTCTCCTCCACTGCTGCCACCTACGGCGCACCGGAGCTCATGCCCATCTCTGAGCAAACACCACAGCGACCGGTGAACCCCTACGGCGCCAGCAAACTGGCCTGCGAATGCATGATCCGCGAGGAAGTAGAGGCCGCGCGCAAAGATGACCGCGCGTTTGGCGCAACCATGCTTCGCTACTTCAACGTGGCAGGTTCTGCGTCAGACGGATTGCTCGGCGAAGATCATGACCCAGAGACGCACTTGGTGCCGTCTGCACTGCAAGCGGCCATTGGTTTGCGCCCTACACTGCAACTCTTTGGAACTGATTATCCAACGCCCGACGGCACATGCATCCGCGACTACGTGCACGTTGAAGACTTGGCATGCGCGCACGTGGACGCATTGCACGCACTCAAGTCACACGCATGCGAGGCATACAACGTTGGCATTGGTCACGGCTTTAGCGTGCGCGAAGTGTTTGCTGAATGCGAACGCGTTGTGGGCCGCGCTATTCCAGTGACGGTCGCAGCGCGACGCGATGGTGATCCGCCGGAATTACTTTCCGACCCAACGCGGATCATGCGTGATCTGAAGTGGTCACCGCGGCATCGAACGCTTGCTCCGATGGTGGAGAGCGCATGGAAGTGGATGCAAGCGCATCCGCAGGGATACCGCAGCTGAGTCCGACCCAGACGCCAAGGTTGTCGCGGCCCGGGTTGTCTGCATACGTCTGCGCATTGGAGATGTGGTACCAGCGCGCCGACATGTACAGCCGCGTGTTCTCAGCAACCTCAATGGTGGCACCTGCCCCGATACTTGGGGTGAAGTTGAACTCCGAGCCATCACTGGGCACCGAAGCGGTGGAACCCATTAAACCGCAGCCAATACTGCCAAAGAGCGACCAGGTTTCCCGGGCCAGAAAGTGCCAGCGCGCTTCCAGGTCGATGCCGTACATGCCGGCATCCTGACCGGGCTGTGAGACGTAGCCACCGGTTCCGTAAAGGGCTAGTTCTGCGTTGTCCACAAAGAACCATGCCGCGCCGATGCGGCCTTGCAATTCGTTGGCATCTTGAAAGTCCCCCATCCATTCGCCTTCGAAGTTCAAACGCCAGGAATCCTTGGCACCGAAGCGCGGTGTGGTGATAGCGGTGCCTATGGGCGCGGCTGGGGTGGCGGGAGTGGCGGGTGCGGCGGTAGTGGCAGGTGCTTGGGTTGGAAGCACTGCTGGCCTGGATGCGTCGGATGCCGCGGGCGCAATGAGTGGGTCGTCGGAGGTGAACGGTGGTGCCGTCAGCGGCGCGCTGGCAGGCTGCCATGCATACACGGGCTGCAGAGCATAGAGAGAGAGCGCATCCAGCGCGCCCTGCTCTGCTGCATACGAGTGGATGGACGCGGATGCGGCGGCGACAATGCCCAGCGCGCGGATCATGCGACAAGCGAAGCGAGGGCCGTTCATGCGTGCATTATGTGGGTGGCGCTGCGAGCGTGCCGGCGAGTGCGTGCGTTTCACATGCGGCGCGTGCGTGATGAGTTGTAAAAACACCACCGTCGGACGCTCCGACACGTCCGACGGTGGCAGTTCGACGGCCTCGCACGAAGCGAGAACGCGAAGAAGATTGGGTGCTGACCCCCCGGAGATCAGATGCGTAGTATCGTCCGAACCGCAGGTGGATCAATGCAGAACAACCCTAGAAACCCTGCGATTTTCACGAAGTTTGTGTGTCCGGAAATCCGGCTGACCAAGCACCCCCTGCCATGACTCCGTAACCGCCATTGGACGGTGGCCGGGGGCCAATGGGAGATAACTCCGAGTGGCCATTTTGCAGATTTTGGGGGTTGAGGGCCCGGTTGTCCCGGGGTCGCCCGGGGTCATCCGCGAGCCGTTCGCGGGTCATTCGCGAGCCGTTCGCGGGTCGATCACAGTCGCCCGCAGGCCCCCGTTCACTCCGAACAGATCAAGTCAGGGATTAGTCTGGCTCGCGGACTTCTTCTTTTTCTTCGCTTCAGGTGTTGCAGTTGGCGCTGGTGGTGGAGCGTCCGGCGCAACCACTGGCAATGCCTCAACAAAGCGCTGCGCGGCCTCGGCACGATGCCGCAACGACGCGTTCGCGTCATCATCTGGAACCAATTCAAAGTGCCAGTGTTCCAATCGATGGATGTCGGTGGGGACTATTTCTGCCACCAAATCAGCGCCCATGAAGTCCCACACGGGCATATCGGAGTCACCGGATCCGGCAACCGATTCATACCCGGCAAGCTTGA
>JBBAOD010000219.1:0-4378 GCA_040401635.1 Phycisphaerales bacterium
CGCAGTGCCGAAGTTGGCACCGGTGATGACAACGTGTCCGGGCCAGCGTGGGGAGTCCTTGATTCCAATGGCCATCCAGTAGTTGGTGGCGGTACGCCCGGTACTGGTAGCGGCGGAACTGGCGGCGGCATCGCTGGCGGCGGCGCGCCAAGTGGCGGTATCACCAGTGGTCCTGGTGCCATCACGCTTCCATTGCTTCCCATCATTAAGAACTGGGGCATCATCAAGGGCAGCGCCGTGGCACTCAACGGTAACAACGTCTCCATCATGCAGACTGATGGCAAGCAAGTGGGCAACAAACCGTCCTTCGGAAAGCTTGGCAAGTTGCCTGCGGGCGCGCGCTACGTCGGCTGCGGGGACATGAACGGCGATATGTCCGGTGATGTGCTCTTTGTAGACGACCACGAAGTGCTCCGCTACTGGAAGCGCGATGCCAAGAAGGTCTTGGAAGTGATGACCATCGACACGCTGCCTGTTGGTTTCGATGCGATCACCGCTGCTGACTTTGACAACAACGGCAAGGACGATGTGCTGCTCCGCGGCATCCTGGATCCTTCGCAGCTCATCATCTGGAACATTGACGGCGGCGCCATTGCCAGCACGGTTGAGTATGAATTGCCGCCAGGCGACTGGAGCATCTCCACTGGCAACTTCCGTACCAAGACCACCCCGGACATCCTGATGCGCGACCGTGAGTCTGGTGACCTTCGCGTCTTGGTTCCTGGTACCGATACTGATGGCTACGTGCTGCATCCGCTCATTGCGAGCCGTGGCATCGGTAGCCGCCTCGCAGGCTTCGGTGACATTGATGGCAACGGTCAACCAGACATCTTCTGGCAAGGCGCCAGTGACGATGTCGACCTGATGGATCAGGACGAAGCCGGCAACTACATTCGCACGGCGCGTCGACGTACCGGATTGACCAATGGCCACATTGTCAACATCAAGGACTGGAACGACGACGGCACCATTGACTTCTGGATGCGCCGTGGTGACCGCAACTTCATTCAGTACGGCGGGCTTGGTACCGATGGATTTGTATACGGCGTCGGTTCGTGCGATCTTGGCGATGCGCCCGGTAAAGTGGTCGATATTGCCGAGCGGTAATCGAACGGACTGTGTCCGCTGTCCTGCGTCCTGACGCCCCAACGTCCTGACGTTCTCAGTTGCCTGTTCTCGGTTCTCTTTTACATCCCAAGCGCAGCAAGCACCCGCAGATTCACGGTACGGCTGTCGAACAGTTTCACTGCGCGGGCGTGCGCGGCGCGACCCATACTCACTACGAGTGCGGGGCCTTCCAGGAATTGCTCCATGGCCACCGCCAATGCGGCGGGCGATCCAGGCGGAACCAGGATGCCGCTCTCACCGTCGACGATCGTTTCACGACAACCAGGTGCCTCAGAGGTAATGATGGCGCGACCGGTTGCCATGGCCTCAAGAACAGCCATGGGCATGCCCTCGCCGTGGCTTGGAAGCACTAACACACTGCACGCAGCGAGTGCTGGGCGTGGATCTTCAAGCCGACCAAGATTCTCAAGAGTGCCCGACTTCGACCAATGTTGAATGTCACTCTCCGTGACGCTCGAAGGATTCTCATCGATGCAGCCAGCAATTTGGCAACGGAAACGGTTGGTGTCCATGCGCAACGCATGAAGTGCGCGCGCGGACTCGGCGAAATCAGCGATGCCCTTGTCGCGCAAGAATCGACCCAAGTACAGGAAGTCAATGCGACTTGGCGCTTCCGTGATCGGCACGTGTGGGAAGTGCTCAAGATTTACACCGGAGCCTGGAATGGTCTGTACGTCGCGCACGGCACCCAGGAGTCCAAGGTGTTCAAAGTGCGTGCGGTCGTCGGAGTTCTGAAAGATCACCGTTGATGCAAGCGGAAGCGCGCGTCGATAGAGACGCATGGCCACAATCGACAAGAGGCGTGCTTTGAAGTCTTGGCTTGTGAACGCATAGCCAAGACCCGTGATCATGGCAGCACTGCGCTGAATACCAGCGCGGCGCGCAGCTGGAATGGCATAGAAGACGGGCTTTGGGTTGTACGCAATAACGATGTCTGGCTTCTCGCGCACCATGAACTCGTCATAGAAGGTGCGAAGTGCTAACTCGGTCAGCGGATTGGTTCCCGCCCGAACGAGCGGGGCTTCCACCATTCGAACGCCCAGTGCGGATAATCCAACCATGACGCCGGGGCGTGCGGCAACTGACGGCGGCGGCACGCACACCGTGACCGTATGACCCGCGTCGCGAAGCGCTTTGATAAGCGTTCCGCGCAGCTTGACGACCAGATCTCCAAAACCACCGATAAGGGCAACATGCACCATGAGTGTGTTCTACCGCACGAGCGGTGCAAGCGCGGCGACCAATTCCGCGTGGAGTCGGGGCGGAGCGCAGATGACGCCCTGTGACTGCGTCAGGCGACGGCCCGTAGAAAAATCCATGGCAATTCCGCGCGAATCGGTCACTATGCAACCAGCCTCGACTGCTACAAGCGCCCCGGCGGCGTGATCCCAGAGGCATTCGCGATAATCGGGGGTGGGGCTGAGTCGGAGATACGCATCGGCATCGCCGCGGGCAACCAGCGCGTATTTGGCTTGACTATCCACGCGAACCGGTTCCACGACGCCCAGCGCCGCCGCTCGCGATTCTAAGGATTCCGAAGCACTGTGCCCACGTTCCACGCTGCCGGCCAGACGAAGCGGGTCACCCATGGACCACTGATAGGCATCGATGCGCGCAGGAGCCCAGTGGTCGATTGGCGTCTGCACTGCCCCGCCACCAGCAACGGCTGCTGCCAGCACGCCTGCGCCGCCAGTGACTGCGTCGGTGCCGTTACCGACTGCAGACAGGCGAGGAAGCCCCAATACGCCCACGATTGGCTGGCCGTCAACGACAAGCGCGATCGCGATGGCGAATTGCCCGCCGCGTAGATAGCCCTTGGTTCCATCAAGTGGATCGATCGCCCAGAAGGTTCCCGCGCCGCCGTGGTCCGCCGAACCAGCGAGTGCTGCGCGTGCGGTTGCGACGTTGCAGTCAATTCCGGCAGCGCACACCGCGGTGGCCACGAGCGCAAGGAGCGAATCGCCACCGAGCGCTTCTACTTCTTCAAGACTTTCTTCGGCAACGATGCGTACGGAATCTCCGTATGCATTGCGCAAGGTGATGGTGGCCGCCACCTGGCTTGCAATGTCGGCCACTGTTGCGGGGCCCGCCACACCTTTATCAATCACTGAGCCAGCGGCAAACAGCTGCGGATCACCAAGTGCTTGCACCGCGCGAGCCGCCGCGCGAGCCGCGGCGAGTGCAATCGATAGGTCCGCCGGGACGCGGTCGGGCGCGAGTGTGGAGAGGTGTGCGCGGGGAGCGGGGGCCGCTGCATGCGCCGAGTGACCAGGATGTGCGGAATCAGTGCTCACCGGAGGGATCAAGCCTTGCGGTAGCGGCCTTCGATACCGCGCTTGCCGTTGGTTTCGATCGCAGGATGCACCTTCTTGCCGCCGCGTGTGTAACCAAGAACTAAGCGGCGGAACGCCGAATTTGCTTCGGTTGGGTCAAGTCCGGCAGCGCGGCACACTTCTTGTTTGGTGCTCCACGCTGTTGGAAGCGAAGCGAGCAGCTTGGCGGTCATGGCGTCTACTTCCGCGCTTGCAGCGCGCACACGGGGGCGACCCATGAGCGTGCTGGAACTGGTCATGCTGCCCATGCCACTCTTGCCACCTTTACCACCGGCTCGATACTGCTTCCATGCCGAACGGGCACTTCCCGCCAGTTCCGTGGAAAGTTCGCGCAGCGCGCCAACGAGACCGTGATGTTCGACGAGCAACTGGTCGTACTTGGCACGCAGTGAGCGAAGATCTTTCACTTCGGCGGCCAAAGAGCGAATGTCACCGGTGATGCTGCTCGCAGTGCGCTTTGCGAACGCGGCGCCGACACTGACCTTACTGCTCGGCTTGCCAGGCTTCGATGCGGCTGCGGTGCGAGTCTGGGACGGAGTCTTTGTAGAAGTCTTCTTTGCCATAATAGGGAATCAAGTGTAGTGCAAAGCAAGTGCTAATGCAATGCTGAAGCACGTTTATTTAAAGTACAGGGAATAATTATCGTGTACGTCGGAGCGACCGCCGCATCAAATGCGCGGGCTCTCACCTCACGCGCGCGGTAACAGCCACTTGTTTCGCATGCGATCCAAGTCTGAATCACTCCAGAAATGCCGAGCGCGCGGGTCATCAAGAACTCCGTTCACCCAATCCGGATGGCGGCGAATCACCGCGTGAACTGCTTTGATCAGCGCCTTCCGCTCCGGTCCAAATCCGATAGTTTCATTTGATGGGACTACCTGAATGGAAGGACGTTTCAAAAATGAGCGCAGGTGAAT
>JBBAOD010000220.1:0-4205 GCA_040401635.1 Phycisphaerales bacterium
CTGGGGTTCCACCTACCTTGGCAGCAAGTTTGCCATGGCAAGCTTTCCACCAGCAATGCTGAGTGGCATCCGATTCATCATCGCCGGGCTTGCGATGGCGGCCATTCTCTTTGCATGCAAGAAGTTGCACCTCAAAGACTTTGCCAACTGGCGCTGGTGGCGCAATTGCAGTTGTGCCGGAATTCTGCTGTTTGCAATGGCGAACGTGATGGTTTCCATGGGTGTGCAGCGCATCCCCTCTGGCGTTGCTGCATTGATTGTGGCGCTGACCAGCGTATGGATCGTCACCCTCGACCGCATCATTTCGCGCGCGGGCGCACCAAGTTGGACGATCATCTTGGGACTCATTTGCGGCGTTGCTGGAGTGACCGTGCTCGGCGGTCCAAGCTGGAGCGGCGGTGCCAGCGAACTGAATACTGCCGGCGTGCTCCTTGCTGCGGCAAGCACCATCGCCTGGGCATGTGGAACGATGGTCGCCAAGCATTCGGCACGACCGGATTCGCTGTGGGCTGCCAGCGTCATGCAGATGCTTGGCGGCGGCGCGGCGGCACTGCTTGTGAGCACCATCTTTGAACGCCAAGCGTGGCCGGCGTGGGAAGCCGTCACTCCCAGCTCATTGTGGGCGATCGCATACCTCGTTGGATTCGGATCATTGGTCGGCTTCAGCGCTTATGTTTGGCTACTGAGTAACGTCAACGCAGCAGCCGTGGCAACCTACGCCTATGTGAATCCGCTGGTGGCACTGTGCTTGGGAACAATCCTCGCCGGCGAAGCAATTCCTGCGCGCACCGGCTTAGCTGCACCGCTCATCCTGGGGAGTGTGGCGCTGATGCAGTTTGTCAGACCGCCATCAAAGAACGAACCGCCGGTTGCCGAAGAGTAGCCCCCGAAATCAGTTCGCACGGCAGGTAGTGAGCACTCACGCCGTCCACGCGCGAACGTGATCGCCAACCACCGCCGTCACCACCGCAAACACGCGGTCGCGATGGGATCGAACAACTACGTGCTGCTTGCCATCATCGCTCAACGCACCGACATGTTCAATTCGAAGTGAACGGCCAAGTGCATCGGCGCCGATCCGCTCTGCCTTCACCACGGACTCCTTGGCGCACCACAGGCGGAGTGGCCACGCGTCGTCATTCCATGGAAGCCGGGCTTCGCCGGTCTCTTCTGCAAGCGATCGTAACGCGGGGATTCCGGAAGCATCAATCGGCTCCGCATCGATACCCAAGCTCGGCGCACCAGGTGCGGCGATGGCACATCCGGCAAGACCGCGCGTATGCGCAATCGATATGAACGGCGCAGCGCGGTGGCCAGCGATACGCGGCGCACCTTGTGCATCATGCTCAAGTGCGGCGCCATGCCACGCGCTTGGCCCGTGCGCACTCTTCCACGCGGCCATTGCGACGCCGAATGCTGCGCGACTCGCTTGACGACCGAGTTCGCGCATGTGCGCGCGCGGCGCGGCGGGTTCGTGAGCAAACGGGAGCCAAATGATGACAGGATCCAACAAGTCCATTGGCGAGAAGTATGTCCGAATCTGATCGCTCACGGGCGCCCAGCGCAACAAGTGCCGGTCCTGATCGGCCCGCATTTAAACGGAGAAGTAGCCAGCGCTTGGGTGGTGCACGATGATCGCGCTGGTGGACTGCTCCGGATCAATCTGGAAATTCTCAGTGAGATGACAGCCGATCCGCTCCGGCTGGAGCAAACGCCACATCTTCTCTTGATCAGACATATCTGGGCACGCCGGATAGCCAAAGCTGTAGCGGCACCCTCGATACTTCTGTTGGAAGAGCTCGCGGATCTTCGGACTGTCGTCATGACCAATCCCCAACTCCGCGCGCATGCGCTTGTGCCACAGTTCCGCAAGTGCTTCCGCACATTCCACGCCGAATCCGTGCGTGTACAGGTATTCCGTATACGCGTTGCTATCAAACAACTTCTTCGCACGCACGCTGGCCATCGGCCCCATGGTGACGCAGGTGAGACCCACCACGTCACGCTCGCCTGAAGCAGACGAACGGAAGAAATCACTGATGGAAAGTTGCCGGCCAGACTTCTGGCGCGGGAAATCAAACCGCTCCAGTTCACGCGCCGGATCAGTTGGGTCGTAAATCACCAAGGCATCATCTTCCGTCGCACACGGGTACCAGCCGTACACAACCTTGGGTTGCAAGAAAGCGTCGCCGTCGTCCTTGGCTTGCTTCTGCATGCGCGCAAGTGCTGGCCGAGCCTCGTTGTCTAAGAGGGCTTCGTACGCCTTGGCGTCAAGGTCGCCTTGCTTGAATCCCCACTGACCGCGGAACAATGCAGTCTGATTGATGAAGGGGAACAACTCGTCAAGGTCAACGTGCTCCACTACGCGCGCGCCCCAGAACGGCGGATCGGGAATGCGATCCACTGCAACCACTGAACTCGCCGGGCGTGCGCCCTCGGTACCGCCCGAGCCCTGCTCACCGCGCATCGCCGCACCGCCATCAACGCTCACGATGACCGCCGTGCCGCCTGCGGGTTCCTTGCCGATCGCACAGGCGCGCGATGCAGCAACGCGCTCGTCAACAGCACGACGCTTGCCAAGTCGCTCATCGATCTGCTCGTCAATGGCCGCCAATGTGCCCGTGGCCAATGCATCGCAGACGGACATGCCTTCGAACGCGTCGCGCCCGTAGTAAAGAGGCCCCGCGTAAATACCGCGCAAGTGACCCTCCGCGTAGTGACGCGTGAGCGCCGCACCGCCAAGAAGGACCGGAATATTGATGCCGCGCTCGTTGAGTTCGCGCAGATTCTGTTCCATCACGCCCACGCTGCGCACCAGCAAGCCGCTCATACCAAGCGCATCGGCATTGGTTCGCTCCACTGCTTCCAGCATGGCTGTCAGCGGCTGCTTGATGCCAATGTTGTGGACCTCAAATCCATTGTTGGTGAGAATGATGTCAACCAAATTCTTACCAATGTCATGGACATCACCAGAAACCGTCGCCAACACAATGCGCGCCTTAGCACGACCGGTAGCGCCAGCCTTCTCCATGTGCGGCTGCAACAAGGCAACTGCCTTCTTCATGACCGTGGCACTCTTCAGAACAAACGGCAACTGCATCTTGCCGGAACCGAAGAGGTCACCAACCACTTTCATCCCCATGAGCAGATGGTCGTTGATGATTTCCAGCGGCCCATACACCACCAATGCGCGATCAAGCGCCGCTTCAATACCCTTATCTTCGCCATCAATGATGTGCTGCTGCAGCGCCTCTTCAATCGGAAGATCCGCAAGCGTCTTACGAACCTCTACCGTTTCGGCACCATCGGGGAATAGACCGATGAAGTGCAGCAGCGGATCAAAGTCGTCCGCCATGCCTTCTGGACGCTCCGCACCACGACGATCGAAGATCAACCACTGCGCAGCATCCCACTGTTCTTTCGGAATACGATTCTCTGGCAGGATCTTGCTCGGGTGCACAATCGCCGCAGTCAAACCGCGCATGCGTGCTTCATGCAGAAACGCACTGTTCAAGACCGCTCGCGCCGATGGCTTGAGTCCGAAGGAAATGTTGGATAATCCAAGCAGAATTTGACACTCTGGGAATCGTTCGGAAATTCGCTTGATGCCCTCCAACGTCTCCAGACCCAGACGACGATCTTCGTCATTGCCGGTAGCAATGGTGAATGTCAGTGGATCAAAGAACAAGTCGTGCGCATCTAAGCCCCACTTGCGCGTGTACAGATCATGAATGCGCGCTGCAATCTCTATCTTTCGATCCGCGGTCTTCGCCATACCAGCTTGCGGATCTTCGTCGATAGTCAGCGCCACGCATGCCGCGCCATAGCGCTTGAGCAGCGGGCAGATTTCATCAATCCGCTTCTCGCCGTCTTCCAAATTGATGCTGTTGACAATGCAGCGACCACCAGCCCGCTTGAGCGCGGCTTCAATCACATCCGCCTGGGTGCTGTCAACCATCAGTGGCGCGTTTACATGCTGCACGTAGCGGCTGGCCACCTCGGCCATGTCTTGCACGCCATCGCGTCCAACAAAGTCAACGCATACATCCAAAAGATGACTGCCATCGCGCATCTCTTCTTTCGCCATGCTGACCAGACCATCCCAATCATTGGCGTCCAGCAGTGTCTTGAACTTCTTGCTTCCATTGGCATTGGTGCGCTCGGCAATGATCAGGAAACTATTGTCCTGTCGGAACTCGGTGAAC
>JBBAOD010000221.1:0-4183 GCA_040401635.1 Phycisphaerales bacterium
TGATTCTCTGCGGCAAGGAAGAACCCATCGCCTTGGCCTTCTCTGACTTTGAAGGCTATGTGCGACTACCGACGTCTGCGCTCCATGCAGACGAGAGCGTTCGAACGCAACGCGAACAAGGCCAATACGTCAACCAGGTCGCGAGCACACCAGATGGCGCTCGTGCCGTCATCTGCATGCCGCTCATCATGGCAAGCATTCGCAATCGAATCGACCAGCATCGGCCGACAAAGGAGTCTTCAAAATGAATCGTTCTTGGACATTTGGGAAAAAAATTGCTACTGGCTTTGCGCTGTCGTTTGTGCTCATGGCAACCATCGGCATCGTGGCCTATCGCAGCATCAACACGCTCTCGACGACCAGTCAGATGGTGGCGCACACACACCTTGTTCTGGAGCACATCGACGATGTGTTCAGCGCGCTGCAAGATGCTGAAATTGGAGGGCGCGGCTACATCATCACGGGAGAAGAGAGTTTTCTCAAACCCTATCAAAACGCCGAAATCAAGATCGTCTCACTCGTCAATGACCTGCGTGCTCTGACTGCCGATAATCCCTCACAGCAACAGCGCATCGTTCAGTCAGAAGCCCTTATCCTAGCGAAACTGTCGCTCATCAAACGGTATATCGAGATGCGCAAGTCGCGAGACATTGAAAAGGTCACAAAGCTGGTGCAGACCGGCGTGGGCCAGAAGATCATGGATGATCTTCGCATCATCTTTGTTGACATGGAGCGGGAAGAACGAATTTTGCTCAAGCAACGCGCCGCAGAAGTCGAGGCTGCAGTCAACAGCTCGAACCTTTCCATTACCTTTGGAACTCTGGTGTGCCTGTTGATCGTCAGCGCCGCGGGCATGATCATCACTCGCTCACTGACAACACAGATCGGTGCAGCAGTACAGCACATGCAGAGCTCATCCAGCGAGTTGCAGGTCGCATCGAATCAACAGACCATGGGCTCCAGAGAACAGTCCACCGCGATGAAAGAAATCACGACCACGATGAACGAGCTGCTCGTGACTTCGAAACAAATCGCCGAGAGCGCTCAGCGCGTAGCCCAAATTGCCGAGCAAACAGCCATTGGGGCTCGCTCAGGTGATCAAACGGTCACGAAGGCCAATGATGCCATTGGCGGCATCAAGCGACAGGTCGACCTGATCGTGATCCACATGCTAGACCTTGGTAAGAAGTCGCAGCAGATTGGGGGCATTCTCGAAATCATCAATGAGCTGGCCGAGCAGACCAACATCTTGGCCATCAATGCCACCATCGAAGCGGCCGGCGCTGGCGAGAATGGCAAACGTTTTGCGGTGGTCGCCGACGAAATTCGCAAACTCGCCGATCGCGTTGGGGGTTCCACGAAAGAGATCAGGGGCCTCATCGATGACATTCGGGCCGCCGTCAATACAACGGTGATGACCACCGAGGGCGGCACCAAAGCTGTTGAAGCGGGTGCTCTGCAGTTCTCAGAAGTGGCCATCGCCTTTCGGCAAATTGTGAGCTTGGTGAGCACGACCACAGAGGCAACTCGTGAGATTGAACTCAGCACCAAACAGCAATCGACTGCGGTTTCGCAGGTCAACATTGCTGTCTCCAATGTTGCGCAGGCTGCGCGTGAAACTGAGGTGAGTTCAAGCAAGACGCTTCAAACAGCGACAGAGCTCACCAACCTGTCACGCGACCTGCTCCGACTGGTTCAGCCGCAGGCGAGCACGTAGCCGAATGGCAAAGGACCCCTATCAGTATTTCCGAGTCGAGGCGCGGGAGCTGCTGGACGGATTGTCACAAGGCGTCCTGCTGCTTGAGAAAAATCCCACCTCGCAGCCTTCAGAGGGTGTGGCGCGCTTGCTGCGACTGGCGCACACACTCAAGGGTGCCGCTCGGGTGGTCATGCAGCCCAAGATCGCAGAACGGGCACACTCGGTCGAAGGCATTTTGACAACCCACCGTGAGTCCGCCCTGCCCTTGGACAAGGTGCAGGTCAGCGCATTGCTGCTGCTCTTGGACGAGATCAGCTCGCAGCTTGCCGAGATTGCATCACCTGCCCCGCCAAGTTTGACAAACACGGCCCGCTTGCCAGCGGATGAACCCCTTGAAACCTTGCGCGTCGAGATTCAAGAGATGGACTCTTTGCTGCACACGCTCACCGAGGCCGGTGTTCAGCTCGGCGCCTTGCGCAATGGCATTGGCGCTGCCAACCGCTTGCGTGATTTGACCAACCTGCTTTTAGATCTGCTGGCTGTGCGCCCCGCAGACAAGCGAGAAGGCGCCGCCACCACATCTGGCATGGCAGGCATCGCCCACGCGCGCTCCTTGGCCGAAGAGCTTCGGTCAAGCCTCGATCAATTTCAGCGCAGCCTTGCCGTAGACCTCGAACATCTCGATGGCGCTTTCGTCGAAATGCGCGACGTTGCGCATCGACTTCGCCTGATCCCGGCGCAAACGGTGTTTGCATCACTGGCACGATCCGTTCGCGATGCCGCCCACACCCTTGGCAAGCGCGTCGATTTTGATGCATCAGGTGGCGAGGTGCGGCTTGATGCAAACGTGTTGGCGTCGCTGCGCGATGCCCTCATGCACGTGGTGCGCAACGCCGTCACGCACGGCTTGGAAACAGAGGCTGAGCGCAATGCGCTTGGCAAGCCGCCAACAGGACAGGTTCGACTGGAAGTGCTGCGGCGCGGCAGCCAGGTGTCTTTTGTGTGCACCGACGATGGACGTGGGATTGACATAGAAGCGGTGAGGAAAGCAGCCATCACTCGGGGACTTGTGACCGCCGCCAAAGCCAAGGCCTTGTCGTCTGAACAGGTCATTGCGCTGCTAGGCAGCGTGGGCGCTGCAGGACTCTCAACGTCTAGCGAGGTGACTGAATTGTCAGGCAGAGGCATTGGCCTGGATGTGGTGCGAGCCACTTTGTCTCAGCTCAAAGGCAACATGCTTATTCGCAGCGAGCCGGGACGCGGCGTGCGTGTTGAGGTTCAGGTTCCGGTCTCCATTGCCTCTATGCAGGGGCTCGTTGTTGAAGCGGGAGGCGCGCGGGTTTCGATTCCGCTAGACGCCGTACGGCAAACACTTCGGGTTCGCGATACTCAGGTAGCGCGCTCTGCCGAGGGCGACTCGATCTTGCATGCTGGCAAGGCCATCCCCTTCCTGCAGCTTGACCTGATGCTGCGCCGTTTGGGCTCTGGGGCGCCTGCGCTTGGCAATCGTGTGAACCCTGGCATTTGGTCAACCGTATTGGTCCAGGCTGAAGGGCGGTGTGTTGCAATCGGCGTTGAGCGCATGCTTGGCGCATCCAACATTGTGATGCGTGCGCTGCCTGGCGTGGTCGAAGCCGATGCCGTGATTGCGGGCGCATCGCTGGATGCCGATGGCACGCCTCAGCTTGTGCTGGACCCCGCCGGTCTTGTGGCCTGCGCCGAACGCAGTGGTGGTGAAACCCTCAATGCGGCCGCACAAGCCCATGCGCAGCGGGCGCCCGTTCTCGTCATAGACGACTCGCTCACAACCCGCATGCTGGAGCAAAGCATTCTTGAAGCGGCGGGCTACCAAGTCGAGCTGGCCGTCTCGGCTGAAGATGGCCTCGTCAAAGCCCACAAGCACCCTTACAGCCTGTTCATTGTGGATGTCGAAATGCCGGGCATGGACGGTTTCGGTTTTGTGGCGCAGACCCGCGCCGACCCAGTGCTTCGCGATATCCCTGCCATTTTGGTGACGTCCCGCGATGCTGCAGATGACAGGTTGCGCGGACATCAGGTCGGTGCCAGTGCCTATGTCATCAAGGGTGAGTTTGACCAAACGCAACTTCTGCAAACCATTCGCGCACTGATCGGTTAAGCATGAAGAAGATACGCGTCTTGGTGGTTGAAGATTCTCTGACAATTCGCAAACGCATGCTCGAGGTGCTTGCGGCCGATCCAGACATCGACATCGTTGGCGCAGCGGACAACGGCAAGCGCGGCATCGAACTGTGTCAGCAACTGCGGCCCGATGTGCTCACCTTGGACATGATCTTGCCCGAGATGACCGGCTTGGCGGCCACTGAATTCATCATGGCTTACTGTCCCACACCCATTCTGATTGTGTCGGCTTCGACCAACCGAGGCGACTTGTTCAAGACCTACGACGCACTGGCAGCAGGCGCACTAGAAGCACTCGACAAGCCAAAGGGAAACGAACTCGAC
>JBBAOD010000222.1:0-4171 GCA_040401635.1 Phycisphaerales bacterium
AGAGGATAGGGCCGCGCTCAGCGGCCATCCTCGTAAGGCGAATGCGGGCCAGTAGACAAGCGTGGTGCAACAACCCGCAACCTGGCCGCGCTCGCCGGAGAGGACTGGGCCGCGCTCAGCGGCCGTCCTCGTAAGGCGAATGCGGGCCAGTAGGACAGCGTGATGCATCAGGGCCAGTACACAAGCGCAATGCCACAACGCACGAAACCAAGTGAATTCCCCCCAAACATGATTCCAACATCAAACCACGCAAGCATTTGAGTTGCTTCGCGTACCCTGCTTGATTCCCCTATGCCTATTGCCACGCTCACCAACGTCCGTTACGGCTTCGGCACCCACATCGTGCTCGACGGTGCCACTGTGTCGATCGAGCCCGGCGAGAAGGTTGGGCTGGTCGGTCGCAACGGCGGCGGCAAGAGCACGCTCATGAAGCTGATCGCTGGTCTGTGGCAAGTGGACTTCGGAACCTTGGCGCTGGCACGGGGTACGCGCGTTGGCTACCTGGCACAGGACCCAAAGCTTGAACCAACGGACACGCTTCGCCACGCTGCCGCGCGTGCGTTTGAGCACCTTGACAGCCTGCATCGCCAGATGGAAGAGATTTACGAGTTGATGGCTAAGCCCGACGCGGACATCGACATTCTGATGAAGCGCCAGGTGAAGATCGAAGAAGAGATCGAACGCGCGGGCGGGTACGCCATTGATCACAAGATTGACGAAACACTGCACGGCCTGGGCTTCACCGATGAGCAATTCTCGGTGTTGGTTTCCAAGATGTCCGGTGGCCAGCGCGCGCGGGTTGGACTGGCACGACTGCTGCTTGAGCAACCCGACATCTTGCTGCTCGATGAACCAACCAACCATTTGGATATCGAAGGTCGCCGCTGGTTGGAGAATTTCCTCTCCAATGAGTATCCCGGCGCCGTCCTAGTGGTCAGCCATGACCGGCGGCTCTTGGACGCCGTGGTGCACCGCATCATTGAAGTCGATCAAGGTCGCATTATTGAATATCCCGGCAATTACCGCGATTTCATCAACCTGCGACGCGAGCGCATGATGAACAGCCAGCGCAGCCATGAGAAGCAACTCGGCAAGATCCGTGCCGAAGAGCAGTACATCCTGAAGTACAAAGCTGGTCAACGAGCCAAGCAAGCGCGCGGTCGCGAAACACGGCTCGAGCGCTTCAAGCGTGATGAACTGGTGGATCGCCCAGCGGAGCTAGATGTCATGAGCCTGGAACTGCCGAAGGCCCCGCGCGTGGGCGACTACGTCATGCGCGGCGCAGGGCTATCAAAGAGTTACGGTGACAAGGTCCTCTTCAATGAGTTGGACTTTGCAATCAAGCCGCTCGACCGGATCGGAATTGTTGGACCCAACGGCGCAGGCAAGACCACGCTGGTGCGCGCACTTCTTGGCGATCTGCAGCCGGATGCTGGCGAACTAAAAGTGAGCCCGCAGATCAAGGTGGGTTACTTCCGGCAGACGCAAGAGCACATCGACCCCATGCTCACGGTGTGGGAATACCTGCAGCGAGTGATCGCCTCGAACGAAGGCGGACTCCGCGCAAGTGAGCAGCAGGCGCGCAATCTGGCCGGCGCATTCCTGTTCTCTGGCCCTGAGCAAGAGAAATGCGTTGGCAATCTCTCCGGAGGTGAGCGTGGTCGTATGGTGATTGCTGGCATCGTCAGCGCCGCCAACAACCTGATCGTCTTGGATGAACCGACCAACCACTTGGATATTCCCAGCGCAGAACGGCTGGAAACAGCCCTTTCCATGGATCCAAAGGACGGCGGCTATGACGGCGCGCTCATCCTGATTAGCCATGATCGCGCACTGCTCTCCGCATGCTGCGATCGCTTGCTGATTCTTGATGGCGAAGGCAACGCCCGCGACTTTGACGGTGGCTGGGACGAATGGGAAGCGAAGGAAGCTGAAGAGCGCTCGCAGCGTGACGCGGTGGAACGCGCCGCTGCTGATCGCGAGAAAGCAAAGACCGAACAACGCACGCGACCTGAGTCGTCCGGGAAGAACGGATCAGGTTCCAATAGTTCCACGAACAATAAGGGTGCCGGCAACAAAGCGAACGGCACGTCAGGTTCAAAGGGATCATCAAGTGCCACTGCGGGCGATCCAAAGGTTGCGCGCATGAACCTTGAGCAGATCGAAGCACGTATCACTGCCATCGAAACGCGCACGCGCGCCATCGATGCCGATCTGATGAACCCAAAGGTCTACGCCGATTCCGCCAAGTCGCGCACACTCACTCAGGAACGCGAACGGCTCCAGCAAGAGCTGGAGCCGCTGGAGTTTGAGTGGAGCCGGCGCAGCGAGTAATCAGCTACTCATGACAACGGCGCCGGTACTGTCGACCAATTCGATGGTGCCAGAATTCAGTAAACGAGCATTGTCCAACGCGAGGGTGAATTCTGCACCCCAAATTCCGTGGACCGCTTCGAACTGCCCAATGTCGGTGATGACGTTTAAGTCCGACCGATGCCGCACGGTGTATTTGCCTGCTTTCACACCAATAGCAATACCCATCACGGTGCCATCTTTGGTGTCCACAGCCAAAGTCAACGTGCCGGACGCGGTGGTAGCGAGTGCATCCTTGCTGCTGAGCCCGCGCAGGAAGCTGGCCTTCTCAAACCGTGCCAGGGCGCCCGGGTGCTGCATGGATTCAAAGATCTGCTTCGGTGCCGCATTACCGAGCGCGTATTCCGAAACCTTGAGCGCAAAGCCACTATTAAGTAACTGGAACACCAACGCCACCGTCAACGCCGCAGTCAATGCGATCGAGGCTGCGCGCCAGTAGTACGAACTGATGGTGAACCGCTCGACATCCTTGCGGAGGACAGCCAGTTCCATCGCCTTCTCAACCAAGTCCGTGGTGTCAACCGAACGCGCCACACGACGACTGCCGCGCGATGCCATCCGCCCAATCAGGGCGATCGGTGCAAACTGTGATTCCTGCTGCTCAACGGCGGTCATCACCCGCGTCAGCGTCTGTAATTTCAATTCGGGGGACGGCTCTTCCGTTGCCAAGAACGCCGGGTCAGCTACCGCCGCCGCCTGGATGACCCGCAACTCCGCCTGCAGCGCTGCTGGCGAATCACGGAAGGCGCGATCAAATTGCGCCGCATCGACATCATCGAGCAAGCCCAAGGCGTCGAGCACGGCAAGTGCTCGCAAGTCGGGTCCACGCCCTGCTTCGGGTGTCGTTCGGTCACTGTAATTGTTGACATCATTGAACTGCATCAAATCCCCTTGTGTTACTGTTGACCCATTCGCAGGCCACGGGCGATCGGCTGCCTTACGCCGAAGAATCTTGTCCATGATTTTTGTTATCAGACATAAGGCGATCGCGGAGCCGAGCAAGCCCTCGGCTGAGGGCGCTTTTCACCGTTCCCAGCGGAGCATTGAGCTGCTCGCTCACCTCCCGAAGGGTGAAGCCCTGGATGTAAGTCCGCTCGATCACCACTCGTTGCAATTCCGGCAGTTCAGCCACCCGGCGCTGCAGAATTTCCAGGTCATGATTTCCACCGACATCGCGCGGCGGCATGACCACCGGCCCAAGGAAATCGACCGATGAATCGAGGCCCAATTGCTCCGGCCGCGCACTCTTACGACGCAAGCGGTCGATCAAATGCCGGCGAGAAATCAGCATGACCCACGTCACCAACTTAGCGCGATTGGGGTCAAACCGGTCCGCGGTCTGCCACAGACGGATGAAGGTCTCCTGAACCGCATCCTCAGCCTCTGCTCGGGAGGGCATGATTTGCCGAGATGTCTTGTAAACGAGCCCCACAAAGCGGTCGTACAGCTCCGCCATGGCGGCTTCGTCGCCCTCGCCGACCTTCTGCATCAAGAGCCAGTCATTATGTTCAGCAGGTTCCAAGGGTTCTCCCTTCCGCAAGGAGCATTGACCGGGCAAACAACACAGAGTGTGCCTCCGACTCTCGGGGATTGAGACGCTATTCCGCCAGAATTCGTTCAGATTTCGATTGAGTTTCGCTCAGATGGTGGCAAACTACCCTTGGCTGCTGCTGTGCGTCCCCTCCCAGCCCTCTGCGAACTACGTGATGACCAAGAAGACAGGTCTTCCATATTCGTTGTTCCATCAGCCGTCTCGCATCGGCGCGAGCGGTGCATTCGCCCCGCAGCGCGGCTTCAC
>JBBAOD010000223.1:0-4156 GCA_040401635.1 Phycisphaerales bacterium
GATGACGGACTGATCAATTTTGAGTTCATCAATCGGAAATTGCCGCAGCACGGCGATGCCTGCGACGCCGGTTCCAAAGTCATCCACGGAGATACGAACGCCATTGATTCGTAACGCCTCCAACTGCGGGCGAATGAGCAGGCCATCCTGCACCAGCACGCCTTCTTGAACTTCAACCGTCAGGAGTCGGCCCGGCAATGCCGCTTCGCTCAAAGCCAGGCGCACGGCGTCCACTAGGTCGCCGCGTCGGAACTGGCTAGCGGCAAGATTCACGCTGACCGGAATGTCCATCCCTGCGAGCGACCATGCAGAGCACTGTCGGCATGCTTCGCGCAGCGCCCATCCACCAATTTCATCAAGCAGGCCAGCGTCTTCAGCAATGGCAAGTAGGCGCGTCGGCGCAATGGACTCGCCAGTGGTTGGTAGCTTCCAGCGGATAAGTGCTTCGGCACCAACAGTAGCGCCCGTCGCAATGCTCACCTTCGGTTGATACACCAACCGAAATTTTCCATCTTCCAGCGCATGCTGCAGCATGGTTGCGAGTTGCAGATCATCGAGTGCCCGCGTGGCATCGGCTGTGTCATAGAAATTGATGCGTGGCTGCGGACCATGGCGCGCGAGACGGAGCGCTTGCTTGCTTCGCGCCAGTGTTTGTTCGATGGACGGTGCTTCGCCTGCGCCTAGTTCCACCACACCCAACGCTGCGCGAATACGCATGTCGATGGTGCCAATCCGCTCCGCTGGCTGGCCAGTTCCGCCCAGTGCGGCGAGCAGTGTTCGTGGTTGCGGGGTTGATCCTGGGAGTAATGCAATTGCCTCACCCGGCGTCTTCGCAAAGAGAAATGCTTGTTCTGGAATCAGGGCTCTTATACGCGCGCGCCACACTTCGTCCAGTGCGCGGAGGGTTTCGCATCCTTCGATCGATGCAATGGCGCCCGCGTCTTCAAGTTCTAGGGTGACCACCAGCACCGGCCGTTGCATGGAGGCCAGCGCTGATTCAATCGCGTCATGAACGCTGGCGCCAGTAATGGTGGTGGGCACTGAGCCGGGAATTCGGCGTTCTTGCGCACGGACCGCTTCGATCAGTTCCAGTGGGTCAGTTGGAATCGGCAGCGCATCATCGGCGCCGGCAAGAAGTGCGGCACGGATGGCAGTGGCAGCGGTGACTTCCGATGACAGCAGCGCAATGACTTGCATGTGACCGGAAGCGGCAGCGGCGCGGGCAGCGCCACAAAATTCCGCGAGCGACATACCAACAGCACATGTCCCGAACAGTGCAATTTCTGGATGTTCTTCTGCAACACATTTCAGTCCGTTCTCCGCATCGCTTGCCGAGCGCACCTCAAAGCGCGCCTTGCGGAGGGCGAGGGCGAGGCGATCGCGTGTGGCAGGTTCACGCTCAACAAGTAGTACGCGGGTCATGGAGCGGCGAGTCTAGCGTGATCGCTGCGCAACTTCTGACGCCGGGGAAGCGCGGGGCACATGAGCAACGCTCGACAACGGAGAAGCGCTGGACGCATGAGCAACGCTCGACAGCGGAGTGCCGCAATCATTTCACGGAAGCGGACAACCACTGAACAATCACGGGCCACGCCATCCACGCAGCGGCCAGCGGCAGGTATGTGGCGAGCACCCATCGCACCGCCTTGCCGGTGACGTGGACATTGATGGTTGCGCCAATCCAGCTGCCAATCATGGCGGTGGGAATAAGGCAGGCCGCGATGATGAGTGCGGGGACGAGTGCGTTGCTTGGGGTGGTTGCGGAAGGCGCGGCGGTGCTGGCGGCAGCGGCGGATTCCACGGCGAGCTTGGACATGGTGGCTCCGTTGGCATCAACGGGCGTGTTCCAAAGGGTGATGGATTTCATGGTGGCTCCAACCATGGCAAGCGGCACCATCGTGCAGACGCTGGTGACCACCGCGCGTTTCATGGGAATCCTGGCCCACGCGCGCATCAGCGGCACGCCCACCACACCGCCACCGATTCCAAGCAGTCCGCTCAAGAATCCCATGATGGCGCCGATGCCCGCGCCGCGCGCTGGCGATAGTTCGCGGGCGTCATCGGGGGAATGTTCGCTGCCGATGGCGAGCAGTCGAAATTCTCGAACGGCCACGACCATAAGAAACGCGGCGAACATGACACGAAAGCTGCTGGCGTCGATCACCGTGCTGGCGGCGACGCCGGCAAGCACAAAGACGATTGCTGCCGGCACGATCCGTCGCGCGAACGTCCATTCGATCTTCCCGGCCATGAGGTAGCGACGGTACGCCGTCGAGGCGACCGCCACGTTGCAGAGCATGGCAGCGCATTGCAGTTGTTGCTTGTCGGGGCTGATGAAGATGGTGGCCAGCGGGATGATCCCCACCGAGCCGCCGATTCCCAAGAGACCGCCGATCATGCCTCCAAAGAGGCCAAACACCATGTACTCGACGACGATCTGCGGATCCACTCGGAAAGAGTAACGGACTTGTAGGAAATAGGGCGGTCTTTGCTGTGGCGGTTCCGCGTGGGCCGGATGATTGCGTTCATGCTGGTAACGATTCCAAGTTTCGCCCTGCAGGGCATTGATGCGGTCCGCTGTGATGTGGAAGTGTCGCTGCAGGCACGCGGGCTGCCGCGCATCACACTGGTTGGGCTGCCGGATCTGGCCGTGCGGGAGAGTATTGAGCGGGTGAAGAGCGCGATGTCGTCCTGCGGGTTCGATCCGCCGCGGCATCGCACCACCATCAGCCTGGCGCCCGCGGACTTGCGTAAGCAAGGACCGGCGTTTGATCTGCCGATTGCGGTGGCGCTCCTGATGGCGGCGCCGCTGGAGGAGGGCAGTACGCGGGCTACGAAGGTTCCGTGCATGGATGCGTGGATGTTGGCGGGCGAGTTAGGTCTTGATGGATCGTTGCGAGCAGTGCGTGGGGCGGTTGGGATGGCGCTCCTTGCGCGCGCGCAGGGCTTAGAGGGAATCATTGTTCCTGCAGCGAATGCGCGTGAGGCGGCGATGGTGGAAGGGGTGGACGTGCGTGCTGCGGAGTCGCTGCCCGAAGTGGTGGCGTTCTTCCGCGGCACGCACACGTTGTTGCGCGCCGAGCCGATTGATGTCCGAGCGGCGATCGCGGGTACGGCTCACGATGTTGACTTTCGAGATATTCGCGGGCAGGGGCCAGCAAAGCGCGGCTTGATGATTGCGGCTGCGGGTGGGCACAATGCGCTTCTGATTGGCCCGGCGGGTTGCGGCAAAACCATGATGGCGCGGGCGCTCCCGGGCATCATGCCGCCGTTGGAGCCAGAGGAGGCATTGGAAGTGACGCGGATCTGGAGCGCGGCGGGTGTTGGAGTTCCGCGCTTGGTGACCGAGCGACCGTTTCGCGCACCACACCACACGGCAAGCACGGTGGCGCTGGTTGGCGGCGGTGCTGCGGGCGTCCCGCGCCCGGGCGAGGTGACCTTGGCGCATCACGGCGTATTGTTCATGGACGAGCTGCCAGAATTTGGTCGAAGTGCGCTGGAAGCATTGCGCGAGCCGCTGGAGGACGGATTCATCACGGTGGCACGCGCGCATGGCAGCGCCAGATTCCCAGCACGCAGCATTTTGGTGGCCGCCATGAATCCCACCGCGCGCGGCAATCGTCGCGACGGTACCAAGGGCGCGCGCGATCAGGAGCAATACATGGAGCGGCTGAGCGGTCCGATCGTCGACCGCATTGACTTGCATGTTGAAGTCCGCGCCGTCCCGTTTGAACGTCTTGCATCTGCGCCAACCGGCGATGGCACGGCAGAACTCCGCGCACGCGTCGTCGCCGCGCGTGCCATCCAGCGTGCGCGACAGGGCGGGGTACTGAATGCGCACCTCCGCGGCAAGGTGCTTGACACGAGCGCGGCGCTCGACGTCGCGGGTCGCGCGCTGGTAGGCGAAGCGATCGAACAGCTTGGCCTCAGTGCGCGCGCATACGACAAAGTCCGGCGCATGGCCCGCACCATCGCTGATCTGGAAGGAGTCGAGCAAATCACGGCAGTCCACATGGCCGAAGCGATTCAGTACCGAATTCTGGACCGTTACGCGGGGTAAATAGGTGCCGTTCAACCCTGTCCCCATTTTTGGGGCGCGGTTGAAGTGAGTTGAGTCGTTGACCGCCCCCTCCGTTGCGCGCGGGACCCTCGGACG
>JBBAOD010000224.1:0-1201 GCA_040401635.1 Phycisphaerales bacterium
GGGCCTCCACCGTCTGTTGTGACTCCCATTTGGCTTTGGTGCGCACCGGACGCACCGGACCATCCGGCTGAGCCACTCGACGCACCTCGGCATGCGGGGCTTCAGTCACCGCCAACACCACCTGGTGCCCGACAGGCGGCAGCGGGGGTTGCTTGAAACTCTGTTTCTGCGTTGACTGGTAGGGGCCGACCTCATCCTCAAGCGCCTGGAGATCCGCTGCGAGGGAATCCAGATTGGCAGTAGGCTTCAATGATTGAGCATAGAGCGCTTTGCGAAGCATGGGCATGAGGAGGGCGGCCGGGCCCGTCGGGTCGACCGGAACCAGAAGGCCCTGCGCTGCGGTCCAAGTTGCCATGCCGAATGTCGTGAAAGAGGCCACCCCCACCGGCTGAAACGTACGCGCTGCCACCTCGCTAAGGATCCGGGACTGCATGCCCTTCAGGGAAAGCATGATAGGCTGGCGTTCGCCACTCTCCGATGAATCACCCATAAGCGACGACCGAGGCACTGTGAGGCGCTGGACCATTGCTTGCATCTGTTGCTGAGCAGTCAACCCGACATCTGCGACGATCAGCTGTATGCTCAGCAGGAAAGACGACGTCCCCTGGATGATCGGCAGATACTTCGACGGGCAGTTCAGCACAAACGCCAGCTTAGCCGCCTTGTCAATCTCCAGCAGTTGCGGGCCGCTTCTAATAGCCTGCATCACCTGCAGTTGGCGCTGAAGGTGCGGCCGATCAACTGCAGAAACGTCTTTCAGCCGGCGCTTCTCTTCCGGCGCCAACTGAATACGCTCAATGGCACGTCGAAGAAGCCGGCGGTCGCGGTTAGTCTGCAGCGGTTGTTGATCCCGAACATCAGGCACAAGTTGAAGTAGTTCAGCGGCCATATTACCGTACTGCGAACCACCGTCGACCGCACCAAGTCTACCCAACAGCTGGCTGAACTTGGAGTGGATAACCGCCACGGAATCATCGGACTTCACCAGGAGAAGCTTAACAATTTCCTTTACCTCCCTCGCCAGCTGCTGGCGGGCGGCTTCCTTCAGCGGCGCCTGATCACTGACCAGAACAGGCTCAGACTCCTCCGGATGGAAACCGTCCGGCGCACTCGTTGGTGACTGGGGCCCATATTCATGCAGACGGAGCTGGTCATGCAGGCAGGAGTTTTCCTCTTGAGCTGCCCGTAGTTGTGCACGCAG
>JBBAOD010000224.1:1211-4115 GCA_040401635.1 Phycisphaerales bacterium
TCGTTGGTGACTGGGGCCCATATTCATGCAGACGGAGCTGGTCATGCAGGCAGGTCCTGGCAGGAGATTTCCTCTTGAGCTGCCCGTAGTTGTGCACGCAGTGCCTCAAGGTACCCAGCCGGAACAACGACGTCTTCTGGAGCCCACTGCTCGGCTGCAGGCTGGCGCAGCACCGCTGGGGCAGATCCGCCGACGTTGGCGTTCAGTCGGAGGTCGGCAGACCTGGCCGAACCCAACGGCACCTGCGGCTGCACAGCCATGCTGACCGGAGCAGCATGGAACGGAACGACTTGAACATCCATCGGCGGAAACGACGGACCGAGCCCAGTCGCATACCGATGACCAGCAGTTGCCCCATTGGCATCCACAGCTGGTGGGCGCAAAGCCGGCGCGGCGGGCATCAGCGATGCCGGCAGGGCCGGTGCGTCGGAGGTGCCGACACGCAGGGTCGGACCACCCGGTTGTTGGGCCGGCGTGTCGTAGAAGACAGCCGGCTCGTAGATCACACCGCCGGAGAGGTCTTCCAGCGTTTGGCGACGCGGATCAGGCGTCGCCATCATGTCCGCCTCCTGACCTTCTGCAGGCTGCTGAACTTGGACATCGAACAGGCCGTCCTGAATCGTGTCCACCGCGAGAGCAGGCGTTCCTTGGTCGCCTGCGTCGCCTTCCGTGTTGTCGCCGCCTCCGGCGCGCCGAAATCGTTCGGCAGTACTTGGTGGTGTCGTCATCGACACTGTAGTTCAATCCGTTGAACTCGTAGAGCTTGAAGTGCTAGATAACGCTGAGCGGGTAGCCCTTGGCGTGGAACTGAATGTCCAGGCCCAGCCACACGCGTCAAAAATGACCCCGGGAGTTGGTAGCAGGTAGCGACCCCGACCACAACACCCCAACTGCTCACCTGAGAGCAGAACAAGCGGCGACGCTAAGAGCGGACGCTGCCTTGGAAATTCTGTAATAATAAGTTCCTCACCTGAGAGCAGAACAAGCGGCGACGCTAAGAGCGGACGCTGCCTTGGAAATTCGGCTCTAGGTGTGAACCTCATCCTTTAAGCGTTCTAACCGCTGGGTCAAAATTGACGTGTGTCCGATTTGAATTTGACCTTCCTGAGCGGTTTCTAGTGTACTTGACTACGAAGTTCAGGGCAACCCTACTACAGTGGTCTAAGTAGGTACTTTTCCTTTAGATCCCCGTTCTTCGCCTCCTTGTCCTGGACGAACAGTCAAGTAACAGAGTTTGGATCAATGCGGACACCATGCCATCATGGCATCGCGCAGTTTCACAAACCTTGGCATATCGAGAGGTTTGGTGAACAGATCCGCCAAGTTGAACTCGGTCGAGACATGGACGCATTCAATCAGCTTGCTGTCACGCAGCACACTGATCCAGTGTTGACGACAGTCGATGTGCTTCATCTTCGACCTACCAGCAAACTGTGACTGGCGCGAGAAACAGATCGCAGCCATGTTGTCGACCAAGATCACTGCTGGTTTTGGAAACTGAAATCCACACTCCTCGAGTATGTATCCGAGTGCAAGCACGCCATCTGCACAGGTGGTTACCGCATAGAGCTCAGACTCAGCCGAACTTCGGCTGGGATGGAAATCAGTGATAGCCGGATGTGCAGTTGCAGGCGGCATGGATGACTGTACTCCAGCCGAATAACCAGCTCCTTCCAGTTGTACCGTACTTGTCTTCGATGAGTACACAATCGGAGCAATCCCCCACATTGCAACGTATCCCAACTGCGAACGACGTTGATTAAGCGGATTCTGATTGCCCCCGAAGTCAGAATCAGAGTAAATCTTCCATTCTGCTGGCGCATGCAGTGATTGCCGGATTGCCAACTTAGACGTTGATGCAAGATAGCGAATTATCCGGATGACCAGATCAAGCGCACCTTGACATGGCGAAGCTGCATGCTGTGCGGCTACAGAGAAAGCATACCGTATATCAAGCCGCGTAACCGTGCTTAGATAGCCGACCATGCCCAGTGCCGTTCGAAAATACTTCTTGCGGTCATCTGACAGCTCCTTCAGATCAACAACGGGACCTGTAATCGGAGTCGCCATCGGCGCACATCCAGTGAGATTCAGGATCTTCAGCATGTTGTTGATGTAGTTCTCCATGCTGAGCCACACATAGTCATCATCTTGGTGCACTTGAATACCTAGATGATCCAGTGATTTACCCTTCTCCAACCACTGGACTGGCTTGCACTCAAAACGGGAACTCAACAGTTCAAAGAACCACAGCAGATCAGCTTTCTTGCCGGTGACCAAGATGTCGTCGACATAGATCACGAGGAGCACAGCTCCCCGATCACCATGCGCCGATTTGTAATAAGCCGCTGGTGCATTGCTGCCACGCACGAAACCAGGCCCTCCCTGATCTACGCTGGTCACCGCCCACTCTGCAAATGTGTTCTGCCATCTTGCCGGAGCAGAGCAGCTCCCATACAGCGAGGACAGTTGATCGTAGTATCGGATTACACCATCAATAGGAGATTTAACTGTCAAGAACCTGGAAATGCCGTCATTGAAACGATTCGTTTGACAAAACGCAGCCTTGACGTCAACAGCTGCCGTTTCGAGACAATCGGCTACAGTTTGTCCAGGCTTTAGTGCATGCCGGCCCGGCTGCAGCAGCATCGTTCGGATCAGCGTCACATCAGCCGTCACCGCATAGTAGGGAAAATCCTTTCCGTCCACAGCCTCCTTATTCTCCTTGTCGCCTCTGACAACTATTCTCGCCTTGAATTCACTGTTGCGCTTGATATCCAGCAACACTCTGGTAGCTGTAGTGCTAGGCGACGTGAGCGCCGTGGCATACCGCGCAGTTCCTGGCCGCAGCTCAACCATCACTCCCATACCGATAATGGACGAAAGCTCATTGTTAAAAGCCTG
>JBBAOD010000225.1:0-3748 GCA_040401635.1 Phycisphaerales bacterium
AGGCGATGGTTGCGCAAGCTGCCAAAACCGGCGTGTTTGACCCAATGGAACACCGCATCTTTGAGCGCGCCCTACGCGTGGGTGACATGACCGCCAAAAGCTTGATGGTTCCGCGCGGACAAATCACCTGGATCGATGCAGCTATGCCAGCTGACGATCTGCAAGTACTCATCGGCACGGCGCCGTTCAGTCACTTCCCGGTGTGCGAAGGTTCTATCGATCGCCTGCTTGGCGTGGTGCACATCAAGGATTTGATTTCCTACGGCTTGCTTGCAGGCGCAGGATTTAAAGTCTCTGCAGTGATGCAAGCGCCGCTTTATGTGCCTGATTCAATGCCGGCACTGAAGCTGCTCGCACTCTTTCAATCAAACCGCACGCGTATTGCCTTTGTGGTTGATGAACATGGTGGTCTGGAAGGACTTGTCACTGCTAACGATGTTGTACAAGCATTGCTTGGCGATATGAGTCGCGGCACGGAGGGCGAACAAGCCAGTGCCGTCAAGCGCGAAGATGGCTCATGGCTGATGGATGGAATGCTGCCACTCCCGGATGTACTGGCAACGTTGGGACTGGCAAACGACGCGGCGGATGAACTTCCAGAGGTGGCTACTGCAGCCGGACTAGTCACGGCGCTCTTCGGCGAACTGCCAAGCACCGGCGACAAAGCCAAGTGGAACGGCTGGCAATTTGAGGTCATCGACCTGGATGGTCGCCGCGTGGACAAGTTGCTCGTTACACGTCATCCGACGCAGTAACAGACTTCCCACTCACTGCAGACAATGCTTGCAGCGCAGCGGCGCGAGCCTTGGCATGATCAACCATCGGGTGCGGATAGGTTTCGCCCAACGTGACGCCCGACATCGCGAGCGCAAGCGGCGGCGCTTCCCACGGGGCATGGACGTACTCCACAGGAACGCCGGCAAGTTCAGGCACCCAATGCTTGACGTATGCGCCTTCCGGGTCGAATTTCTTGCCTTGTGTCATGGGATTGAAGATGCGAAAGTACGGCGCCGCATCAGCCCCACAACCGCCCGCCCACTGCCAGCCAAGCGTGTTGCTGGCAAGATCGGCGTCGACCAACGTATCCCAGAACCAGCGGGCGCCATGCATCCAGTCCATTCGCAAGTGCTTCACTAAGAAACTACCCACCACCATGCGCACGCGATTGTGCATCCAGCCGGTGTGCAACAGTTGCCGCATTCCAGCATCGACGATCGGGTAACCAGTCCGACCGCGCTGCCAGGCGCGTAGTTCCACGGCATTTGTGCGCCATGGGAATTTCCTGAAGTCAATACGCAGTGGATCCTCCGCAGTGCGCGGAAAATTCGCGAGGACGTGCGCGCCGAATTCACGCCAACCCAACTCAGCGCGGAACTTCTCAGCATTCGCGGTGAACTCTCCCGCTCGACCGAGGATCGCCTGTTGCACGGCGTGCCACGCCTCACGTGGGCTCAACTCACCAAAGTGCAGGTGCGCGGAAAGCATGGACGTGCCGTGCACACCCGGGATATCGCGCTGCAGTGAGTAATGACCGATCGGCGCAGCAACGAACGCCTGCAGGCGTACCCTTGCGCCCGCTTCCCCAGGGGTCCACAACTGTTGCAACCCCGCGTCCCACCGAATTTCCGGCATGAGTTGCAGCGCGTCGACGTCGAGCCCCGCGGGCCATTTCGCCGGCGCAGGAATCTTTGCCGGCGCTTGGCGCGGAGCATCGGGTGCTGGACGCGTTAAGCACGCTCGCCAGAACGGCGTGAATACCTTGTAGGCAGTGCCGGTCTGCGTGCGGATCGCAAACGGATCGAACAGTAGATTGGATCCAATACGGCATAGTTCAACGCCGGCTTTTTGAAGCACTTCTGTGATGCGCTCCTCGTCAGCCATGGCCGCTGGCTCGTAACGGCGTGAGCACACCACGCGCTTGGCAGCACATTCGCGTGCGATGGACGCCAGTTCCACCGCTGGATCGCCAGCCCGAATGATCAACCTGGAGCCGCGTGACTTCAAGTCATCAGCAAGCCGCTGCAGCGAGTGATGCAACCACCACCTCTGCGCACCACCGATCGGCCAGCGACCCTCGGACTTTGGATACCAGATAAACACCGGCACCACTGCGCCGCGCGCGCACGCATGAAGCAGCGCGTCATGATCAGAAGTACGAAGATCTTGTCGAAACCAAACCAGCGTGGTCATTCGAATTTCCCAAGTTCAAATCGGAAGGCATCAGTCAGACTCGGAAGCGCCCACTTGAATTGCAGCGCCTGCAGACGCGTTGGTGCAACGAACGCACCTTCAAGGAGCAGCCGCTCACCCATCTCGCCAAACATCACTTTCACGGCCGTTGCAGGAAGTGGCGCAACGGACGGCCTACCAAGCACACTTCCGAGGGTCTGCCCAAACTCCTTGTTCGAGCACGGCTGCGGCGCCACTGCATTCACGGGTCCACTTACATCGGCACTCATCACCAAGCGGAGCACGCCGAGCAAGTCGTCAAGATCGATCCAACTCATGCCTTGCTTACCGGAGCCCACTGAGCCGCCCAGGCCCATCTTGAATGGCGGCAGCAACTTGGCAAGCGCTCCGCCACGGGCGCTGATCACGACGCCAATGCGCACGTTCACCACTCGAATTCCTGCGTCCCGCGCAATGTCCGTGGCACGCTCCCACTCTTCGCAGATCTCCGGCAGATAGCCGTCACCGCGTGAGCTTGATTCATCCACTTGATCCGGGCCGGGTCGATCTCCATACCAGCCAACCGCGCTTGCGCACACCAAAACGCGCGGCTTGTGCTTGAGCCCAGCGAGCGTGCGCGCCAGTTGCGCAGTCGGATCGACGCGGCTGTCGCGAATTTCTCTTTTGCGCGCGGCGCTCCATCGCTGATCGGCGATTCCCGCCCCGGCAAGGTGCACCACGGCATCAAGGCCTTCAAGCCGCGCTGCATCAAATGTTCCTGCACGTTGATCCCATGCCACATCGCCACGCGCATGATCGGCGGCTCCGCGCACAATGCGCCGGACATCATGACCGCCAGTCGAAAGGAATGGCAACAATGAACCACCAACCATTCCGTTGGTTCCGCTCACCGCAACGCGCAGATGCTCGCCCGGGAAGGTCGCATGGTGGTGCAGATCATGACGAGTCCGCGCATGTCGCCACGTGAACATCCGCTCAAGATCACCGGCCACCGTGGAGCCACCAAAGGTACGACCGAGGATCCCGCCCGGAAGCTCGTATTCGATCCGGTCTTCGAGCATGCTGGAGACATCACCATTCGGCAAGAACGAATGCCGGTGGTTCCATGAACTGAACGGACCAGACTCTTGCGTGTCGCAGAAGGAGATCCCGGGCTTCACGTCGTGATGACGCGCCACCCACACCAAGGGCACTCCGAACTTCTTCATCCGAAATCGAGCTACCGCTCCGTCCACCATGGCCGCAGGGCGCTCCAAGATTTCCACATCCTCCCACGGCGGGATCAGGCGGTCGATCGCTCCGGAACGGAAATGCCATGCGGCTAGTTCGGCGGCGGAAGCAGGCATCAGACTTGATCGAACAAACACGGCCATATGCGTGGTCTACCTTGCAAAGAGCGGGTGCGCTCGGGATAGCTCCCGCACGTCGCCGTGAATTCGCCAACGTGAAGTTTTAGATTCGTGCACGCCGGCGAATGTCACCACCCGCCCCTCCGGATGCATTGACTACGATATTCCGAGTTATGAATGAACCAACACCCGTCAAGCCTTCCGGAACT
>JBBAOD010000225.1:3758-4025 GCA_040401635.1 Phycisphaerales bacterium
CCGGATCTCGAATCGGCACCGTATTACTCCGATTGATCGTCCCCCTCTGGATCCTCCTCGGAGCGGGGGTCAAACTCTGGGAGCGCAACCCGCAGTTGTTACCAAAGCCGGTAACGGATGTCACTGATTTCATCTTTGTCCGTGGCCTTGGTTTCAACCGCGAGGATTACCTTGGACCCGCCATGCGCTTCATGATCGCTTTCGAGATTATGGCAGCGCTGGTGATGGTGGTCGGTCCGGTGCAAGCGGCGCGTAGCCTGGCGATCT
>JBBAOD010000226.1:0-4023 GCA_040401635.1 Phycisphaerales bacterium
AGAGGCTTGAGCACCCGGGCGTACGTACCGCTGCGCGCGTGATCGGCGTCCGCGTACCAACAACTTCGCGCAACGCGCTAATGTGCTCGTTGGTGGTTCCGCAGCATCCGCCGACAACTCCTGCTCCAAATTCTTCAATGAATCGGCGCATCGCTGCAGCAAATCCATCGGGACGCAAAGGGTATTCCGTGCGCCCATCCACCAGAATCGGCAGGCCAGCATTGGGAATCACGCTGAACGGTCGGTTCCAATGCTGGGCTAAATACGCAATGTGCTCGGCCATCTCGGTTGGGCCGGTAGCGCAATTCAAACCAAGGCTGGCAATTGGAAATGGACGCAGTGCATTCACAACTGCCGCCATGTCGGAGCCAAGCAACATGGTGCCGGTGGTCTCCATGGTGACGCTGGCAAGCACCGGAATGTCCTCATGCGTCTTTCCAACGGCGCCAATGGCATCCAGGCACGCACTGATAGCGCACTTCACTTGCAGCAGATCTTGACTGGTCTCAACGATCAAGCAATCCGCGCCACCGTCAATGAGGCCGCGCGCCTGCTCGCGATATGAATCGAGCATCAACTCCCAGGAAACTTGCCCAAGGGTAATGAGTTTCGTACCCGGTCCGATCGACCCTGCAACAAAGCGTGGTCGATCACGCGTACTGAATTTGTTGGCGGCTGCGCGCGCTACCTGCGCTGCACGCACATTGAGGTCGTACACCCAACTGACCATCTCTTCGTCGAAGTCAGCGGCGACCAACTTGTTGGAACCGAACGAATCCGTTTCCACAACGTCGGCACCAGCTGCCAAGAAACCCTCATGGATGCGCTGAATCAGATCGGGCCGACTGCGCACCAAGATGTCCGTGCAATTCTCGCGGCCGAGGTAATCCTCTGCAGCACAATCAGCGCACGAATGAATGCTGGTTCCCATCGCACCGTCAAACACTACGATGCCACGATCTAACGCCGACTGAAAGGTGCTGGCCATATGTAGTTGCACCGTACTTTAATACCCGCCCTGATTCAACCGTTCATCCGGATATATGGATGGATGGCATTGAGAAAGATTTGAGGCTTAGTATTATTGGACGTTGAGGGAGAGGGCTCGTCCAATCGTCATTGTTCGCAGGTTCGTACCCTTGTCACTCCATGGTTCTCCGCGTTTCCTGCGTTCCCTCGCTTGTCATCCTTATCGCAGCACTGTCCATGGCGCATTGCGCGCCGGATGATCGTGCAGCCACTGTCGTCGCGACCACGAAGGGCGCCACAACAGACGCGGCGGCTTTGAGTCCCGCTGCATCGAACACGACGACATCGACCACCGCGCCCTCGCCCTCCCCCGCAACGAACGCCGCGACCTTCGACGCCGTGTGGACCACCGTTCGTGATTCACACTGGGATGCCACGCTTGGCGGAGTTGACTGGAACGCGGTGCGCGCCGAGCTGCTGCCCAAGGCCACCGCTGCAGAATCCAACGAGGCATTGCGCGCCGTACTCACCGATGCACTGAGTCGTTTGCAGCAAAGTCACTTTGCCATCATTCCCAGTGAGTTTGCCAATACTGAAGAAGTCGAACTTCAAGCACCACCCACGGACGGCGCCTCCACTGCGCAACCCGCTGCGGTCGCAAAGCAGCCAAGTCCTTCAGTAAAAGAGGGCCAGTCCGGCGCAGAGATTGCATTCATGCCACACGAAGGCGCCGCCGGCACATGGGACGCGATCGTGGTGGCTGTCGAGCCCGGCTCTCCGGCAGAGCGCGCAGGCATCACCACCGGCATGCGCGTTACCAAGATCGCCAACGGCAACATCGACACCATCGCGGCAGTCGGTGATCACCTTCCGCCCGGCGACGGCTTGGAGCGCTACCAACGTGCGCAGATGGCGCACATCGCCACCACTGGCGATCCGGGCACCACACGTTCGTGGGAGCTGGAGACCGTCGACGGTTCCACGCTCACCACTGATGTCAGCTACGAACTTGATTCACGCCCGCACACCAAATTCGGTTTGCTTCCCGCACTCCCAACTGAACTCACTTGGCGTCACCTTGATGAAACCGAACGGCAGCGCTGGGGTGCGGCCGACCATGAAATCGGTCTGATTCGCTTCAATATTTGGCTGATTCCTGTAGCGCGACCGTTTGACATCGCCATGGACACACTCCGTTCCGCCGACGGAATCATCATTGATTTGCGCGGCAATCCGGGCGGAATCGGCGCCATGGCCATGGGTATCGCTGGTCACTTCACGGCAGAACCACGCGAGCTTGGCGAAATGAGGACACGCGACGTCACGCTGCAATTCAAGACCAACCCACGAACGGTGAGCAGTACTGGCGTTGCCGTCACTCCGTACGCCGGTCCAGTAGCCATTCTGGTGGACGATTCCACCGCGAGTACCAGCGAAATCTTTGCAGGAGGAATGCAATTCCTCAAGCGCGCGAAAGTTTTTGGAATGCGCACCGCCGGCGCCGCGCTACCAGCAATCACCATGACCCTGCCCAATGGCGACGTCTTTCTGCACGCGATCGCCGACTACCGCCTGCCCGATGGCTCCGCGCTGGAGGCAACCGGCGTGGTAACCGACAACGCACGCCCGTACACGCGCGCTGATTACGCTGCCCAGGGCGATCCCGCGATGGCCGAAGCCGTGCATTGGATCGCCAGCCAACGCAGTCCCGGACACTGAACACGCACAGAGCAACTACTTCTTCTTCCGCTTCTACTTCTAGTTCCACTTCCACTTCGCATCGGACCCATCATGAAAAGCCGCACCATCCTCTCGTTCATCCCCGTCGCCCTCGCTTGCACCACCATCACCCTCGCGCAAGTCGTGCCGTCGCCAACAAAGCCAGCAAAGAGCCCGACCGGTGCACCAGCTGCACCCGCTGCACCGATTACTCCGTCGACCACACCGCCAGCGGTTCCCGCCGCCGCTCCCGCACCTGCTGGGCTTCCAAAGTTTGCCTCCGTCGCCTTTGAAGGCGCCAAGCCATCCGCGCAAGAGCTACTCACGCGCCACATCACTGCCACCGGTGGTGAGAAGGCGTGGGAGGCCAAGACCATGATGAGTTCAAAGGGCGCCATTGAAATTCCTGCCGCCGGCCTCAAGGGCGCCATGGATATGCAAGCGATGGCTCCAGACAACATTGCCATCGTCATGGACATTCCCGGAATGGGTCAGTCGCGCAGCGGCTTCAACGGCACCGTTGGTTGGACGATCGATCCGATGCGCGGACCATCCCTGATGGATGCCAAGCAGATTGCAGACCTCAAGCGCGATGGCAACTTCCGCCGCGACTTAGACCTGATGCGCAACGCCGGCAACGCCGAAGTGCTTGGTCTTGTTGAATTCGAAACGCGCCCGTGCTGGCAGGTAAAGATTGCCACATCAACTCCGGACGCCACCCCAAGCAACAATTTCTACGACAAAGAAACCGGCCTGATGGCTGGCATGACCATGATGGCAGCCACACCAATGGGCAGTATTCCGGTGACTTTGCTGACTGGTGAATACAAGGACTTTGCTGACGTCAAACTACCAGTCCGTACCACCACCAAAGTCATGGGGCAGATGCAAGTCATGACCATCGATTCCGTCACGTGGGAAGGCGTCTCTGCCAAAGCATTTGAACTCCCACCAGAAATCGCTGCCATGAAGAACGCTGCGCCTGCACCGGCAACGCCCGCGGCTCCCATCGTCCCCGCCGCCCCCGCGACCAAGTAACCACCCCACGCTGCACTCAATGACCACCTCTGCTGTCAATCTGCGCGCCGTTTGGAAACGCTTTGGCAAGACCGAGGCCGTTCGCGGCATCGACCTTGACGTACCCGATGGGTCCCTCACCGGATTCATTGGTCCAAACGGCGCAGGTAAGAGCACCACCATCCGGATGATCATGTCGATCATTCATCCCGATGAAGGCTCGGTGCAGGTGTTGGGTGCGGACGCCATTAGTGCTAAGGATCGCATTGGCTATCTGCCGGAAGAGCGCGGACTCTATCGACGCATGCGCGTGATGGA
>JBBAOD010000227.1:0-4019 GCA_040401635.1 Phycisphaerales bacterium
GCCGCCGCACAAGTGCTCCAGCCATCCCTTGATGCCAAGCTCGCGGAACGACTGCCACTGAATCGCCAGGCAGGCCCATAGGGCTAAGCCAATATTCACGGAAAGGCTGGCGGTCGCTGTTCCACCAAACCAGATCAGGGACTGCTTCTCTGCTGCAGCAACTGCAGCGCCCTCGCCGGCTTCGTTCTTGGAACCGAAGGAGTGAATGATCTCTTGGAGGTCCGCCACCGGGACCAGGCCCATGACGTTCAGTACCAACACAAAGAAGAACAGCGACAGTAGAAACGGCAGCCACTTCTTGGCCAAGCGCTCTCCCATGACTGGCTCCAACATCTGCGTGTACAAGCCGTCAACGAGCACTTCCACAACCTGCGCAAATCGACCACTCGTCACATAGCGCTGGTGACCTTGCGACTCTGGACCAGTCTTGATCCGGCGCGAGGAATGAAGCAGGAGCGCCACAACGATCAGTGCTCCGACGACCACTGAGACCACACTCAGTTGCACATCAAAACCGAACAGATCGGTGAACGCACTGTTCTTGTCGATGACGTGCCCAAGGGGATCGGTGCCGGAGGCAAGGATGAAGGTCATATGGAGGCGTCGTTCAGGCTTCGGTTAACCGTCCAAGCGACCGATGCGGTTTCGGCTGCTAGGCACGCGAGGTACGACCCGACGGTGGCTAAAACGGCAAACTGGCCGCCTTCGGGGAGGGAGAAGTATATCGAAACACAGAGGACGGGAATCGCCATAAACCGTGCCACCGTGGCTCCCATCCAACGAGTGCTGCAGTCTCCTGCAGGCCGAAACCGTGGGGAATAGAAGATGAACCCCGTTCCAAGGGTCAGAAAGCCAGTTCCGAACACCCCAAGGAGGGCTGGAAGGACTGCTTCCGATGCGATTCCGGCGATCCGGGCTGCCGCCACGGACGCTGCGGCGGAGGCGATCGTGGCAATCAGAATGCCGATCACCGGTAGCCGAGGCGCGATCCGGATTTCCTGCTCCTTTGGAGGCGTTCGCTGTATTTCGGGTGTGGGAGCCGCCGATCCGGGCGACTGGGGCTGGTTGAACTCAGGCATCTTTCTTGTCCTCCGGGCGCCCGGCAGCGTCAAATTCACGGTTCATGCGCATGGCGCCCCGCAACAGTGAGGTCATACCCACCACGATCCCCAATACCCCGCCCACCACCAAGCCGATGGTTCCTTGCCCCCGCCACCAGTCAAAGAGGTAGCCGAGCAGCGCACCGGCGGCCACCTCGGAGCTGGTTTGGAAACCCAGCCCGGCCATCCGCATCCCAATGCCGGTTTCCCGGCGTTCTTTGGCGCGCTCTGCGCCGCGACTCGAATCCATCATGCTGCAAAGGCTACTCCGCCCGGCGCGTGTCTAGAATCCCGCCTCCATGTCCATCCGCGACAACGAAATTCTCGACGTCACTCCCAAGAAGCTCAACCGCACCGAGAGCCTCTATGTGGTCAACGTCTTCAAGGGCCTGGGAACCACCCTGCGCCACGCTTTCCAGAACATGGGCCGCAACGGTGCCAACAAGGACACGTTGTGGGTTGTGCAGTACCCGGAGCAGCGCCGCGAACAACGCGACGTTGAAGACGGCGGTCTCTACAAGCCATACTTCCGTGGCGTTCATCGACTGAATAAGGATGAAGACGGGCGCGTTCGCTGCGTGGCGTGCTTCATGTGCCAAACTGCGTGCCCCGCGCACTGCATCCACATTGTGGCGGACGAGAGCCCATGGCCCGACCGTGAAAAGTATCCAAAGCAATTCGACATTGATGAATTGCGCTGCATCTATTGCGGCATGTGCGAAGAAGCATGCCCTGTTGATGCCATTGAACTCACCCCCGTGTACGACATCACCGGTATGAGTCGCCAAGAACTCATCTTTGACAAGGCCAAGCTCCTTGAGATGTACGACCTGACCATTGACGGCAAGCCGATGTAATTCACTGACGCGACGCGGGCTCGGCAGCGCACATCGATTTATTTCTTATTACCCTTCTTCGGGTTCTTATTGCCACCGAAGAGATCGCCGATCTTCTGGCCAATGCCCTCGACGGCATTGCCGACGCCGACGCCCATCGACTTCGCATCAAAGATCACCTTGACCTTGCGCTCGAGCTTGACTGGTTTGCCATTGACCTCGCCGAGCGGGCCGCGCATCTTGATACGCAGTTGCAGCGCGTCACCAATTCCAAGCGATGCGGTGTTGATGAGGTTGGCCACCGATCCACCGCCATCATCATTCGGAAGCACGCTCACTACTTCGCGCGCCACTGAGCCAAGCGGATAGTTGGCAGCGATCGAACGAGCAAACGGCGGCGTCTTGGTCAGGTCAATGTCACCATCAAAGATGAGCCGCGTCTTCCAACTCTTGCCCTGCTTCTCAATTCCCACTTCAAAGTCTTTGTAAGTGAGCTGACCATCGCGAATGACCACGTTCAACGGATCAATGACGCCGTCGATCGGCTTCTTGTCCTTGGTTTGGAACACCTTCAGCAGATTCAACACGTCGTTGTCAGCGTTGGGGTCAAGTAAGACATCACCAACCACCAGGCGCATATCACCTGACAGACGCGCGCGATCCCCGTCGATTGGGTAGGAAAGCGCCTGCACAATAAACACGATCGGCTTCTTCTCATCCGCAAGACGGACATCACGAAATACCGGGTTGATCGCGGCCAAGTAACGGTGCCGAAGCGGCTCAGACGGAATGAAGTCCACTGTCACTGGCTGTGCCGCCACCACACTCACCACCCCGTTCTTCAACGACACCTGCGGCGCCTTCATGTTGACAAACTTGCTGCTGACCGTTGCCGCTCCGGTGGCGCTACCAGGACCCGATGAAACGACCGATGCGTCCACACTCAGTTCCGGACCGACCGCCTCTTCAAGTTCCGCGCCCATACCGAGCAGTGCACCAACCACGCGCGTCGACGCACGTGCCGCCTTGAGCGTTCCATCAACTCGAATGCGATCCATCAGTACGGCGCCGTCCGCGCCGGCCAAGTCGGTGAGCGTTGCATCGAGCGCGATCGGTACACGCTGTCCGCCGGCTCCCGCAATGGCGGCGACAACCTTTACAACCGCGGGTTTCTCTAAGCCTGGAGCATTGATCGCAATGGCCACGGACTCAATGGTGAGCGGCTCGCCGTTCGTGGGCACCAACATCACCGGCTTCATGTCAAGTTTGACCACCGCAGCAAATCCAGCAGGCAGAACCACGCCCGGTGCAGTTGCGGCAGCCACGGGACCCCCAGAGCTTGGCAATGGGACTGGCGCACTCGCCACTACTGGTGTTGCAGCATCTCCTCCCAAGCGCATGCGAAAGTTAGTAATCGTGGCGACCACCGCAACCGCACTGACCTGCTTCCACGCCGGCGGATCCTTCTTTGCATTAGGTGCATTCGGCGCATCTTCGACAGGCTTGCTTGAGAGTGCATTGAGCATCTCCGTGGCGTTTGAGGCAGGTATGGTCACATCAATGGCACTGTTTGCAAGCGAGAGAACCCCGTCCACAAATTGCCCATTGAGATTTGCTTTCAATCGTTGCAGTGTCGACTCCACCTCAAAGGAGACGCCACCGGCACCAATACTTGCACCCTTCACAGAGAGGCGTGCGCCATCGCCAATCTCCTTGCGCATGGCTTCGTCAATATCAATCAGCATGGCGAGACCGTCAACTTTGATGCCATCCAAATCCGCATCGGCCGTCCACGAGGCGGGCGCTGCGCCAGCATCGGTCCATGCAAAGTGTGCACTGAGCGGTGCGAGCGGCACGCGCTTGTTCCCGCTGTGTGCTGCAATCTTTGAAGTGAGTGTTCCCCGCGCAGCCATCTTGGCACCGAGCGTCACGTTGGCATCAAGCACCGTGTCGGTCAACCCAATATCTGCGGCCACACCGGGGACTCCCGCCATCACCACGGCAGGAATCCGCACCACCGCATGAGCGGAGGCGGGCGCGGCAAACTCCCATGGGACCGTTCGCTGCATGGTGACACTGTCGA